>NZ_JAUVWH010000176.1 GCF_030604225.1 Geoalkalibacter sp.
CGCAGGGCCAGGATCAGGCGATACCGGAGCAGCCCCTCCTCCACCACGGCTTGCAGATGTTCGTTTTCCCAGGGCTTGAGCACGAAACGAAAGACCTCGCCCTGGTTGATGGCGTCCAAGGCCGTTTGCAGATCCGCGTGGGCGGTCAGCATGACCCGCACGGTCTCCGGGGACAGATCGCGCGCCCTCTCCAGCAATTCGGTGCCGCTCATGCCCGGCATGCGGTGGTCGGCCACCATGACGGCCACGGGCTGGGAGCAGAGGACCGACAAAGCCTCCGGCCCATCGGCGGCGAGCACCACGTTGATCTCGCTGTCGGAAAACAGTCGCTGCATGGCGTTACGCACATTCGGTTCGTCATCGACGAACAAAATGGTTTCATTCATTTTCATTCCCCCGATCCAGGGTCAGAATCAGCCCTTGCTGCTCACCGTAGACCATATGCACCCCTTTGACATGGAGAGTTTCGTCGCCGATGACGACCAGGCCCTCGTGCTGTTCGCGCCCGCGAAGCACATCGATAAAGTCGTTAAGAGCGGCGGGCAAGGCGTCATGGCGATCGCTGCCCATGGCCACGAAATCAACGGTGTCGCACAGGGTGCACCCCTGCTGGTTGCAATAAGCCACCTGATCGTCCCTGTCGATGCCGACCACCCCCAGTGGCAAGGCGTGCAGCATGTTCTGCGCCCCGGTCAGCACCCGGTTGCGGAACACCAGTTCGGCGGTGCGTTCATTGACCAGGTGTTCCAGATTGTCGTTCATAAGACGCAACTCCTCATTGGAGTCGCGCAATTCAGCCATCAATTGTCGATTTCGGGCGTGCAAAAAGTAGAGTTCCAGCGCGTTGGCGATGGTCACTCGCAGTTCGTCGTCGTTCCAGGGCTTGGGAATGAACTTGTAAATCTGGCCCTGATTGATGGCGTCCACCACCGCGGCGGTGTCCGCGTAGCCGGACAGAACGATTCTTACGGTATCGGGACGTCGGCGGCAGACTTCGTGAAGAAAATCGACTCCGGTCATCTCCGGCATGCGGTAATCCGAAATCACCACCTGGATACCGTCCTCGGCCTCCAGGATCTCCAGCCCCTCGGGACCGGAGAGAGCGGCGAACAGTTCGTAGTCCTCGTCCAGAAACACCCGCTGCAAGGCGCGCAGTACATTTTTTTCGTCGTCCACGCAAAGAATCTTTATCTTCTCAGCCATGCGCACCTTCCCCCTCGGTTGTCGCCGGCAACCGCAAGGTAAAGCAGGTACCCCGACCCGGCGTGCTGCCGACCTTGATGTCGCCGCCATGTTTCTGAATGATGTCATGCACAATCGCCAACCCCAGCCCCGTGCCCTGGCCGACCTCCTTGGTCGTGAAAAACGGTTCGAACAGACGGTCCAGGTGCTCAGGCGCGATACCCCCTCCGGTATCGCTGATGGCAACCGAAACCCAGCCGTGTTCATAGCGCGTGCTCAGGGTGATGCAGCCTTGCTGCTCGATGGCTTGCGCGGCGTTGACCAGCAGATTCATGAACACTTGCGCCATTTGCTGTTCGCAGCAGGGCACCAGTGGCAGGGGCTGATAGTCGCGCACCATTTTTGCCTTGAATTTGATTTCGTTCCACACCAGGTTCAGGGTGTTTTCCAGGCACTGCTCCAGATCGATGGCCTTCACTTCATTGTCGCTGACTCGCGAAAAGCTCTTGAGGCCCTGAACGATGCGATTGACGCGCTGGGCACCGTCGATGGATTCGCCGAGCAGATGTTCGATGTCCTCCAGAACGAAATCGATTTTGAGGGCCTTTTTCGCGGCCCTCAGACGCTCCTGGGCCGCCGGATTGTCGTAATGGCCGATCAGTTCATCCTGAACGCCGATGTACTCGGTGAGCTTGTCTAGATACTTGCGCAGGGAATGGAGATTGCTGGTGATGAATCCCACGGGATTGTTGATCTCGTGGGCCACCCCGGCGGCCAGTTGGCCGATGGCGGCCAATTTTTCCTGCTGAAGTATCCGCGCCTGGTAATCCTTCAAGTCGGCCTGTGTTTGTTCCAGCTTTTGACGCAGACACGCGGCCTCGCCTTCCTTTCCCGGCATGGGCGGAACCTTGTCCAACCCCATGGAATTGCCCATGATTTATCCCCCTCATGGATGATTAGCCGCACTCTGCTGGGTTCACCCCAATCAAAGGCAGTCGTACGGTAAAGGTGGCCCCCCGGCCCACCTCGCTTTCCACGCGAATTTCTCCGCCGTGGCTTTGAATGATTTCATAGGCGATGGACAAGCCCAGCCCGGTTCCCTGGCCGACTTCCTTGGTGGTAAAGAAAGGATCGAAGAGCTTGCCCAGGATCTCGGAGGGAATGCCGCAGCCGTTGTCGCGTACCGAGACACAGGCCCAGGCGTCCTCCTGTCGAGCGGCAACCTCGATGATGCCTCGCTTGTCGATGGCTTGAGCGGCGTTGACCAGCAAGTTCATGAAAACCTGCCCGAGTTGCTGGGGCTGACACACCAGGGGCGGAAGTTGCTCAAAATCGCGAACCAGTTCAGCCTTGTATTTGATTTCGTTCCAAACGATGTTGATGGCGCTCTCCAGGCACTGCAACAGATCGGCGGCCACGGGTTCGCCCAGATCGAGCCTGGAAAAGCTCTTGAGGTCCTGAACGATTCTTTTGACGCGCTCGGCCCCTTCCCTAGATTCGCCGAGCAGGGCCGGCACATCCTGGAGAATATGGTCGATTTTAAGGGCCTGGCGCTGCGTGCCCAGTTCGGCGCCGGCATCCAGGCCGCGTAACAATGTCTCCAGTTTCGCGATGTAGTCCGTCAATCGACCCAGATATTTTTCAAGGGTCACGAGATTGCTGGAGATATAGCCCAGGGGATTGTTGATTTCGTGCGCGACGCCGGCGGCCAACTGCCCGAGGCCCGCCATTTTTTCCTGTTGCCTCAGATAGCTCTGGGTTGTTTTGAGTTCCTTGTAGGCCTGTTCCAGTTGCAGGTTTTTCACGGCCATGGCGGCAAGCAGATCCTGAAGTTCGGACTCGGCGCGCTTGCGTTCGGTCACGTCCTGAACCGTACCGAATATTCGCAAGGGTTGGCCTTGATCGTCGCGAAACATCTCGGCTTGGGTATGCACCAGACGAATTTCTCCGTCCGGGCGCACCAGACGATGCTCGACCACAAAACGCCCGCCGTGGTTGAAAGCGGCCTCGGCTGTTTCGCGCAAGGCCGGCAGATCTTCCGGATGCACCCGGGCAAAAAAATCCTCGCGCGTCAACGGAGCCTGATCCGGCGAAAGACCTGTAATGCGATACATCTCCTCGGACCAGTGCAGCTTTCCCGTACCGACTTCGACCTGCCAATGCCCCATGGCGGCCATGCGTTGCGCCTCGGCGAGCAAGGCCTCACTCTGCTGTAGGGCTTGCGCCTCGCGGTCGATTTCGGCAATCAGATGGTTGAATGCCTTGGCCAGGGTACCGATCTCATCGCCGCCGCCGCCGTGGAAAACTCGCGCCTGACCTTGATTGTCAGCCATGCCTTGTACATGGCGAGTCAGGCGCCGCAGCGGCGCCGTCAACCGTTCGGTGCAAACACAGACGACCAGCATGGCAACCAGGGCGGTGCCGGTCATGGCCAACAACAGGGCCTGACGGGCACGTTCAACGGGAGCGTAGGCTTCCTTGAGGGGTGTGGTGGCGCCAAGAATCCAATCCGTCGCGCTGAGCTGCTTGAAACTGGCCAGCATGGGAACGCCCCGCGAGTTGACCGTTTCACCGCTACCCTCGAAGCCTTCCAGGGCCTGGTCGAAAAGAGGATTGACCCCTGGCGGCACATCCTGCCGCATGATGCGGCTTTTATCGGGATGCATGACCATGGTGCGATCGGAGGTGAAGAGAAACACATACCCCGATTCGCCGATGCGGGTATCCGCCAGTTTTCCGATAAAATTGCTCTTGCTCAGATCGAGGCTGCCAAGGAGCACGGCGCGAATTCTTCCGTTTTCATCGAACACCGGCGCGGTGAGCATGACGATGGGCGGTGCGTGGCCGCGCTTGCTGAAAAAAGGCTTGGAGATATAGGGCCGCGCCGTGTTCAGGGTTTCCCGCAAGTACTCTCGATCGGAGAAATCCTTCTCAAACATTTCTGGTTCGTGGGGATACAGGGCGAGCAGTTTCCCCTCGGGCGACATCAAGGCCAGGCCGTTTTCAAAAATCGTCTGGGCGAAGGTGTGATGCCGCAGAGAATCCTGCGAACGCGAAGGATCGCGGGGGATGTTTCGCGCAACGGCGACCAGACCGCCTTGCGCCAACATCAGTTTTTCATCGATTTCCACGGCCAGGGCCGTCGCCATGGCGTACTGATGTTCGCTGATCGTACCTTTGATCTCCTGCTTGAAATACCTTAGGGCCGCCCATCCCAAAACGCCGAGAACGACCAGCAGCAGCAGACACACGGACGCGGCGAGACGGGTTTGCAAACGCGGCTGCGTCATGGCGCGCCTCCGGGTTTCACGGACGCGCCGGCCGTTGTGGACGCGGCGACCGGCAGGGAGATGGTGAACGTCGAACCACAACCAGGGGCGCTCTCCACCTGAATTTCTCCGCCATGCTTCTTGATGATTTCATAGGCGATGGAGAGGCCGAGACCGGTGCCCTTGCCGACCTCCTTGGTGGTGAAAAACGGATCAAAGAGTTTCGCCAGATGTTCGGGCGCGATACCGCACCCCGAATCGCTGATCGCAACCTTCAGCCGACCCTCCTCATGACGGGCGCGAATCTTGATGGTTCCGCGCTTGTCAATGGCTTGAGCCGCATTGACGAGCAGGTTCATGAACACCTGCCCCAATTGCTGCGGATGACACAGTAGCGGCGGCAGATCCTCGTAATCGCGCACCAGTTCGGCCTTGTACTTGATTTCATTCCAGACGATGTTGATGGTGCTTTCCAGGCATTGCAC
>NZ_JAUVWH010000183.1 GCF_030604225.1 Geoalkalibacter sp.
CCATCGAACCGACGGCGGAAGAATTGGCGGAAACGGCCATCCTGACGGCCGCCAAGGCCCGTTATTTCGACGTCAAGCCGCGCATCGCCATGCTGTCCTTCTCCAACTTCGGCAGCGCGCCGCATCCATTGACCAACAAGGTGGCCAAGGCGACCAAGCTGGTGAAGGAGTGGGCGCCGGATCTGATCGTCGATGGTGAAATGCAGGCCAACGTGGCCCTGGATCCGGAGATCATGGAAAAACAGTATCCCTTCTCCCAACTCAAGGGCGATGCCAATGTCTTTATCTTCCCCGACCTGCAATCGGGCAACATTTGCTACAAAATGCTCAACAAACTCGGCGGCGCCGAAACCATCGGGCCCATCCTCATGGGTATGAAAAAGCCGATTCACGTCCTGCAGCGCGGCGACAGCGTCGCCGACATCGTCAACATGGCCGCGGTGGCCGTGGTCGACGTGCAGGAGACCCTGGCGGACAAGGTCTGATCCGGGGAGCGAAAGCCCTTAAGCGACACGACAAGGGGGAGCTTCGGCTCCCCCTTTTTCATGCGCTGATTTTTTTTCCGTTTTTTGCCTGTTCTGCTATAGTGGCCGCGAAATTCACCCCCGAGGAGACATTTGCATGCGCTACCAGAGCACCCGCGGCGGAGTCAGCGGCATTTCGTTCAAGGATGCGGTTCTCATGGGCCTGGCCGACGACGGCGGCCTGTTGCTGCCCGAAACCATTCCCAGCCTGAGCCCCGGCGACATCCAGGCCCTGAGTTGCCTGGCCTATCCGGAACTGGCCTTCCAGATCATCTCTCTCTACGCCGGCGATTTGCCCTCCGCCGACTTGAAAACCCTCATCGAGCGCTCCTACCGAAGCTTCACGCATCCCGAAATCACTCCGGTGGTCCATGAGGACGGGGTTTACATCCTGGAACTCTTCCATGGCCCGACCCTGGCCTTCAAGGACGTGGCCCTGCAGTTTCTCGGCAACCTTTTCGAGTACCTGCTCGCCGAGCGCGGTCAAAAAATGAACATTCTCGGCGCCACCTCGGGCGACACGGGCAGCGCCGCCATCGCCGGGGTGCGCGGCAAGCAAAACATCAACATCTTCATTCTGCATCCCCACGGCAAGGTTTCGCCCATTCAGGAACTGCAGATGACCACCGTCACCGACCCGAATGTCTTTAATCTGGCGGTGGAAGGCACCTTCGACGACGCCCAGGCCATCGTCAAGGAGATCTTCGGCGACGTCGCCTTCAAGAACCAGTACGCCCTGGGCGCCGTCAACTCCATCAACTGGGCGCGGGTGCTGGCGCAGGTGGTCTATTACTTCTACGCCTTCGGCCGCGTGCAGCGTCTCACCGATTGCCGCGAGGTCAGTTTTTCCGTGCCGACGGGCAATTTCGGCGACATTTTCGCCGGTTACATCGCCCGACGCATGGGTCTGCCCATCCGGCAACTGATTCTCGCCACCAATGAAAACAACATCCTGGCGCGCATGGTGCGCGACGGCGACTACTCCCTGGGCCAGGTCGCCACCACGCTGTCGCCCTCCATGGATATCCAGATCGCCAGCAATTTCGAGCGCTATCTCTTCTACCTGCTCGGCGAGGACGGCGCCGCCGTCACCCAGGCCATGGCCGATTTCCGCGCCCAGGGCCGCCTGAGCTTCAGCACCGAGCAGCAGACGCGGATTCAGGCCGATTTCGCCGCCCTGGCCGTGGATGATGCGCAAACCCTAGCCACGCTCCGCGCCTTCCAGGAGCAAACCGGCTATGTTCTCGATCCCCACACCGCCGTGGGCGTGCGCGCGGCCCAGGAACTCTCCGGCGGCGAATGCCCCGTGATCTGCCTGGCCACAGCCCACCCGGCCAAATTCGGCGACGCCGTGCGCCAGGCCATCGGCCAGGATCCGCAACGCCCCACCTCCCTGGAAGGCATCGAAGACAAACCCAAACGCTGCCAGGTCATCCCCGCCGCCGTCGAGGCGGTGCGAGAATTCGTGGTGCAACACGCCGGCTGAGGATCAACCACACCCCCCAAAAAAAAGGGCCGTCGCATTCAAATTGCGACGGCCTTTTTTTGAGTAAACCGGAAAAATCGTTCAGATTTTGTAGAAATCCCGATACCAGCCGACAAAGCGCCGGATGCCCTCGGCCAGGGGGGTCGCCGGACGAAAGCCGGTATCGCGCATCAGATCGTCGACGTCGGCGTAGGTCGCCGGCACATCCCCGGGCTGCAAAGGCATGAGATTCTTTTGCGCCTCGCGACCCAGTTCCTGCTCCAGAATGCCGATCATCTCCAGTAATTCCACCGGATTGTTGTTGCCGATGTTGTACAGCCGATAGGGCGCGGCGCTGGTGCCGGGATCGGGGGCATCGCCGCGCCACACGGCATTGGCCGTCGCGGTGCGAAAGGTCACGCGGGTTACGCCTTCGATGATGTCGTCGATGTAGGTGAAGTCGCGCTGCATGCGCCCATGGTTGTAGACGTCAATGGGCCGCCCGGCGAGAATCGCGCGGGTAAACAGGAAAAGGGCCATGTCCGGCCGCCCCCAAGGTCCGTAGACGGTGAAGAAGCGCAACCCCGTGGTCGGCAGGCCGTAGAGATGGCTGTAGGTGTGGGCCATCAGCTCGTTGGCCTTTTTGCTGGCGGCGTAGAGCGACACGGGGTGATCGACGTTGTCGTGAATGGAAAAGGGCATGGCCGTGTTGGCGCCATAGACCGAACTCGACGAGGCGTAGACCAGATGTTCGACCTGATTGTGCCGGCAGCCTTCGAGGATGTTGATGAAACCGACCAGGTTGCTGTCGATGTAGGCGTGGGGGTTGGTCAGGGAATAGCGCACCCCAGCCTGGGCCGCCAGGTTGACCACGCGGGTGAAACCCTCGCGGGCGAACAGCGCCGCCATTCCGGTGCGATCCGCCAGATCGAGGCGCACGAAGCGAAAGCCGTCCCGCCCCTCCAGCCGAGCCAGGCGCGCCTGCTTGAGCGAGACGTCGTAATAATCATTGAGGTTGTCCAGACCGACCACCTCATGCCCTTCCCCGAGCAACCGTTCGCACAGGTGATAGCCGATGAAACCAGCGGCGCCGGTGACGAGAATCTTGTCCATGGTTGGTTTCATGCCAGATCTTCCCCTGTTTGCAGAATGTAATCCACCGCCGCGGAAAGATCCGCGACGACCACGGCCTCCCCGGGCTGCAACTTTTTCGCGTCCTCGCGTCCGTACCCGGTGAGAACCAGCAAGGAACGGCATCCGGCGCGGCGCCCGGCCTGCACATCCGCCAGCTTGTCGCCGACCATGAAGGAGCGGGTCAAATCGATGCCGTGTTCCGCCGCCGCCTGGAGCAGCATGCCGGGCTGCCCCTTGCGGCAATCGCAGTCGATCTTGTAGGGGCCAAGCCCCTGTTCGGGATGGTGCGGGCAAAGATAGAAGGCGTCGACGGCGGCCCCCTGGGCGGCAAGCCGGCGCTGCAAATGCTCATGGAGCAGCCGGACCTCCTCGATGCCGAAAAAGCCGCGCGCCACCCCCGACTGATTGGTCACGACCACGACCAGATAGCCGTCCCGGTTGAGCCGCGCGATGGCCTCGGGCGCGCCGGGGATGAATTCAAAGTCCGCGGGACGAAAAAGGTAATCCTTCTCCACGTTGATCGTCCCGTCGCGATCAAGGAACACCGCCCGGCGCATTCTTGGTCCCTTTTCGCCCTCACTCATCCCGGTAGCGCTCAAGAATCCGCTCGATGACATTGGTGGTGGACTTGCCGTCCACGAAGGGGATGATTTCGACCCGTCCGCCGTAGCTTTCCACCAGCTCCTTGCCGACCACGCCCTCGGGCGCGTAATCCCCGCCCTTGACCAGGATGTGCGGACGTAGGGCGCCGATCAGTTCCAGGGGAGTGTCTTCATCGAAGATGACCACGTAATCGATGCACTTGAGGGCCGCCATGAGATGGGCGCGCTCCTCCTCGCCTATGAGGGGCCGTTTGGCGCCCTTGAGGCGGCGAATGGAGTCGTCCGAGTTAAGCCCCAACACCAAGAGATCCCCAAGATTGCGCGCTTTTTGCAGGTACTTGACGTGTCCCACGTGGAGCAGGTCGAAACAGCCGTTGGTGAAGACGATGCGCTTGCCGCGCTCGCGCTCGCGCTCCAGCACTCGGCCGAGGAGGTCGCGGCCCTTGATTTTCAGGTCGGTGTCGGCATGCCGGCGTCCCGCCACGTCCAGAATTTCGTCGGGCGTGACGGTGGAGGTGCCCACCTTGGCAACCACGATGCCCGCCGCCAGGTTGGCCACCTGCGCCGCCTGCTCCACCGCGAGCCCGGCGCCCAGGCCGATTCCCAGCAAGGCCAGGACCGTGTCGCCGGCGCCGGAGACATCGAAGACCTCGCGTGCCTCGGTGGGCAGATGCACCTCGCGCCCATCGGCGAGAAACAGGCTCATGCCTTCCTCGCTGCGGGTCAGCACCAAGGCCTCAAGGCGCAGGGAATCGCGCAGCGCCCGACCCGCCCGACACAGGCTGGCCTCATCGGTGATGGCGATGCCGGAGGCGGTCTGCGCCTCCTTGCGGTTGGGCGTGAGCAGGGTCGCGCCGAGATACTTGCGGTAATCACTGCCCTTGGGATCGACGACGACGGGGATGCCGGCCGCCCGTCCGATGGCGAA
>NZ_JAUVWH010000130.1 GCF_030604225.1 Geoalkalibacter sp.
GCATGACCGCCCAGCAGCTCAACATGGACGTCATTTCCAACAACCTGGCCAACGTCAACACCGCCGGCTTCAAGAAAAGCCGCGCCGACTTCCAGGATCTGCTCTACCAGACCAGCCGCACCGCCGGCTCCGAATCGGCGGAAGGCAACGAGGTGCCCACGGGCATCCAGGTGGGTCTCGGCGCGCGTGCCGCGGCGGTGCAGAAGGTGTTCACCGTGGGCGATCTCATGCAGACCGGCAACGACCTGGATCTGGCCATTGAGGGCGCCGGCTTCTTCCGCATCGAGCTGCCCGGCGGCGAGGAGGCCTTCACCCGCGCCGGCGCCTTCAAGAAGGACGGTACCGGACGCCTGGTGACCTCCGACGGTTACCCCCTGCTGCCGCAGATCATCATCCCCGAGAACACCACGCGCCTGACCGTCACCGAGGACGGCGCGGTCAACGCCTTTCTCGACGGCAGCAACCTCGCCAACCAGATCGGCAACCTGGAACTGGCCAAGTTCAGCAATCCCGCCGGACTCTCCGCCATGGGCCGCAGCCTCTTCCAGGAAACCCCCGCCTCGGGCGCCGCGGTGTTCGGCACCCCCGGCCAGGAGGGCTTTGGCGCCATCGCCCAGGGCTTTCTGGAGGGCTCCAACGTCAGCGTCATGGAAGAGATGGTGAGCATGATCGCCACCCAGCGCGCCTACGAGATCAACTCCAAGGCGATCCGCACCGCCGACGAAATGCTGCAGATGGTCAACAATCTGGTCTAGGTTCTGGGATTAGGCTTGAAGTTTGCACTTTAAGGACGTCATGAGACACTTTCTTGCCCTATTGGTCCTGAGTCTGCTGATGCTGCCCGCCTTCGCGGCGCAGGCCGCCGAGCGCGGCACCACCATCGGCCCGAACCAGATCCGCGAACTCCTCGAGGACTATCTCCACGAGAAGCGCGACGTTCTGCCCCAGGCCGAGGTGCGCGTCAAGTCCCTGGAAACCGCGGCACCCTTCACCCTGCCGCCGGGGCGGGTGAGCCACGAGATCATTCCGTCCGATCCGCAGATTCTCTCCAGCCGCCGCTTCACCTTCGTGTTCCGCGTCGACGGGCGGGTACAGAAAAACCAGTCCTACCGCGTCGAGCTCGAGGCGGTGGCGCCCGTGGCCGTGGCCGCCTTGGATCTGTCGCGCGGCGTGGTTTTGGGCGAGCGCGACATCAATTTCGTCGAGATGGATCTGGCGCGGGTGCGCAATCCGGCCTTTTACGCCGATGAGCTGGTGGGCAAGGTGCTCAAGCGCTCGGTCAAGCTGGGCGACACGCTTGATCGCAGCTTCGTCGAGGAACCGTCCTTGGTCGGCCGCGGCGACGTGGTGACCATCATCGCCCAGCGCGGCGCCCTGCAGCTGAGCGCCACCGGCGTGGCGCGCGACGCGGGCAAGCTCGGCGACACCATCCGCATCCGCAACAGCGCCTCCCAGCAGGAAATTCTCTGCCAGGTGGTGGCGCCCGCGACGGTCCGCGTGGAGTTCTGATGATGAAAACGACCTTGTGGCGGGCCGCCGCGGCCCTGATTCTCGCCTTGGGCGCCGGCGGCTGCGCCGGGCATGTTTCGCCCGACCAGGCCAACGGCTTCGGTCCCAGCGAGGTGGTCATCGTGCCCGAGACGCCCAAGACCCCGGGCTCCCTGTGGACCAACAGCCAGGGCGGGCTGCTCTCCGACGTCAAGGGGCGCTACGTGGGCGATATCGTCACCGTGGCCATCTTCGAGCGGGCCAGCGCGAGCAAGGAGGCCTCCACCTCCGCCGGGCGCAAGAGCAGCGCCTCGGGCGGCATTTCGCGTCTCTTCGGCCTGGAAAAATCCATCGCCACCATCAACAGCAGCATCGACCCCGAGCAGATGATCGGCGCCAGCTACGAGAACAACTTCTCGGGCTCCGGCTCCACCACGCGCAAGGAGGACCTGGTCGCCACCATCACCACCCAGGTGGTGGAGGTGCTGCCCAACGGCAACCTGCGCATCGACGGCAGCAAGAACGTCATCGTCAACAACGAGGAGCAGATCATCCGCCTGGCGGGCATCGTGCGCCCCGCCGACATCACCGCCGGCAACGTGGTCGATTCCAAGCACATTCTCGATGCGCGCATCGCCTATACGGGCAAAGGCGTGATCAGCGACAAGCAGCGCCAGGGCTGGCTGGTGCGCATCCTCGACAACATCACGCCGTTTTAAGGTCTGAAGTAAGAAGGAAGAAGGATGAAATGAAAGTCGCTCGCCTTGTCGCATATGTCCTATCGGTCCTCTGCGTCCTCGTGCAACCCCTGAGCGCCCAGGCCACCCGCATCAAGGACATCGCCCGCCTCGAAGGCGTGCGCGACAATCAGCTGGTGGGCTACGGCCTGGTGGTCGGCCTCAACGGCACCGGCGACAGCGCCAGCACCCAGTTCACCGTGCAGTCCCTGGTGAGCATGATGGAGCGCCTCGGCGTCTCGGTGAACCGCAACCAGGTCAAGGTCGACAACGTCGCCGCCGTCATGGTCACCGCCCAGCTGCCGCCCTTCGCCAAGGCCGGCGGCACCATCGACGTGCAGGTCTCCTCCATCGGCGATGCCGACAGCCTGGTGGGCGGCACCCTGCTCATGACGCCCCTCAAGGGCCCTGACGGCAACGTCTACGCCGTCGCCCAGGGTTCGCTGGTGGTGGGCGCCCTGGCCTTCGGGGGCAAGGCCGCCACGGTGCAGAAGAACCATCCCACCGCCGCGCGCATCCCCGGCGGCGCCCTGGTCGAGCGCGAGGTGGCCCTGGCCTTCGGCAGCAGCGATGTCTTCAACTACCGCATCCAGAGCGCCGACTTCACCACCGTGTCGCGCATGAGCCGCACCATCAACGAGCGCTTCGGCGAAGGCACGGCCAGCGCCGTCGACGGCGTGAGCGTGCGCGTCAACCTGCCGCCGGCCTACGCGGGGCGGCACATCGATTTCATCGCCGCCGTGGAAGAGCTGAGCGTGTCCCCCGACAGCGTGGCGCGGGTGGTGATCAACGAGAAGACCGGCACCATCGTCATGGGCGACAATGTGCGCATCCAGCGCGTGGCGGTGAGCCACGGCAACCTCAACCTGGTGGTGGCCGAATCCGCCCAGGTCTCCCAGCCCGGCCCCTTCTCCCAGGGGCAGACCGTGGCGGTACCGCAGACCAGCATCGAGGTCATGGAGGAGATGGGCAATTTGGTGGTGGTCGAACCGGGCGTCTCCCTGGGCGACATCGCCCGTGCCCTCAACGCCATCGGCGCCACCCCCCGCGACCTCATCGCCATCTTCCAGGCCATCAAGGCCAGCGGCGCGCTGCATGCCGAGCTGGTGGTGCTGTAAGAAAAAAGGGTTTTTATGAACTCAACCATCGATCCCAAGCTGCTCCTGTCCCCCGCCGTGACGAAAACGCCCGACAGCGCGACGAATCGCAAGGACCCGGCGGCGCTGCGCAAGGCCTGTCAGGATTTTGAAGCCCTGTTCGTGCACAGCCTGTTCAAGGAGATGCGCAAGACCATTCCCACGGACGGGCTGCTGCCGCGCGGCATGGGCGAGGACGCCTATGTCGAGATGATGGACTGGGAAATGGCCCAGCGCAGTTCGCGCACCCAGGGGCTGGGCATCGCCGAGGCCCTGTTTCGCCAACTGGGCGGGGAGAAGGACCGATGATGCAGGGATTGGTGGCGGCGCTGCGTTTCGTGCTGAGCACCCTGGCGCCGGAGCGTGGGCGTTTGCGCGGACGGTCGGGACGCAAAAGAGCCTGAGGGCGCGGCAAGGTGTTTTCAATGAAAAAAAATCGGGGTCCGGCGACGGTCCCCGATTTTTTTTCTAAAGGAACCGTCCCGCGCCGCCGAAAAGAGGGCAGGACGAACTATTGACGGCGGGCCGTCGGAAAACCGGCGGATCCGAAGGGTGATCCCATGAGCATCAAGAAAATTTTCGGCAATCAGATGGTGCCGCCCCTGGTGCCGGCGCGCGGCGCGCAAAAAGCCGGCGCGGCGGCCTCGGGCACGGCGCGGGCGACGGACAAGGTCGACTTCTCCGCCGTGCTGCAGCAGGTCAACAAAGCCAAGGAGTCCCCCGCCATGGCCGACGCGCAGCGCGCCGAGAAAGTCGCCGCCTTGAAGGCGCAGATCGCCGCCGGCACCTACCGGCCCGACCTCCATCAGGTCGCCGCCAGTCTGTTGAAGTACATCACGGAGGATGGAAACAATGGCCAGTCTGGAAACCTGTGAGCGCTTGCGCCACTTGCATGAGCTGATTCTTCAGGAACGCGAGGCGGCGCGCAATCTCGACATGGCGGCGCTGGGCGCCGTGGTGCGCGAGAAAGAGGCGCTTATTCAGCAACTTCACGAAGAGCGCGCCCTCGACGCCTACGACGACGAGGATCTGGTCGCCCTGGCGCAGCTGGTGCGCGAGGAGAACCGTCGCAACGCCTTTTTGTTCTGGACCGGCCTCAACCTGGTGCGCGACACCATGGCCTTTTTCGAGAAGCAGGCGCCGCCCCCGGCCTACCGCGCCACCGGCAGCCTGACCCAAACGCGCCCCGGCGGGCGCCTGCTGTCTGGGAGGATCTGAGCCATGGCCGGACTGCTCAGCGCCCTCAATGCCGGCAAGACCAGCCTGCGCACAAGCCAGAAGGCGGTGGAAATCGCCGGCAACAACATCGCCAACGTCAACACGCCGGGCTATTCGCGGCAGGTGGCGGTGTTCCAGCCGGTGCCGTCCCTGGAACTGCGCGGCTTTTTCATCGGTCAGGGCGTCAACATCCAGAACATCGCCCGCGAGCATGACGTTTTCCTGACCCGTCAGATCCACGGCAAAAGCGGCACCCTGGGCGAGGAAAGCGCGCGCTCGGCGCCCATGGCCGAACTCGAGCGCATCTTCAGCGTCGCCGAGAACAATCTGGCCACCGAGATGGATCGTTTCTTCGACTCATGGAAGGAACTCAGCGCCAATCCCAGCGGTCAGACCGAGCGGCAGATCGTGCTGCAGCGCGGTGAACTGCTGGCGCGCTCCTTCGAGGATGCCGTCACCAGCCTGACCAGCGCCCAGCGCAACATCAACGCCTCGGTGGAGTCCAAGGTCACCGCCCTCAATCCCCTGTTGCAGGAGATCGCCGATCTCAACCTGCGCATCTCGACGGTGGAGATCTCCGGGCAGAGCGCCAACACCGACCGCGACCGGCGCGACCTGCTCATCGAGGAGGTGTCGCGCCAGCTCGGCGTCACCTATTACGAGGAAAACGGCAAGGTGTCCATGCAGCTGCCCGGCGGCCTGCCCTTGGTGCAGGACACCCAGGCCATGACCATCGAAACCACCCTGGATACCAATCTCAACCTGCAGCTGGTGCTGCGCACCGGCCCCAATTCCACCACGCCCATCAGCCTGGGGATGATCGGCGGCGAGTTCAAGGGGTTGATGAGTGTGCGCGACGAGTTCATCCCGCAGCGCATGGAGGAGCTCGATCACCTGGCCTACAGCCTGGCGTACCAGGTCAACGAGCTGCACCGCAACGGCGTCGATCTCAACGGCGACGCGGGCCTGGATTTCTTCAACGCCACGCCCAACGCGCCGGGGCCGGCGCCCAATCCGCCCGCCGTGCCCCTCGCGCTGCATGAGAAGGGCTTCGCCAAGAGCCTGGCCCTGGCCCTCACCGACACCCGCCAGGTGGCCGCGGGGCAGAGCGGCACGCCCGGTGATCCGGTCATCGGCGACAACCGCAACGCCCTGGCCCTGTCCGCCCTGGCCGACAGCCTGACGGCCATGGACGGCAACGATTCCTTCACCGGCTATTTCTCCAAGATCACCAGCAAGGTCGGCATCGAGGCGAGCCGCGCCCAGTTGACCTCCCAGGGTCTTGAGGATGCCATGGTGCAGATCAAGAACATGCGTGACGCCACCGTGGGCGTGTCCCTGGAGCAGGAAATGATCGACCTCATCCAGTTCCAGAAGGGCTTCGAGGCCTCGGCCAAGTTCCTCGCCGTGGTCGACGAACTGATGGAATCCCTGCTCAGTCTCAAGAGGTAAGCCATGCGCGCGACCCTGACCACCACCTATCGCAGCCTGCTCGCCAATCTGACCCAGTCCTCGACGCGCCTGGAGGATCTGCGCCTACAGGCGGCCACCGGCAAGCGCATGAGCAAGCCCTCCGACGATCCCTCGGCGATCCGCCCGGTGCTCAACGCCCGCGGCCAGATCCGCATGTCCGAGCGCTTCCTCAACACCCTGGGTACCGCCGCCGACCGCCTCAACATCCTCGACACCCACATGGAGCGCGTCGAGAACCTCATGCAGCGCTCCAAGGAAACCCTGGTCTACGCCGGCAACGGCAGCCTCTCGCCCCAGGATCTGGCGACCCTCGGCGACCAGGTGCGCCTCATGAAGGACGAGCTGCTGTCCGTGGCCAACGCCAACGTCGATGGCAAGTACCTTTTTTCCGGCTACAAGGAAAACGTCAAGCCCTATCCCACGGGCACGCCCGGCGAGTTCGACGGCGATCCGAGCGCCATCGATCTTGAAGTCGGCCCCGGCGAAAAGGTCAAGGTCAACCTCACCGGCCCCGAGGTGTTCGGCGATCCCGGCACCGGCAAGGACATGTGGCAGCTCTTCGATGACATGATCGCCGCCCTGGCCGCGGGCAACGCCGACGCGGCCCTGGCCGAAATGAGCAATCTCGACCGCGCCGCCGACCAGGCGCGCACCCAGCGCTCCCAGGCGGGCAACCTGGCGCAGCGCGTCGACCAGGCGCAGACTAACATGCAGGACATGCGCATCGACATGATGGCCATGCTCTCGCGCTTCGAGGACGCCGACATCGTCGAAACCCTGACCCATATGACCATGCAGGAGACCGCCTTCAAGGCGGCGCTGGACATCACGTCGCGCGTGTCGCGCCTTTCGATTCTCGACTACATGCGCTAGGAGAAAATAGCACGCTTCTTGCAGCCCAGGATGGGCAGCAAGCCAACACACAGCCAGGGAGGGCGACAAGATGCTGGTACTCACCCGCAAGATCGGCGAAGGCATCGTGATCGGCGACGACATCCGCATCACGGTGGTGGACATCAAGGGCGGCTCGATCCGCATCGGCATCGAAGCTCCCCCCGACAAAAAAATCTACCGGCAGGAAGTGTTTGAGCGCATCTGCCGCGAAAACCAGGAGGCCACGCAGTGGAACCCGTCCGATCTGGATGCCTTGAGCGAGAGTTTGCAGAAGCGGGCGCCGAAATGAAAACCATCGTCGGCACGCGCTTCGGCAACATCGACTACGATCCCGAAAAAACCCTGCTCTTTCCCGAAGGGCTCATCGGCTTCGGTCAACTGCGCGAGTTCGTGGTCATGCCCCAGAGCAAGCCCGGTCCGCTGTTCTGGATTCAGAGCGTCGAGGAGCCGGCCCTGGCCTTCGTCCTCACCGATCCGACCGGCTTTTTCCTCGATTACTCCGTCGCGCCCGATGCCGCCGAGCGGCGCAAACTCGGCATCGGCGAGCAGGACGAGTGTCTGGCCTTGGCGGTGGTGACCGTGCCCCCCGACCGCCAGATCACCCTCAATCTCGCCGCGCCCATCCTCTTCGCACCCCAGACCAACCGCGCCCTGCAGGTGATCCTCGAAAAAACCCCCTGGCAGACCCGCACGCCGTTGCCGGCGGCCTGAAAGTTCCCGGCAGAAACAAAAACGCACCCCTTGGCGGGTGCGTTTTTGTTTCTGCCGGGAAGGGCTGAGTGGTGAAAATTTATCGAGACCGGCAGTTCTTTCAGCCGGGAAATCAGAGAAAAGGGCCGAGAACTATTATAAATTCCGCCGCACGCGAGTGGCTGACCAAAGCGCGTGAAGATCTGCTTGCCGTTGAAAGGCTTATCGGCGACGACGCCCTGACCAACGTCGCGGCCTTCATGCCCTAGATAGATACGTCTCTGGAATTTGACCTCTTTCATCCTTCTCGGCGCCTGAACCGAGTCAAGGATGCCCTGAGCAATCCGCATTGGTTTCCATAAACCTCAAGCGACGGCGCCCACAATAAGCACCTTGCCGTCAGCGACAATCAGACCTATATTTGGAGAATATATAGGAGCCAAATAGGAGGTCATACATGGAGCGTCTCTATGCTCGCGCATCCGTCAGCATCAGCGAATTGAAGAAAAATCCATCGCGCATCATCCACGACGCCGAGGGCAACCCGGTTGCCATTCTCAACCACAACAAACCCAGCGCCTATCTCATCCCTGCCGAGACCTTCGAAGCGCTCATGGAGAAAATCGAGGATTATGAATTGGCTCGCCTGGTGAAGGAGAGGGAGAGTGAACCTTCCGTGCCGGTGAAGCTTGATGAGCTATAGCCTTGAATTCAAGAAATCGGCACTGAAAGAATGGCGCAAGATTGATGAACCCATCCGCCGCCAGTTCAAGAAGAAGCTCTCCGAACGACTGGTCCGACCCCATGTTGAATCCGCGCGTCTGCGGGGCATGCCCAACTGCTATAAGATCAAGCTCAAGAATGCCGGTTATCGACTCGTTTATCAGGTGGATGATCAGCGCATAGTCGTTGTCGTGGTTGCCGTGGGCAAAAGGGAAGGTTTGCAGGTCTACAAGATCGCCGAGCAGCGGATGAGGGAA
>NZ_JAUVWH010000129.1 GCF_030604225.1 Geoalkalibacter sp.
GCATGACCGGGTGTTCCTTGATCACCTCGTCGAGCACGTCCCAGACTTCCGGCTTTTCCTTCTCCACCAGCTTCTTGGCGCTCTTGATGGTGGTGCAGTAGCCCTTTTCCTCGAGCTTGTTGTAGATAAAGGGCTTGAACAACTCCAGGGCCATCTTTTTCGGCAGGCCGCACTGATGCATCTTGAGCTCGGGGCCGACGACGATGACCGAGCGCCCGGAGTAGTCGACGCGCTTGCCGAGCAGGTTCTGGCGAAAACGTCCGCCCTTGCCCTTGAGCATGTCGGAGAGCGACTTGAGCGGCCGCTTGTTGGGGCCGGTGATGGCGCGCCCACGCCGGCCGTTGTCGAAGAGCGCATCGACGGATTCCTGCAGCATGCGCTTTTCGTTGCGGATGATGACTTCCGGCGCGCGCAGCTCGATGAGGCGCTTGAGCCGATTGTTGCGATTGATGACGCGGCGGTAGAGATCGTTGAGATCCGAGGTCGCGAAACGTCCGCCGTCGAGGGGCACCAGGGGGCGCAGCTCGGGCGGCAGCACGGGAATGGTTTCAAGAATCATCCACTCGGGGCGATTGCCGCTTTCGCGGAAGGCCTCGACCACCTTGAGCCGCTTGGCCACTTTCTTGCGCTTGGCCTCGCTGGCCGCCTCGCGCATCTCCTGGCGCAGATCGACAGCGAGGACCTCAAGGTCCAGCCCTGCCAGGAGCTCGCGAATTGCCTCGGCGCCCATGTCGGCGGAGAATTGGCCGGCGAACTCCTCCATGGCTTCGCGGTACTTGTCCTCGGTGAGCAGCTGCCCGACCTGCATGCCCGTGTCGCCGGCTTCGAGCACCACATAGGCCTCAAAGTAGAGAATCTTCTCCAGTTCCTTGAGGGTCATGTCGAGCAGGGTGCCGATGCGCGAGGGCAGCGACTTGAGAAACCAGATATGCGCAACGGGACAGGCCAGGTCGATGTGGCCGAGACGCTCGCGGCGCACCTTGCTGGGAATGACCTCGACGCCGCACTTCTCGCAGACGATGCCGCGGTGCTTCATGCGTTTGTATTTGCCGCAATTGCACTCGTAGTCCTTGGTCGGGCCAAAGATCTTGGCGCAGAACAAGCCGTCGCGCTCGGGCTTGAAAGTGCGGTAATTTATGGTTTCGGGCTTTTTGACTTCACCGAAGGACCGCTCGCGGATCTTGTCCGGCGAGGACACCGAGAGCCGAATGGCGTTGAAGCTCAGGGGATCCTTCGGGCGCTCAAAAAGGCTGAAGATATCTTCCAAGACACATCCTCCTTGTAGGATGGGGGTTTAGTCTTCCTCTTCCTCAAGAAGCTCGACGTCGAGGCACAGCGACTGCAGCTCCTTGATCAGCACGTTGAAGGACTCGGGCAGACCGGCCTCCAGCGTGTGCTTGCCCTTGACGATGGACTCGTAGATCCGGGTACGGCCGGCCACGTCGTCGGACTTGACGGTAAGGAACTCCTGCAACGCGTGAGCGGCGCCATAGGCCTCCATGGCCCAGACTTCCATCTCGCCGAGGCGCTGGCCGCCGAACTGCGCCTTGCCGCCCAGGGGCTGCTGGGTGACCAGGCTGTAGGGCCCGATGCTACGGGCATGGATCTTGTCGTCGACCAGGTGATGGAGCTTGAGCATGTACATGACGCCGACGGTGACCTTTTCCTTGAAGGCCTCCCCGGTCTTGCCGTCATACAGAGTCATCTGTCCGGAGGTGGCGCAGTTGGCGCGGGTCAGCACCTCGCGAATCTGATCCTCGGGTACCCCCTCGAACACCGGCGAGGCCATGGGCACGCCCTTGGACAGGCGCTGGGCCAGGGACAGGGTCTCCTCGTCGTTGAGCTGATCAATGAAGGCGCCGGTTTCCTTGTCGCCGTAGGCCTGCTTGATGCTCTCCTTGATCCGGGGAATGCCGAATTTCTCGTCCAGCGCCGCCTGAATCTGGAGGCCCAGCCCGCGGGCGGCCAACCCCAGGTGCGTTTCGAGAATCTGGCCAACGTTCATACGCGAAGGCACGCCGAGCGGATTGAGCACGATCTCGACGGGCGTGCCGTCGGCCATGTAGGGCATGTCTTCCTCGGGCAACACCCGCGAGAGCACGCCCTTGTTGCCGTGGCGGCCGGCCATCTTGTCGCCCACCTGCAGCTTGCGCTTGATGGCGATATAGACCTTGACCATCTTGATCACGCCCGGCGGCAGATCATCGCCACGCTTGATCTTTTCGATCTTATCGGCGAACACGCCGCGGATCAGATCCTCGCGCTCGCGCAGTCTGCGCAGGATCTCGGCCAGCTTCTCCTCGGCCTCCTCGGCGCCGCTCAGGGAGATTTCCGCCCAGCGCGATACCGGGATGCGCGCCAGGGCGTCCTCGCTGATCTTCACGCCCTTGCCGAGCAGCACGTTGCCCTTGTCGTCGGTGATGGTCACCGCCGAGCCGTGCCCGACCAGGACGTTGCGCAGCTTGGCGCGCGCCGAATTGCGGATGATGCGGATCTCGTCCTCCTGATCCTTGAGCAGCTTGTCGATTTCGGACTTCTCGATGATCTCGGTGCGGCTGTCCTTGTCGGCGCCCTTGCGCGAGAAGACCCGCGCCCCGATCACCACGCCCTCGACCCCCGGCGGCACCCGCAGGGAAGTGTCGCGCACGTCGCCGGCCTTCTCGCCGAAAATCGCGCGCAACAGTTTTTCCTCGGGCGAAAGCTGGGTCTCGCCCTTAGGCGTGATCTTGCCCACCAGGATGTCACCGGGACCGACCTCGGCACCGATGCGGATGATGCCGCTTTCGTCGAGATTGGCCAGGGCGTCCTCGCCCAGGTTGGGTATGTCGTTGGTAATCTCTTCCTTGCCCAGCTTGGTGTCGCGCGCCACGCACTCGAATTCCTCGATGTGCACCGAGGTGTAGCGATCCTCCTTGACCAGCTTTTCCGAGATGAGGATCGAGTCTTCGAAGTTGTAGCCTTCCCAGGGCATGAAGGCGACCACCACGTTCTGCCCCAGGGCCAGTTCGCCCCATTCGGTGGACGGGCCGTCGGCGATGATGTCGCCGCGCTTGACCCGATCGCCGACCTTGACGATGGGCTTCTGGTTGAGACAGGTGTTCTGGTTGGAGCGAGCGAACTTGATCAGGTTGTAGATGTCCACGCCGGTGCCGGTCTCATCGACTTCCTTCTCGTCGATCTTGACGACGATGCGCGCGGCATCGACGCTCTCCACCATCCCGTCATGGCGCGCCACCACCGCCGCGCCCGAGTCGTGGGCGACGATGCGCTCCATGCCGGTGCCGACCAGCGGGGCGTCGGCGCGCAGTAGAGGCACGGCCTGGCGCTGCATGTTGGAGCCCATGAGCGCGCGGTTGGCGTCGTCGTTTTCCAGGAAAGGAATCAGGGACGCGGCGACGGACACCAGCTGCTTGGGCGAAACGTCCATCAGCTCGATATCCTCGCGGTTGGCCATGATGAACTCACCGTTCTTGCGCGCCGTCACCAGTTCGTTCTGGAAGCGGTTGTCCTCGGTGAGCGGAGCATTGGCCTGGGCGATGGCGTGGTTTTCCTCCTCCAGGGCACTGAAATACTTGATTTCGCTGGTCACCTGCCCATCGCGCACGATGCGGTAAGGCGTTTCGACGAAACCGTATTCGTTGATGCGCGCGTAGGTGGAAAGCGAGGCGATCAGACCGATGTTGGGTCCCTCGGGCGTCTCGATGGGACACACCCGACCGTAGTGGGTGGGATGCACGTCGCGCACCTCGAAGCCGGCGCGCTCGCGGGTCAGACCACCGGGTCCCAGAGCCGAGAGACGCCGCTTGTGGGTGATTTCCGAGAGCGGATTGGTCTGGTCCATGAACTGGGAGAGCTGCGAGGAACCGAAAAACTCCTTGACCACCGCCGACACCGGCTTGGAATTGACCAGGTCGTGGGGCATGAGGCTGTCGACGTCCTGGAGGCTCATGCGCTCCTTGATGGCGCGCTCCATGCGCACCAAGCCGATGCGGTACTGGTTTTCCAGCAGCTCGCCGACGGTGCGCACGCGGCGATTGCCGAGGTGATCGATATCGTCGATGGCCCCCTTGCCGTTGCGCAGATCGATGAGGTAGCGCACCACTTCCAGGATGTCGTCCTTGGTCAAGGTGGTGTGCTCCAGGGGCGTGTCGAGACCCAACTTATAATTGAGTTTGAGCCGCCCCACGGTGGAGAGATCATAGCGCTCGGGATTAAAGAAGAGGCTGTCGAAGAGCGCCGTAGCACTTTTGGCCGTGGGCGGATCGCCGGGACGCAAGCGTCGGAAAATTTCGATGATCGCCTCATCGCTGCCCGCCACCTTGTCCACCAGAAGCGTCTCGCGCAGATAGGGGCCGACATAGAGATTGTCAATAAAGAGAATATTAAACTCGTTGATGCCGCGCTTGCGCAGTTCTTCCATCCGCACCGCGGTCAATTCCTCGTTGCACTCGACAATCACCTCGCCGGTGGAGGCGTCGACGATGTCCGTGGAAGCGATCTTGCCCAGCACGCTTTCCTCGTTGACGGGGATGTAGGCGATCCCAGCGTCGGCGATCTTGCGCACGGCGGCCTTGGTGAACTTGCGATTTTCGCGAACGATCACCTCACCGGATGCGTCAACCACGTCGCGGTCGGCGCGCTGGCCGAGCAACAGGTCGGTATTGACCCGTTTCTTGTAGCCCTCGCCGTCCCAGACGATCTCCTCGACGTCGTAATAATAGTTGAGCAATTCCTCGGCGCTGTAGCCCAGCGCCTTGAGCAGCACCGTCGCCGGTAACTTGCGCCGACGGTCGATGCGAACCCAAATGATGTCCTTATGATCAAAGTCAAAATCGAGCCAGGAACCGCGATAGGGAATGACCCGGGCGTTGTAGAGGATCTTGCCGCTGGCGTGGGTCTTGCCCTTGTCGTGATCGAAAAACACCCCGGGGGAGCGGTGCAGCTGGCTGACGATGACCCTTTCAGTCCCGTTGATGATGAACGTGCCGTTGTCGGTCATCAGGGGGATTTCCCCGAAATAGACCTCTTGCTCCTTGATATCGCGAATCGACTGGACGCCCGAGTCCTTGTCGGAATCCCAGGAAACCAGACGGACCTTGACTTTCATGGGGGCGGCGAAGGTCATGCCGCGCTGGTGACACTCTTCCACATCGTACTTGGGGGTGCCAAGTCCGTAGGACACATATTCGAGCGAACAGGTTTCGCTGAAATCACGAATAGGGAAAACGGAGCGAAAGACGGCTTCAAGCCCGATATTCCGGCGAGCCGAAGGAGGCAGCTCCGCCTGGAGGAAACGCTTATAGGAATTTTTCTGTATCTCGATGAGGTTGGGAATATCGATAATCCGCTTAACCTCGGTGAAATGTTTCCTCAGAAGCTGGTTATTCGCAATGGAATAAGCCATGTTTTCTCCTTTGAGTGACGAAAGTAGAACAGCCAAGGCCGCACGAGGCGACCTTGGCTTTGGTCTGCTTTATGCAGAAAAGCGGAAACTACTTGAGCTCGACAGTGGCGCCGGATTCTTCAAGCTGCTTCTTGAGATCGGCGGCTTCGGCCTTGGACACGCCCTGCTTGACCGGCTGGGGAGCACCTTCCACCAGGTCCTTGGCTTCCTTGAGGCCCAGACCGGTGATGGCGCGAACCACCTTGATGACGTTGATTTTCTTGTCGCCGGCAGAGGCGAGAATCACGTCGAACTCGTCCTTCTCTTCCACGGGAGCGGCCGCGGCGCCGGCGCCGGGAGCGACGGCAACCGCCATGGGGGCGGCGGCGGAGACGCCGAACTTTTCCTCGAGTTCCTTGACCAGACCAGCCAGTTCAAGAACGCTCATGTTTTCGATGAAAGAAATAACCTGCTCTTTGGTAATGTCAGCCATTGTTCCTGTATCCTCCGTAATGGGTCTTTGTCGTCAATGCGCGGGGCCTGTCGTCAGGCCGCCTTTTTGTCTTGAATCGCGGCGAGGGCCTGCACCAGCGAGCGGGGCACGGCGGCAAGAACGCCGACGAAATTGCTGACCGGGGCATTAAGGGTCCCGAGCAGGCGACCCAGCAGCACTTCGCGACTGGGCAGTTCGGCCAGGGCCTTGATGTCCTCGATGCTCAGGCGCTTGCCTTCCAGGGCGCCGGCCTTGAGCTGAAACTTGTCGTTGTTCTTGGCGAACTCGCTCAACACCTTGGCGGGCGCGACGGGATCCCCGCTGACCAGGGTCAGGGCGGTGGGTCCGGCCAGTTCCGCGTCGAGGCATTCAACGGTGGTACCCTTGGCGGCAAGGCGCAGCAGGGTGTTCTTGACCACGCGATACTCGGCACCGGCATTGCGCAACTCGGTGCGCAGCTGATTGACCTTCTCGACATTGAGGCCGCGATAATCCGCGAGGAAGGCCGCGTTCGCCCCGGCGAGTTGGTCGACCAGTTCGGCAACCATCTGTTCTTTACTGCTTCGGTTCAATGTCTCTCCTCCTTTCTTTCAGAATGGGCGAAGACCGACATGGCCTTCACATGTCCCGCAGGGCCGGGGGAGAGACGAACCTAAGGCCGTCACACCCTCTCCAAGCCTCGGCAGGGGTCGCACGCGACATTAAATGCCAGCTAAAAGCATCCCTGCTGTCTTTGACCCTGAGCGAGTGAAAATCGATCGTGAACCGGTCCCGGCGGGACCGGCGACATTACTTGACCAGCGCCTGAACCGCGGGGACATCGACGTTGACGCCGGGCCCCATGGTGGAGGAGACGCTGATCTTGCGCAGGTAGGCGCCCTTGGAGGTGGCGGGCTTGGCCTTGACCAAGGCGTCGACCAGCGAGATAAGGTTTTCGGACAATTTCTCCACGTCGAAGGACACCTTGCCGACGGGCGCATGGATGATGCCCGCCTTCTCGACGCGATACTCGACCTTGCCCGACTTGGATTCGCGCACCGCGCGGCCGACATCCAGGGTCACGGTGCCCACCTTGGGGTTGGGCATCAGACCGCGGGGACCGAGCAGACGACCGATCTTGCCGACCAGGCCCATCATATCGGGCGTGGCGATGGCCGTGTCGAAGTCATACCAGCCTTCCTGGATCTTGGCCACCAGGTCCTCGGCGCCGACATGATCAGCGCCGGCATCACGGGCTTCCTGCGCTTTTTCGCCCTTGGCGAAGACCAGGACGCGCACGTCCTTGCCGAGACCGTTGGGCAGCACCACCGCGCCACGCACCATCTGATCAGCCTTGCGCGGATCGACGCCGAGCTTCACGGCGACATCGACGGTTTCGTCAAACTTGGCCCAAGCGGTTTCCTTGACCAAACGCAGCGCCTCATCGAGGCCGTAAACCTGAGTGCGGTCGATTCGGGCTTTTGCTTCCTTGAGTTTTTTTCCGTTTGCCATCTTGTTCCACTCCCGATTAGGCCGTCTTTCAGGCGACCTCGATGCCCATGCTGCGGGCGGTACCTTCGATACTCCGCACTGCGGCATCCAGATCGAAACAGTTGAGGTCAGGCAGCTTGATTTTGGCGATCTCGATGACCTGATCGCGGGTGACCTTGCCGACCTTGTTCTTGTTGGGCACGCCGGAGCCCTTGGGCACCTTGGCGGCCTTCATGAGCAGTACCGCCGCGGGCGGCGTCTTGGTGATGAAGGTGAAGGAACGGTCGGCGTATACCGTAATGACCACCGGGGTGACCATCCCGTCCTGATCCTGGGTTCTGGCGTTGAATGCCTTGCAGAATTCCATGATGTTGACCCCGTGCTGGCCGAGGGCCGGGCCGACGGGCGGCGAGGGATTCGCCTTGCCGGCGGGAATCTGCAGCTTGATTTGACCGGTGATTTTCTTGGCCATGGATGGTTCTCCTTAAACCCCTGTAAATTACGTAACCAGCAAAGGCTTAACTGGTTTTTTCGACCTGGATGAATTCGAGCTCCACGGGCGTGGTGCGACCAAAAATGCTGACCATCACCTTGAGTTTGCCCTTGTCGGGTTTGACGTCCTCGACGACGCCAGTGAAATTCAGGAATGGCCCATCCACCACGCGCACCGTTTCGCCAACCTCGAATTCAACCTTGGGCTTGGGCCGGTCGACACCTTCCACCATGCGGCTGGTGATCTTGTTCACCTCTTCGTCGGGAATCGCCGGGGGGTTGTTGACGCCGCCGACGAACCCGGTGACCTTGGGCGTATCCTTGACGATGTGCCAGGTTTCGTTGTTCAACTCCATCTGCACAAGGATATAGCCGGGAAAAAACTTGCGCTGGGACGTTTTGCGCTCGCCCTTGCGCAATTCGACCACCGTCTCGGAGGGGATCAGAATGTCGCCGAAAAGCTCCTCCGCCCCCAGGGAGCGAATCCGCTCTTCGAGATTGGCCTTCACCTTGTTTTCATACCCGGAGTAGGTATGAACGCCATACCATTTCATTCCCATAACGGTCCCTGCCTTATTTACCGAAGAAGCAGCTTGACGACGCCGGCCAAAACCCAGTCGACAGCCCCCAGAAAGACGGTAACGAACACCACCAGCAGGATGACCACCGTTGTCGAGGCATAGGTTTCCTTCCGGGTCGGCCAGGTTACCTTTTTCAGTTCAGCCTTGACATGGTTGAGAAACTCGGTCGTTTTTTTCAGCACTCTCGTCAAACCTCATGGAGGGTTGCAGGAAAAACTGGCAGGCCAGGAGGGATTCGAACCCCCAACACCCGGTTTTGGAGACCGGTGCTCTAGCCGTTAGAGCTACTGGCCTGCATATA
>NZ_JAUVWH010000169.1 GCF_030604225.1 Geoalkalibacter sp.
AAAGCCCTTGATACCCATGGTTCAGCCTTTGGAATTGGCCTGCTCGACGAGATATTCGCGGCGGTCGCGGAATTCTTCCTTCTTGCCCTTGTTCCACTGCTGCACGGGGCGAAAGAAACCGCACACGCGGGAATAGACTTCAACTTTGGCGTCGCACTTGGGGGTCATGAGCTTTTCTCCTCGGGTTGATGTCAGGCCGCCTGGCCCTGAGCATGGTGCGGGCAGGCGAAATGCTCGCCGGCGATGTAGCCGTGCTCGGGACAGATGGTGAAGGTCGGGGTGATGGTGAAATAGGGCAGATGGAAATTTTCCGCGATGCGCCGCGCCAGCAGCCGCGCGCTCTGCCAGTCCTCGAGGCGCTCGCCGAGAAAGCCGTGAAATACGGTGCCGCCGGTGTAGCGGGTTTGCAGCTGATCCTGGTGGCGCAGGGCCTGGAAGATGTCGTCGGTGCTGCCCACCGGCAGTTGGGTGCTGTTGGTGTAGTAGGGCTGCTCGTGGCCGGCGGCGAGCAGCTCGGGATAGCGCTCGCGGTCGGCGCGCGCCAAACGGAAGCTGGTGCCCTCGCCGGGGGTGGCCTCCAGGTTGTAGAGATGGCCGGTTTCTTCCTGGTAGGCCTCAAGCTTGGCGCGCATGAATTCGAGGGTGTCCGTGGCCAGGGCGTGGCCCGCCGGGGTGGTGATGTCGCGGCCGATGAGGTTGAGGCAGGCCTCGTTCATGCCGATCAGGCCGATGGTCGAGAAGTGGTTGTCCCAGAAGTTGCCCGAGCGCTCCTTGATGCCTTCGAGGTAAAAGCGGCTGTAGGGGTAGAGACCGTGCTCGGTGAAGCGCTCAAGCTGCTTGCGCTTGATTTCCAGGGAATCGCGAGCGATGTCCATGAGCTCGCCGATGCGGGCGAAAAAAGCCTCCTGGGAGTCGGCCAGATAGGCGGCGCGCGGCAGATTGAGGGTGACCACGCCGATGGAGCCGGTCAGGGGATTGCTGCCGAACAGCCCGCCGCCGCGCCGGCGCAGCTCGCGGTTGTCCAACCTGAGCCGGCAGCACATCGACCGCGCATCCTCGGGACTCATGTCCGAATTGATGAAATTGCTGAAATAGGGGATGCCGTACTTGGCGGTCATCTCCCAGATGGGCTGGAAGCGCGGGCTGTCCCAGTCGAGCTCGCGGGTCAGGTTGTAGGTGGGGATGGGAAAGGAGAAGATGCGCCCCGAGGCATCGCCCGCCATCATCACCTCGCAGAAGGCGCGGTTGAACAGATCCATCTCCTCCTGGAACGCGCCGTAGCAAACCTCCATGAGTTGGCCGCCGATGATCACCGCTTCCTGGGCCAGGGTCGAAGGTGGGGTCATGTCCAGGGTGACGTTGGTGAACGGGGTCTGGAAGCCGACGCGGGTCGGCACGTTCATGTTGAAGATGAACTCCTGCATGGCCTGCTTGACCTCGGCGTAGCCCAAGCGATCAAAGCGGATGAAGGGCGCGAGCAGGGTGTCGAAATTGGCGAAGGCCTGGGCGCCGGCGGCCTCGCCCTGCAGGGTGTAGAAGAAATTGACCACCTGGCCCAACGCGGTGCGGAAATGCTTGGGCGGACCGCTCTGCACCTTGCCGTAGGCGCCGGTGAAGCCCTTGAGCAGCACCTCCTTGAGGTCCCAGCCGCAGCAGTAGACCGAAAGCATGCCGAGATCGTGCAGATGATAGTCCGCCTCGCGGTGGGGCGCGGCGATGTATTCGGGATAGATTTTATTCAGCCAGTAATTGCTGGTGATGTTGCTGGCGATGTGGTTGTTGAGGCCCTGCAGGGAGTAGCCCATGTTGGCGTTCTCGTTGACCCGCCAATCCTCCTGGGCGAGGTAGGAGTCGATGGATTCGATGGCCTCGCGCATGAACTCGCGGGTGCTGCGCAGGCTCTCGTGCTGCTTGCGGTAGAGGATGTAGGCCTTGGCGACCTTGGCGTGGCCGTTCTCGATGAGGATCTTTTCCACCAGATCCTGCACGTTCTCCACCGTGGGGATGCGCTCGTCCTTGTAGATGACTTCGAGGATGCCCACCACCTGGCGGGCGATGCTTGTGGCGCGCTCCATGTCGCTGCCGCCCACGGCGCGCACCGCCTTCTGGATGGCCTCGGTGATCTTGGCTTCCTCGAAGGCCGCCAGGCGGCCGTCGCGTTTGCGGATGAAGCTGAGCATGCTGTCCTCCCCCGGTGGATTTGGGGCGCCGTGGAAAAGCTTGCGCCGGCGCCCCGGCAACGGGGTGAATTTAGCATACGCATGTCGTGAGTCAAGGCAAAAAACCCAACATGTTGAATAGAAAATCGGAGGTTGCCACCAGATGTTGTGCTCCGGCGGTGGACAGGCTGTGGATAACTTCTGGGCGGGCGCCAGGGGTTTTGCAATTTCACCATAGATTATCGACCCTTGACCGTCGTGACCCGGCATGCTAGATACAATTCACCGCTTATCCCCATCCGGAGGCCCGCCATGTCAGAAACCGTCCGCTTCGGCATTTCCATCGACGATCGCCTCTTGCAGCGTTTCGACAGCCTCATCGCCGACAAGGGCTACAGCAACCGCTCCGAGGCCATCCGCGATCTCATCCGCAACGCCCTGGTGGAAGAGCAATGGGCCGACGCCGATCAGGAAACGGTGGGAACGGTCACCCTGGTCTACGACCACCACACCCGCGATCTCGCCGACAAGCTCACCGAGCAGCAGCACAGCCACCATGACGCCATCATCTCCGCCCTGCACGTGCATCTCGACGCTCATCACTGCCTGGAGGTGGTGGTGGTCAAGGGCAAATCCCGCGAGGTGCGCCGCCTCGCCGATGAGCTCATCGGCACCAAGGGCGTCAAGCACGGCAAGCTGGTGACGACCACCACCGGTCAGGGCCTGGAATAGCGCGTCGACAAGCCTCCCAACGCAAAAAGCCGCTCGAAAGAGCGGCTTTTTGCGTTGAGGAGGCCAAAATCAGCGACGTCCCTTGATGAGGTCGACCTTCTTGGGCTTTTTATCCTTCTTGTCTTTCCTGCCGTCGCCGGGCGGGATGACGCCCAGACCCAAGGCAGCCGCGGCGTCGATCCGGCCGTAGCCGTAATAGGGGTCATGGCCGCCGGCACCCAGATCCCGCGCGGTGTGGCGCAGACGCAGGCGCACCTCGTCGTTGATGCGCCCGTTGCCGTTGGCGTCCTGAATGCCCGCGGCGATCAGCAACGCGGCGACCCCGGCCACATGGGGCGCGGCCTGGGAGGTGCCGGTGAGGCTCAGGTACTGGTTGCCGCGCGCCGTGGAGACGATGCTGGTGCCGGGGGCGGCAAGCTCGATGCGCGCGTCGATGGAGGAGAATTCGCCGAATTGGTCGCCGGCGTCCGTGGCGTTGGCGGCGATGACCGAGTCGTAGGCGGCGGGGTAAAGCGCCTCGCCTTGATTGGTGTTGCCCGAGGAAGCCACCAGTAGGATGCCGGCCGCGTAGGCGCGGTCGCAGGCATCGCGGACGGCGGGGAAATCGCTGGAAAAGCCGAGGCTCAGGTTGATGATGTGCATGTTGTTGGCGATGGCCCAATCGATGCCCTGCACCAGCCACTCCAGTGAGCCAAAGCCCGCGCCGTCGAGCACCTTGACGCCGTAGATGCGCGCCAGGGGCGCGACGCCGACCACGCCCTGGCCGTTGAGCTCGGCGGCGATGATGCCGGCGGCATGGGTGCCGTGGCTGTTGGTGTTGTCGTCCATGGGGTCGGCATCGTCGAAGACGAAATCATAGCCGCCGGCGTAGCGCAGCATCAGATCCGGGTGGGTGTAGTCGATGCCGGTGTCGAGCACCGCGACGCGCACCTCCTGCCCGAACTTGCCGGCCTCGTGAGCGGTGCGTCCACCGATATGGGTGACCCCCCAGCTTTGGTTGTATTCCGCGCCGAGGATCGGGTCGATAGCCTGGATCCAGACGTTCTCCTGAACGTAGGCGACGCGCGGGTCGTTGCGCAGCGCCGCGGCCTCGGCTTCATCGAGCACGGCGCTCACCACCGGCAGGCGTCGCATGGATTTTTTCAACTTGCGTTTCTGTTCCAGGAACGAGGCTTTGTCGGCGGCCTGGGCCGCATCGTGGAAACCGACCAGATATTCCCGGGAAGACGCCGCCTGGCCGGAACCGGCGAGGGGCGCGACCAGCAGCGCCAGGGTAAGAAGGCTCAGCGCAATGGCTTTCATGGTGAATCGGTACTCCCTTGAAAGAGATGGATCTCCTGATGCCGCGAATCGCATGAAAAACGGGGGGACGTCGTAACGTCCCCCCTTGTGGTCATGACATGGTCATTGGATCATTGATTTTACTTTGCTGTCAGGATCGCCGATCAGCGACCCTTTTTCACGTCGCTCTTCTTGGAAGGAGCCGGCGTGCTGTCCTTGCCGCCCTTGCCACCCTTGCCGCCCTTGCCGCCCTTGACGGGAGGTTCGACCACGGGAGGTTCGACCACGGGCGGCTCAACCACGGGCGGCTCAACCACTCCGGTCAGTTGCGCCGACACCACGTAGGTGGAGAGCACCTCGACGGTCTGGCCGGCCTGGGCGCCGGCGGCCTTCACGACGATCTGGCCTTCATTCCAGGTGATCACGTCGGCCGGAGCATTGGCGATGTTGACGCCGAGGCCCTGGGCCTGGGGCGGCTGCATGCCGAAGCCCTTGCCGGCGATGACGATGCTGCCGTCGGCCTTGATGTCGGCGGAGGCGATGGCTACCTCGGGCTTCACCACCAGGCTCTCGGGGTTGGAGAGCTTATCGAGCTTCTTCGCCACGACGGCATAGTTGCCGACGGCCAGGGTGGCGGGAACGGCGACCTTGATGCTGTTGGGGGTGATGTTGAGGGGCGCCAGTTCAACGCTGTTGCCGGCGGCGTCGGTGAGCACCACCACCGAGTTGTATTCCACGGCGGGGATGCCGGCCATGGGCGAGTAGCTGTTGACGAAGTTCAGGCCGACCAGTTCGACGATGGTTTCCTTGCCGGCAACCACCACGTTGGCGGTCATGCCGTCGATCTGCGGCACCACGGGGCCGGCCATGGGCGCCACGGACTGGGTCTGGGTGAACCCGTGGCAGCCATTGCAGTCCTGATTGTTGCCGATGTGGCCGAACCAGGGCTGCATCTGGCCGACCTGCACGGTGGTGCCGGGGGCGGCGTACTGGATGTTGTGCAGGGACTGGATGCCGTGGCAGTTCTGGCACACGCGGATCTGCTGGGCGGTGGGAATGCTCACGGAAGGCACGCCGCCCGCGCCGGTCGTGTGGCACCAG
>NZ_JAUVWH010000107.1 GCF_030604225.1 Geoalkalibacter sp.
GCGGCGACGTGGATCCCCTCAAGAAAGAGGGTCAGGTGGAGCTCTCGCGCAACCTGCAGATCGCCACGGCCGCCGTTGATTCCACCGGCCTGTGCCTGTTCGTCGCCTTTCCGGTGCTCGACATCCCCGAGGCCCTGGTGGCCATCGTCGAGATGATCAACGCGCGCTTTGGTTTGAGCCTCACCGGCGATGACGTGACGGCTTTGGGCATCTCGATCCTCAAGACCGAGCACGCCTTCAACCTGGCCGCCGGCATCACCAGCGCCCACGACCGGCTGCCCGAGTTTTTCGTCACCGAGCCGGTGCCGCCGCACAACGCGGTGTGGGACTTCACCGACGCCGAAATTGACGAATTCTGGAATTTCTAGGATGATGGAACAAACGTCGGGGTGATGAATCCCGAGCCTGCTCAACCCCATACGCCCGCCGGTCGCTCCCTGGCCGGCGGGCGTTTCTTTCCGAGGAGACACCCCATGAAGGTTCTCATCAAACTCTTCGCCACCTTCCGCAACGAGCGCTTCAAGCAGGCCGAAAAGGAACTGCCGCCTGGCACCAGCATCCGCCAGGTGGTGGCGCAGCTGGAAATCGCCGAGGAGGCCCTCGGCATGGTCATGCTCAACGGCCGCCACGCGCCGCTGGAGAGCGAACTGCACGAGGGCGACACCCTGTCCCTCTTTCCGCTGGTGGGAGGAGGCTGAGATGAACGAGCTGCTGGAATTCGTCCGCGGGCAGGCTAAAGGTGATCTGGTTCCCTGGGAAGCGCAGGAGGAGGCGGCGCGGCGCTTCGGCCGCTCCCTGGCGCAGGTGGAAGGCCTGCTGCTTGAGGCGCAACTGCTGCCCGCCCGCTACCAACGCAACCGCCAGGGCATCAGCACCGCGCAGCAGCTCCGGCTGCATCGCGCGCGGGTGGCGGTCATCGGCTGCGGCGGCCTGGGCGGCTACATCATCGAGGAACTGGCGCGCCTCGGCGTGGGCACCATCGTCGCCATCGACCCCGATGTGTTCGAGGAGCACAATCTTAATCGCCAGTTGCTCAGCGCCCCGGCGCGCCTCGGCCAGGCCAAGAGCGAAGCGGCCCTGGCGCGGGTCGCCGAGATCAACCCGGCGGTGACCCTGGTGGCACTGCAGCAGGCCTTCGGCCGCGACAACGGCGCCGAACTGCTTCAGGGCTGCGCTCTCGCAATCGATGCCCTCGACAACATCCGCGTGCGCCTGGAACTGGCCGAGGTCTGCGACCGCCTCGCCATCCCCATGGTGCACGGCGCCATCGCCGGCTGGTACGGTCAGGTCTTCACCCAGTTTCCCGGCGAGGATCACCTGCAGCGCATCTACGCCCACGGCGTCGACGGCAAGGGCGCGGAAAAGACCCTCGGCAATCCCTCCTTCACCCCGGCCCTGGTGGCCAGCCTCGAAGTCGCCGAGGCGTGCAAGATCCTCATCGGCGTCGGCGAGCCCCTGCGCGGCCGCAAGCTGATTATCGACCTGCTCGACATGGAGTTGCAGGTCGTGCCGCTGTAAAAACCCATCTAACCGCGGATGAACGCGGAAAGGGCGTGATCAGGGCGAATGAGTGATTTCTATAATCAGTGATTTTCTGTTGCCGAGTCCGACCTCGCAGGCTAATCTAGCGGCATGGAGGAAAGGGTAAATCACTACTTAAACGCACGTCACCGAGCGCGCAAGCTTGCGGGTCAACATGCGGACCAGCTCGGATTCGCGCGCAAATTTCTTGCAGGCCTACTGCTTTCCTATTTTCCATCTGCAACACCGCCCCCTGTCCCCCCCTTGACAAATAAACTCGCCATGGAATTGGGGTTTATTGCGCAAGGCTTGGACCCACAGATGGCGGCCTACCTCATCAGCACAACCTACACAGTTATGCTTCCCCCGGACTACCGCGGAAAATATGGTGTTTTTTACACTCCGCCCGCACTGGTCGGGAGGTTGCTGGATTTAGCTCAAAAATCAGGTATTGACTGGTCAACGGCACAGGTTCTCGATCCCGCATGTGGTGGTGGTGCGTTTCTCGCCCCTGTTGCCCAACGCATGCGCACATCCCTTTCCCATTTATCTCCGCAGGATCGGATAGGCCACATAGAAAAACACTTGGCAGGCATGGAGATCGATCCTTTTAGTGCATGGATGTCTCAGGTTTTCGTTGAAATAGCGCTCAAGGACGACATCGCCTGCACAGGTCGCCGCATGAGGGATGTCATCGAAATCCGCGACAGCCTCAAAACTGATGAAAACCACTTCGCTCGTTTCGACCTAGTGGTCGGCAATCCCCCCTATGGCCGGATAAAGCTCAGCGGAGAAGAACGAGAAAAATGGAGAAGAAGTCTTTTCGGGCACGCCAACCAATACGGCTTGTTTTCCGATCTAGCCACCCGGCTGGTACGTCCGGGAGGGACCATCGCATACGTAACGCCCACCAGTTTTCTGGGTGGGCAGTATTTTCAGGCTTTGCGTAAGCTACTGAGCAGCAAAACGCCGCCCATAGCCATCGATTTCATCGCGCACCGGGAAGGTGTCTTCGACGACGCCCTGCAGGAAGCCTTAATTGCTGTATATAAAAAAAGCAACACGGCTGCACCGATTCGCGTCAGCTATCTGTCGCTCATGGAAACGGGGAAAATTGCTGTTCAAGAGAACGGGACCTATTCTTTGCCGGACAACCCAGGGGCCCCCTGGATTCTGCCGCGCAACCCCGAACAGTCCCGACTAGCGACACTGGCGAGACACCTCCCAACCCGGCTGGCTGATCTGGGCTACACGGTTTCCACCGGCCCGTTGGTTTGGAACCGACACAAGGAAAAACTATTAGCCATTAGAGAAAAAGGGGCCGTCCCTCTTGTCTGGGCCGAATGTATCGACCAGGAAGGGACCGGAACATTCACCTTCAAGGCGACGGGCCGCAATCACGTCCCTTGGTACATGCCAACCCATTCCAGTGATGCGAACCTGGTCAGAAAGGGCTGTGTATTGCTTCAACGCACAACATCCCTTGAGCAGTCTCGCCGGCTCATCGCCGCCGAATTATCGCAAGAGTTTATCGACCAATACGGCGGTGCCGTCACCGTTGAAAACCATTTGAACATGGTTCGACCGATCCCATCCCAAAAGCCTTTGGTGTCGCTGAGCGCAATCGTGGCGCTACTTAACAGTTATACAGTCGACCAGATCTTTCGTTGCATTAATGGGTCTGCCGCTGTTTCCGCCTACGAATTGGAAGCCATGCCGCTGCCCTCCCCCAAGGAATGCAAAAAGCTTGAAAGCATGCTGGCTTGCGGGGCTGCCAGGAGTGATATGGAACAGGCCATCAAGGAGATGTATTGCAATGTTCGCCTTAGCGCCGCTGCCTGAAATAGCCGAGATCCAAAGGCGTCTTGAATTCATTTTCCCTGAAGGGATAGCTGACCGCCCCTATGTCACCCGCGAGTCCACAGCCAAGACAGTTTTCGTGATGCTCTACGTCGACGCGGTTCAAGGGCGGGAATTCTACCTTTCTCCTCAACATGTTTATCGATTCACCCAACAACAATGCGCCTTCCAGGACGAGTCCAGCCGTCGGCTCTACCGTGAAAGCTGCACCAAAAACAACTATGTCCCTGCGGGTGACAGATGGTACGCGGACAACTCCAGGGAACAGATTCGCGATGAAAATTTGAGAGACGGTCTTGTCTCCAAGGGCGCGGTCATTGTCGACAGCTCGGTGCCGACGACCAGCAATAAAGGTCGCTATGCTTTGCGTGAGCATTTTGCCCGGCTCTTTCTGTTACCTGAAACTGCATTCGAGGAAGAGGCCGGCGACTGGCAAAACCATTATTTGTCTCCCGCTGAACTCGCCAGGGTGCGCATCATGCGCGAACGGTCCGCCGCAACGGATGCCGTCCCGGTCACCATGCCGAACGGAGAACGGCGAAATCTCGCGACCGGTGGCAGTTCGCTGATCGCCAAAGCCGTGATTGAGGACTTCGCGCCGCGATTTCTTCTGCAACCCGCGGTTCTTTGGCTCAGCGAAAGCGGAAACCATGTGGTTCTTCAAGATGATCGACTGATGCGCGATTTGGGCCTGCCCATCGATCAACAGCGCCTTCTTCCGGATATGGTACTTGCCGATCTTGGCCGCGAGCATACGCTGCTGGTTTTCGTGGAGATCGTCTACTCGGACGGGCCAATGACAGAGGCAAGAAAAGCAGAGATTCTCAGAATGACTGAAGAGGCCGGATATACGAGAAGAAATGTCGCTTTTGTCTCGGCCTTTGAGCAAAGAAACGCCGCCCCCCTCAAAAAGCGCTTTTCGGGCATCGCCGTCGACAGCCTTATCTGGTGCATGGCCGAGCCCGGCCTTCTCATCTGGCTCGGCGAAACCCAAGAGCTGCCGTTTTCGCCAAGGGAGTGGCCTTGAAGACATTGTAGCCGCAAATGAACGCGGAAAGGGCGGGATCAGGGCGGATCCAGTCAAATCCTGACGGGTTGAATCCGCCTTGATCCTGAAAATCCGCACCCCCCAGCCTTTGCCTATGATCCTTTGCGCAGACCGTATTTGTTGATTTTGCGATGCAGGGTGTTGCGGCCGATGCCGAGTTGGCGGGCCGCGGCGGAGATGTTCCAGCGACTGAGGTCGAGGGCGGCGCGGAGGGCGGCGATTTCCGTGGCTTGCAGATCGCGGTGCCGGGTTGCGTCCGATTCCGGCCGGCCGGTGAGTTGGCGCAGCAGGGCCGCGAACTCCTCGACCCGGCCAAGCAGTTCCGCGAGGTTTTCCGGCGACCAGCGCGCCAATTCCTCTCGCCCCCCGAACCAGCCCGAAAGATCCTTCGGGGGGTCCGCGACCACGCCGACAGGCCCGGCGGCACCGCCTTCGGCCAAGGGCAGTAAGCGGCCGAGATGCTGGGGCAGGATGGTCGTGCCGCCGCACAGGGCGGCGGCGCGGCGCAGCACATTGATCAGTTCGCGGATGTTGCCGGGCCAGGCATGGGCCTGGAGTTGGGCGAGCACCGCCGGCGACAGGGCGAGGCCGGGGTGGTTCTGCTGCAGGAAGAACTCGGCCAGGTCGGGGATGTCCTCGCGCCGCTCGGCGAGGCTGGGCAGTTCCAGGCGCACCACGTTGAGCCGGTAGAAGAGATCCTCGCGAAAGGACTTTCCGCGCACCGCCTCTTCCAGATCGACGTTGCTCGCCGAAATCAGCCGCACGTTGCTTCGCACCGGCTTCTCGCCGCCGACCCGCATGAATTCACCCGATTCCAGCACCCGCAGCAGCTTGACCTGAATGGCCGGGCTGGCATCGCCGATCTCGTCGAGAAACAGGGTGCCGCGATGGGCCAGCTCGAAAATCCCCCGGCGCAGGCCGGCGGCGCCGGTGAAGGAGCCGCGCTCGTGGCCGAACAACTCGCTCTCCAGCATGTTTTCGGGCAGGGCCGCGCAGTTGATGGGGAAAAACGCCTGGTCGGCGCGCGTCGAGGCGGCATGGATGAAGCGCGCCAGCACCTCCTTGCCGCAGCCGGTCTTGCCCTGGATGAGCACATTGATGTTCTTGCCGGCGACCTTGTAGGCCAGGGACAACAGCCGCCGCATGACCGCCGAGCGCCCCACCTGAAAACCCACGGCACGGGCGATCTCGGCCCAATCCTCGTCCCCCGCCCCGTCCGCCACGCGCCGGCCGTGGCTGGCGGCCTTGTGGATGAGCTGCTCGATCTCGGCGATGTCGTCGAAGGGTTTCTCCACGTATTCGTAAGCGCCCATCTGCATGGCGCTCACCGCCGTCTTGATGGTGCTGAAGCCGGTCATGATGATGACTTCGCACGCCGGCTGCCGGGCCTTGATCTGGCGCAACAGACTCAGGCCGTCCGTGTCGGGCAGCTTGAGATCCACCATCGCCACCTGAAACGCCCCCTCGCGCAGCGCCGAGAGGGTTTCCGCCTCGTTGGTCGCGGTGCTCACCGCGTAGCCCTTGCGCGTCAGCAGGCGCCGCAGAAAATTGCAGACGTCCGCCTCGTCGTCGACGATCAGCACCCCTGTCGCGTCCGCCATCCTCATCGCTCGACCTCTCAGTCCGCCGGCAGCAGCAGGGAAAAGGTGCTGCCCTCGCCCGGCACGCTCTCGACCTCGATGCGCCCGTGGTGCGTCTCGGCAATGCCCAGACTCACCGAGAGACCCAGCCCCGTGCCCTTGCTCGCTTCCTTGCTGGTGAAAAAGGGCGTGAAAATCTTCTGCCGGTTTTCCGGGGCGATGCCGATGCCGTTGTCCTTCACGCTGATGCAGGCCCAGCGCCGGCCATCCTTGTCCAGCAGCCGCGAGGTGACGACGATGATTTTTTCGCGGTCGGTCAGGCCGTTGAGGGCGTCGCGGGCATTGACCAGAAAATTGGTGAGAACCTGCTGAATCTGCTGGCCGTTGGCCGGCACCGGCGGCAAGGCGGGGTCGAGGGCATCGACGATGCGGATCTGGCTGCGGTTGATCTGATATTTGATGAGGCTCAGCACCCGCCGCGCCTCGGCGTTGAGATCCGTCTCCGCCATGGGCACCTGATCCTGGCGGGAAAAGGTCAGCAGGTTCTGGATGATGCGCTTGCAGCGCAACCCGCACTGGATGATGTCGGCCAGGCCTTCGGCCGCTCCTTCCTGGCCTTCGAGATCCCGCGCCAGCATCTGCGCCGTGCCGATGATCACCGTCATGGGGCTGTTGAGCTCGTGGGCCACGCCCGCCGCCATTTCGCCGATGGCCGCGAGCTTGGCCGAATGCACCAGTTGCGCCTCCATCTTGGTCTTTTTCGTGACATCCTTCATGAACAAGGTGATCGCCACCACCTGCCCCTCTTCGTTGCAGACCGGGTAGTAGGAGATGTCGAAGATGTTGCCGGCAGTCGTCTGGGTGCGGTGGTGGAACGGCCGGGCCTGGCGCTTGACGTCCTCCACCGGACACTCGCGGCACGGCTCGGGCAGACCGTGGAGGCGCTCATGGCATTTGCCGCCGAGGCCGCGCAGCCAGTTAACCATCATGTCCTCGGGCAGCCGATTGTTGTGCAAGAGCACGTTGTAGTCGGCATCGATGAGCACGATGGGATCGGTCACGGCGCGAAAGGTTTCCTCCCACTCCTTCTTGGCGCGGAACACTTCCTTGTAGAGGCGCGCGTTCTTGATGCTGATCGCCAACTGGTCGGCCAGATGCTGCACGAAGCGCAACTCAGCCTCGCTGTAGGCATCGGCGGCGATGCTGCCGACCAGCAACACGCCGATCACCTCGCTGCGCTCGATGACCGGGGCCGCCGCGAGGGAGTGGAGGGGCGAGGGGTAGGAGTCATTGTGCCGCAGGTGCGACTGGTAGCTGGGCCGCGGATCGAAAATCCCCGCCTGCCGGGTGCGGATCACCTGCCAGGAGAGGGCATGCTCGGGCAGGACACCGGCCTCCAGGAAATCGCGCGGCACCATGGACTGGAGCACCAACTGATCGTTCGCCAGGGTCGCCAGTCCCAGAAAATCGCAGGGCAGCGCCTGGGGCAGCTTGGCGAAGGCGCGCTCGAGGAGGTCCTCCAGGGACATGTCGATGTTCATGTCATGCACCAGCTGCTGCAAGACTTCCAGCCGGCTGTTCTGCTTGAGGATTTCGGCGTTGCGCTGCTTGAGCTCCAGATAATAGTTGAGCTTGGAGGAGTTCACTCCGGTCAGTTGCTCAAGCAGCAAATTTTTCTCGTCCATGCGCCCCTGCTCTTTCCCGCCCGCGATCCGCGTCCGCTTCACAGCGCCCGGCGGAAGATAGCCTCGATGTCCGCGCCGCTCGCCTCGCGGGGATTGGTCACCAGGCAGGCGTCGCGCAAGGCGTTGCGGCTCAACGCGGGAATCACCGCCTCGTTCAGGCCCAGGGCGGCCAACCCCTGATCCAGGCCGATGTCGGCCAGCAGTTCGCGCACCGCATCCACCGCCAGGGCGCCGCCGCGCAGCGGATCGCTGCCGCGCACGTCCTTGCCCAGGGCCGACGCCAGCTGGCGAAAGCGCTGCGGGCAGGACGGCAGGTTGAATTCCATGACGTGGGGCAGCAAGGCGGCGTTGCTCTCGCCGTGATGCTGGTCGAGCTGGCCGTCGACCTGATGGGTCATGGCGTGGGTCGCGCCGAGAATCGCATTGGAAAAGGCGATGCCCGCCGAGAGGCTGGCCATGGCCATGTGGGTATTGGCTTCCATATCGTCGCGGTCGGCCACCGCCCGGCGCAGGTAGCGCGAAATCAGCTCGACGGCCTTCAGGGCGTGGATTTCCGTAAGGTGCGTGCTGGCCAGGGACACATAGGATTCGATGCCGTGGGTCAGGGCGTCGACACCCGTGGCAGCGGCCAGGTGGCGGTCCTTGGTGCGCAGCAGCTCGGGATCGACGATGGCGATGTCGGGCACCAGGGATTTGGAGATGATGGACATCTTCAGGCGCCGCTCGCTGTCGAGGATGATGGCGAACTGGCTGACCTCCGATCCGGCCCCGGCGGTGCTGGGTACGCTGACCATGGGCGGCAGGGGCCGGGTGATGCGGTTGATGCCCTCATAGTCGCGGGTCTTTCCGCCGTTGGTGACCAGGATCGCCACGGCCTTGGCGACATCCGTGGGGCTGCCGCCGCCCACGGCGACGATGGCGTCGCAGCCCGCGGCCAGGTAATGGGCCGCGCCCTCGGTGACTTCCCCATCCTTGGGATTGGTGGTCAGGGCGGAAAACACCGAGGTCTTGAGCCCGACGGCGTGCAGATAATGCAGGGCTTTCTCCACCCAGCCGGCGCGGATCACGCCATCGTCGCTCACCACGAACACCTTGGACGCCCCCAGGCGCCGGGCGCTTTCGCCGACCTGGCTAAGGGACCCGCAGCCGAAAATGATTTCCGGCGTAACGAACTTGCTGATATTCACGAAAGTCCTGCTCCCCGTCTCCCTCGATTTTGCCGAACCGCCCCTCATGTTACACCAGCTTGGGGCAACCGATCCACCCTGGAACACCAAGGGGGCGGGGCCGATCTCACCGGCGGCTTTCGCGCAGGGACGGGCCGCCGCCCTCGTAGAGGGCGCGGAAGGCATCGCGCATGACCTCCGAGGCGTTTTGGCTGGTACGTTCCATGATCTGGCGGACAGATTCCATCTCGCGATCGGAAATCCGCACGGAGAGGATATTGGTTTTGCGTTGCGCTTTCCTGGTTCCCATCGTCACGCCTCCTTGGTCTTTCTCGGGGGAATTTTCCTGGACCGCCGCGACCCTTGACGCGGCCCCGTCGGTCTAGATTTCAAGATGGATACCAATTGCGTTTACGTCATCATCCAAATATCCCTGCACAGAACAAAAGCTTTAAGACCTGTCCACCGCCAAGAGCGCTGAGTACGCCAAGGATAGGTCCATGGAAAAATCCTGAAACCTCGGCGTCCTCCACGCCCTCGGCGGTGAAGCTTGAGCTTTTCCGGAACCGATTGCGCCAGCGAAGCGTGCCATTTTGGCGCACTTCCTGCCCCAATTTGGAACACCAGATCCAAAACAGTACAGCCGTATTTTCAGCCGCAAGCAAAAGAACCTGGTTGCGCCATGGCGTCTACACATCCACGCAAGCCTTGATGTTTACGGCACTTGACCGGTCTTCGCGGGCCTCGATGATGGATAAACCTCGTTCTAAATCCCCTTGGTACGGGACTTGCCATTGACGTCTACAGCACCGCCAAGGCGCTCAACCCCAAGGTGAGAGCCCGGGCCGGCCGGTTCTCACCCCCTGAGTTGCTCAGGGCATCCATCAATGATTCGAGGAGGAAACATCCAATGGCAATCGGCGAACAGACTTTCGGTTTCTTCATCCCCACCGTCTCTCTCATGGGCGTCGGCTCGTCCAAGGAAGCCGGCGAGCAGGTCAAGGCCCTGGGCGCGAAAAAAGCCCTCATCGTCACCGACAAGGGCATCAGCGGCATCGGCATGGCCGAGCAGATCAAGCAGCAGGTGGAAAAAGCCGGCGTGCAGGCGGTCATCTTCGACGGCGCCGAGCCCAACCCCACGGACAAGAACGTGCATGACGGCGTCAAGGTCTATCAGGATAGCAAGTGCGATTCCATCATCTCCCTGGGCGGCGGCAGCTCCCACGACTGCGCCAAGGGCGTGGGCCTGGTGATCGGCAACGGCGGCAACATCCGCGACTTTGAAGGCGTCAACAAAAGCACCAAGCCCATGCCGCCCTTCGTCGCCATCAACACCACCGCCGGCACCGCCTCGGAAATGACCCGCTTCTGCATCATCACCAACACCGACACCAAGGTGAAAATGGCCATCGTCGACTGGCGCTGCACCCCCAACATCGCCATCAACGACCCGGTGCTCATGGTCGGCAAGCCCGCGGCCCTGACCGCCGCCACCGGCATGGATGCGCTGACCCACGCCGTGGAGGCCTACGTCTCCACCATCGCCACCCCCATCACCGACGCCTGCGCCATCAAGGCCATGGAACTGATCAGCGACTGGCTGCGCCCCGCCGTGGCCAACGGCAAGAACCTCGAAGCCCGCGACAAGATGGCCTACGCCGAGTACCTGGCGGGCATGGCCTTCAACAACGCCAGCCTCGGCTACGTGCATGCCATGGCCCATCAGCTGGGCGGCTTCTACAACCTGCCCCACGGGGTGTGCAACGCCATCCTGCTGCCCGCGGTCTGCGAATTCAACATGATTTCCAATCCGCAGCGCTTCGCCGACATCGCCGTGGCCCTGGGCGAGGACATCACCGGCCTCTCCACGGTGGATGCCGCCGAAGTCGGCATCGCCGCCATCCGCCGCCTGTCCTCGGACATCGGCATCCCCTCCGGCCTCAGCGAACTCGGCGTCAAGGAGACCGATCTGCGCATCATGGCCGAAAACGCCATGAAGGACGCCTGCATGCTGACCAACCCCCGCACCGCCACCCTCGATTGCGTGGTGGGCATCTTCAAGGCCGCCATGTAAGGCCGGGCTTTTTCCTGAAGACACAAAGGCCCCGCTCGCCGGGGCCTCAGTCATTCTCCGAGCCGACCGGCCTAAGGGCGCGCGCCTAGGGTTGTCGGCCATTGGGTTGCGCTGGAAACGGCGCCGCCTCCCTTTCGGAAAGGAGACAACTTGATCTGTCACCCTGACGACCAGGAAAGGGAGTTCCACCCATGAACAAGATCTACCGCGTCAACATGACCAACCTGACCACCTCCGTGGAAGACTGCCCGGCCGCCTGGGCGGGTCTGGGCGGCCGCGGCCTGACCTCGGCCATCGTCGCCGCCGAAGTGCCTCCC
>NZ_JAUVWH010000120.1 GCF_030604225.1 Geoalkalibacter sp.
ATTTCTTCGGCGAGGGGAAAGCCGAAGGGCGTGGGGACATGAAGAATCTGCTGGGCGGCAAGGGGGCCAACCTGGCGGAGATGACATCCATCGGGCTGCCCGTGCCGCCCGGGTTTACCATCACCACGGAAGTCTGCACCGAGTTTTACAAGAACAACCGTCAGTATCCCGCCGAACTCAAGGGCCAGGTCGAGGCCGCCCTCGGCCAGGTCGAAAAGCTCATGAACAAAAAATTCGGCGATTCGCGCAACCCTCTGCTGGTATCGGTGCGCTCGGGGGCGCGCGCCTCCATGCCCGGCATGATGGACACGGTGCTCAATCTCGGCCTCAACGACGCCACCATCCAGGGCGTCATCGCCCAGAGCGGCGATGCGCGCTTTGCCTACGATTCCTACCGTCGCTTTATCCAGATGTACTCCAACGTCGTCATGGGCATGAACGGCGAGCTGCTGGAGGACATCCTTGAAGAAATGAAGGAGCATCGCGGCGTCGAGGAGGACACCAAGCTCTCCGCCGAGGATCTCAAGAAATTGGTGGTCCTCTTCAAGGACAAGGTCAAGGAAACCCTCGGCCGCGACTTTCCCAACGATCCCCACGAGCAGCTCTGGGGCGCCATCGGCGCCGTGTTCGGCTCTTGGATGAACCAGCGCGCCATCACCTATCGCCGCCTCAACAACATCCCCGCCGAGTGGGGCACCGCCGTCAACGTGCAGTCCATGGTGTTCGGCAACATGGGCGATGACTGCGCCACGGGCGTGGCCTTCACCCGCAACCCCTCCACCGGCGAGCGGGTGTTTTTCGGCGAGTTCCTGGTCAACGCCCAGGGCGAGGACGTGGTGGCCGGCATCCGCACCCCCCAGCCCATCAACAAGGGCCAGGGCGACGGCAGCCTGCCCTCCATGGAAGAGGTGATGCCCGAGAGCTATGCCCAACTGATGAAGATCCAGCAGACCCTTGAGAAACACTACAAGGACATGCAGGACATCGAATTCACCATCGAAAAAAGCAAGCTCTACATGCTCCAGACCCGCAACGGCAAACGCACCGCCCGCGCGGCGGTGAAAATCGCCGTCGACATGGTCGCCGAGGGTCTCATCGACGAGAAAGCGGCGGTGCTGCGCGTCGATCCCCAGCAGCTCGATCAGCTGCTCCATCCGTCCCTCGATCCCAAGGCGCCCAAGACCATCATCGCCAAGGGCCTGCCCGCCTCGCCCGGCGCGGTCAACGGCGAGGTGGTGTTCAGCGCCGACGATGCCGAGGATGCGGCGCGCATCGGCCTCAAGGTCATCCTGGTGCGCATCGAGACCAGCCCCGAGGATATTCACGGCATGCACGCCGCCCAGGGCATCCTCACCGCGCGCGGCGGCATGACCTCCCATGCGGCGGTGGTGGCGCGCGGCATGGGCAAGTGCTGCGTGGCCGGCTGCGGCGACATCAAGGTGGATTACGCCAAGCAGGAGTTCACCACGCGTGGCGGCCTGTTGATCAAGAAGGGCGATGTCATCACCCTCGACGGTTCCACGGGCGAAGTCATGCAGGGCGCGGTGCCGACGGTCGCCCCGGAACTGACCGGCGAGTTCGGCCGGCTCATGACCTGGGTCGACAAATTCCGCCGGCTGCGGGTGCGCACCAATGCCGACACGCCGCAGGATTCCAAGGTGGCGCGCGATTTCGGCGCCGAGGGCATCGGCCTGTGCCGGACCGAGCACATGTTCTTCGACGCCGAGCGGATCATGGCGGTGCGCGAGATGATCCTCGCCGAGGAGGTCGAAGGGCGGCGCAAGGCCCTGGCCAAAATCCTGCCCATGCAGAAGGGCGATTTCAAGGGCATCTTCCGCGAGATGAAGGGCCTGCCCGTGACCATTCGCCTGCTCGATCCGCCCCTGCACGAGTTCCTGCCGCAGAAGGACGCGGAGATCGAGGAAATTTCCAAGGTGATGGGCCTGTCCGCCGCCACCCTCAAGGCCAAGGTCGAGAGCCTGCACGAGTTCAATCCCATGCTCGGTCATCGCGGTTGCCGCCTCGGCATCACCTTCCCGGAAATTTACGACATGCAGGTGCAGGCCATCATGGAAGCCGCCTGTGAGCTGGTCAAGGAAGATGGCTTCGAGATCGTGCCGGAGATCATGATTCCCCTGGTCGGCCATGTGCGCGAGCTCGAAATCATGCGCGCCAACGCCGTGCGCGTGGCCGATGAGGTCATCGCGCGCTACGGCGTTTCCGTCAGCTATCTGATCGGCACCATGATCGAGCTGCCCCGCGCGGCGCTCACCGCCGACGAAGTGGCGGCGCAGGCCGATTTCTTCAGCTTCGGCACCAACGACCTGACCCAGACCACCTTCGGTCTGTCCCGCGACGATGCCGGCAAGTTCCTGCCCTACTACGTGGAAAAGGACATCCTGCCCAACGATCCCTTCGTGACCCTGGACCAGGGCGGGGTGGGGCAGCTGGTGCGCATGGGTTGCGAGAAAGGCCGCCAGGCCCGCCCCGGCATCAAGCTCGGCATCTGCGGCGAGCATGGCGGCGATCCCGAGAGTGTCATCTTCTGCCACGACATCGGCCTGGACTATGTGTCCTGTTCGCCCTTCCGCGTGCCCGTGGCGCGTCTGGCGGCCGCCCATGCGGCCCTCAAGGGCGCCAAGTAAGGCTGTTCCCCTCGCACAAAACCAAAAGGCCGCTCCCTGCCGGGGCGGCCTTTTGGTTTTGTGCGGGGGCGTCTTGACCTCGCGCCCGCGGGAATGATAAAAAAGGTCCCCTTGCGCCGCCCGGTCGCGATGGCCTGGCGGAAAACCCCTGATAGCCGGAGTCCCATGAGTTTCTCAAAAACGCCCAGCGTCGGTGGTCACATCGACGCCAACTGCACCCGCTGCCGCATGCTCACCAACCACACCATCGTCGCTCTGGTGGCCGAACGGCCCGTCAAGGTTCAATGCAATACCTGTGGCGGCATGCACGGCTACCGTGCGCCCAAGGCCGCGCCCCAGCCGCGCGCGACCAGTTCGCGTCCGCCCTCCGACAAGCCCAAGGCCCGTACCCAGAGCGCCGATCAGGAGCACTGGCAGCGCGTCATGGCCGAGCGGGATGCCGCCGGCGCCCGCGCTTATGCCATGGACCAGCCGTTTCGCGTCGATGAGCTGGTGCGCCACCCCCAGTTCGGTGTGGGGCTGGTGACGGCGATCTTCAAGCCCAACAAGATGGAAGTGCTCTTCGAGCAGGGGCGCAAGACCCTGCGCTGCCGTCTGTAGATTTTCTCATTCCACGCTGACATCCAACCCGCCCAAGCCCTCGATTTCCGCGTGGATTTGGTCGCCACCGCGCACCGGACCCACGCCGGCTGGCGTGCCGGTGAGGATGATGTCGCCTTCCTCCAGGGTGAAGATGCCGGACACGTAGGCGAGGATCTCGGGAATGCGGTGTATCATCTGACCCGTATTGCCGTCCTGGCGCAACTCGTCGTTGACCCACAGACGGATTCGCAGATTGTGCGGATCGGCCACCCGGTCGCGCGATGCGAAATCGGAAATGGGGCAGGAGGTGTCGAAGGCCTTGGCGATTTCCCAGGGCAGACCCTTTTTCTTGAGACGCTCCTGAACGTCGCGCAGGGTCATGTCCAGGGCGACCCCGTAGCCGGCGACGTGCTCATAAGCGGCGTGCGCCGGGATGTTGCGAGCGTAACGGCCGATGAGCACGGCCAGTTCCACCTCGTGGTGGCATTCGCGCGAATAGGACGGAATGAGAACCTTCTCCCCGGCGCGGATTAGGCTGGTGGCGGGTTTGAGAAACACCACGGGTTCCGCGGGCGTTTCATTGCCGAGTTCCTTGATGTGCTCGGCATAGTTACGCCCCAGGCAGATGATCTTGCCCACGGCAAAATTACGACTGCTGCCCTGTAATCGGACACTGATCATGGTAGAATTTCCCTCCTGTTTGAGATTCCCGGCCCATTGAACGATGAATGTGACGATGACGGTCCCTGAGCGGCGCGGCTCGTCCGTTGTTAAAATCCGTCGGCGCGGGCCGTTTTTTTCGAGGTTGTTTCATGGATCCACTCTGGATAACCATAGCATTTTTTTGTGGCTTCCTCATCCGCCAACTGGGCCTGCCGCCCCTGGTGGGGTTTCTCGCGGCGGGCTTTATCCTCAACGCCCTCGGAATTTCGGGCGGCGACATGCTGCAGAAAGTGGCGGACCTCGGAGTCACCCTCCTGTTGTTCACCATCGGCCTCAAGCTCAAGGTGCGCGATCTGCTCGAACCCGTCATCTGGGCGGGAACCTCCCTGCACATGACGGTCACGGTCGCGCTGATGAGCCTGGTGTTCATGGGCATTACCTATTTTGGGCTGCCCCTGTTCACCGATCTTGCCCCGGCCAACATTTTGCTCATCGCCTTCGCCCTGAGTTTTTCGAGCACCGTTTTTGCCGTGAAAGTGCTCGAGGAAAAAGGGGAAATGTCGTCCATGCACGGGCGCGTGGCGGTGGGCATGCTCATCATGCAGGACGTGCTGGCGGTTCTGTTTCTCACCGCGTCAACGGGCAAGCTGCCCTCGCCCTGGGCCCTGGTGGTGCTGACGGGCCTCGTGCTGCTGCGGCCTTATCTGTTCCGCATCATGGATCGCTGCGACCACGGCGAACTGGTGATTCTTTACGGGTTTTTCCTGGCGCTGGTGGTGGGCGCCAAGAGTTTCGACGCGGTGGCCATGAAGGCCGACCTGGGGGCGTTGCTCATCGGCATGCTCATCGCCAATCACCCCAAGTCCAAGGAAATGGCCAAAAGCCTGCTGGGTTTCAAGGAAATCTTTCTGGTGGGATTTTTCCTCAGCATCGGCCTGGCCGGGGTTCCCACCTGGGAGACCCTGGGCATCGCCGCGCTGCTTGCCGCGCTGATCCCGCTCAAGACCCTGCTGTATTTTTTCCTGCTGTGCCGTTTCCGCCTGCGTCCACGCTCCTCGCTGCTGGCCTCCTTCAGCTTGGCCAATTACAGCGAGTTCGGCCTGATTGTCGCCGCGGTCGGGGTGAGCAACGGCTGGCTGGACAAGGAATGGCTCACGGTCATGGCCCTGGCCCTGTCGCTGACCTTCGTCATGGCCTCGCCCCTCAATGCCCTGGCGCACAGCATCTACCTGCGTCTGCGCGAACGGTTGGCGCGTTTCGAGGTCTCGGGGGAGCACCCTGACGATCTTGTCGGGGTGGATCTGGTCAATGTCGCCATCTTCGGCATGGGGCGCATCGGCAGCGGTGCCTATGATTTCATGACCGAGCGTTGCGGTACCAATGTGGTGGGTGTGGATTTGAACGAAAATGTCGTGCAGCAGCAGCGTGATACGGGGCGCAACGTCATGCTCGGCGATGCCACCGACCCCGATTTCTGGGATCTGCTCAAGCGGCGTGACGGTCTGGCGCGTCTCGAACTGGTGATGCTGGCCATGCCCAAGCACCGCGCCAACCTCTTTGCCGCCGAGCAATTGCGCAAGGCCGGGTTCACCGGCACCATCGCCGCCATCGCCATGTACGACGACCAACTTGAGGAACTGCGCCTGGCCGGGGTGGATTCGGCATTCAATTTCTACGCCGAAGCGGGCAACGGCTTTGCCGAGCATGTGTATGAGCAGGCCCTGCGCTCCGGAGTCTTGCCCGGGGTGTGCCAGGTGTCTTCCTGACCAGAAGCCCCTGCTGCCCTGATCCCCTTCCCAGAAAGGCCGCGGCATGTTTCTGCCCATCGGCGATTTCCCCAATCCTCGCTCCACCCCCTGGGTCAATTATCTGCTGATGGGGATCAATGTGGCGGTATGGCTGCTGGTTTCCCTGCCCCTGAGTGCCGCGCGTCCCGATCTCCATGATCCCTTCCTGCTTGAATACCTCTATGAAATCGGCGTGCGTGGCGCGGTGCCGGCGCAGGCCATCCTCGACCAGCTGAGCGCCTACGATCTGTTTGTTTTCAAGTACGGATTTCGGCCGGCGGAATTTTCCCTGGTGACACTCTTTAGCTCGCTGTTTCTCCACGGCAGCTGGATGCACCTGTTCGGCAACATGCTGTTTCTGTGGATTTTCGGCAACAACGTGGAGCATCGCCTGGGCAGCCTGGGCTATCTGCTGTCCTATCTCGGTGCCGGAGTTGCCGCGACCCTGTTTTTCGCCCTCTTCGTCCCCGATTCCCAAACGCCGCTCATCGGTGCCTCGGGGGCCATCTCCGGCGTGCTGGGTTTCTATTTCCTGTGGTTTCCCAAGAATATGGTGAAGGTGTTCATCTTTCTCTTTCCCTTCATCATCACCACGGTGCTGGTGCCGGCCCGCCTGGTCCTGGGTTTCTACCTGGTGCTCGACAACCTGTTGCCGTTTCTGCTGACGCGCGGCGGGGCGGAATCGGGAGTCGCGCACGGCGCCCATATCGGCGGTTTCATTGCCGGGCTGGCGCTGGGATGGGGGCTGGAAAGGGTGCCGGGGCTCAATCTCTGGCGCGGGGAGCGCAGCTATCGCAAGGAGGTGTTGCAGTCGAAGGCGCGTGAGGACTCGGGGCAAAACCCGGCCGGTCTCATTCACCGGCACCTTGGCGAAGGACGTCCGGGGCAGGCGGCGGATCTCTACCTGGGGTTGGAGCATCGACAGGACCGCGCCGCCCTGGCCGCCGACGATGTTTTGGACATCGGCGATTATCTGTTAAGCGCCGGGCGCGATGATCTGGCGCTGCCCCTGTTTCGCCGCTTCATCGCCGAGCGCCCGGGCGCGCAGCGCGTGGATCGCGCCTTTCTCGGCGCCGGACTGGCACTTTCCCGCCATCCCCGCCACATCACCAGCGCCTACCAATACTTTCTTCAGGCCCTCGATGCCGCGCGCAGCGACGCAGTGCGCGAGCAGGCCAGGCAGAACCTGCGCGGTATTGAACGCTTTGCGCGTAGGGAAAAGGACGAAGATTCCTGAAGCTAAGTGCATTCAGGTCGACTCCCCCGGGTTTTCCTTGTCCAGCCAGCGCTCGAGGACGGCGAGCAGTTCGGTCTGGCGAAAGGGTTTTCCCAGAAAATCGTTCATGCCGGCCTGCAGGCAGGTGTCGCGGAAGCTGCGCTGCAGGTTGGCGGTCAAGGCAACCACCGGGGTGCGGCTTCCGGTACGGCGCAGACGGCGCGTTACCTCAAAGCCGTCCATCCCCGGCATCTGACAGTCCATGAGAATGAGATCAAAGGTTTCCTGTTCCAGCGCCGCCAGGGCCTGGATGCCGTCCTCGGCCACCCGCAAGCTCAGTTTGCGCGGCTCAAGAATCAGCCGGACCAGCATTTGCGTGGTGGGGTTGTCCTCGGCCAGCAGGATGCGTTTCCCTTGGTTGTCCGGCAAGGCCTGGGCAGCCGCCTCATCCTTGGCGTTCGACGATTGCCCAATCGCCGGCTCACCCGGCGCCACGGCAAAGGGAAGCTCGCAGACAAAGGTCGTGCCTTGCCCGACGTTGCTGGTCAGCTCAATAGTTCCGCCCATGAGCTGAACCAGCTGGCGCACAATCGCCAGGCCCAGTCCCGAACCGCCGAAGCGACGGCTGGTGGAGTTGTCCGCTTGGGCGAAGGCCTCGAAAATCCTCTCCTGGGCCTCGGTTTCGATGCCGATGCCCGTATCGCTTACCTCCAATCGCAGCCGACAGGATTCCAGATCCAGGGCCAGAGGGGCCAACCTGACGCCGATCTCGCCCTCGCTGGTAAACTTGACCGCGTTGCCCACCAGATTGAGAAGGATCTGGCGCAGGCGCCCTCCATCGCCGCGTAGCCGGCGGGGAGTCTCCGGGGAGATGTTCCAGCTCAGGCGCAATCCCTTGGTCTGACAGCTCACCTCGAACAGGCGAACCGCGTCCTCCATGAGTCGGCAGGGATCAAACGCCCCTTCCGTCAAGGTCAGCCGCCCGGCTTCGATCTTGGCGACGTCGAGCAGATCGTCGAGAATGCCGAGCAGCGATTCCCCGGAATTCTGGACGGTGTCGGCCAGTTGCCGTTGGCGCGGGTCGAGGTCGGACTTGAGCAGCAGATCCGACATGCCGAGGATGCCGACCATGGGGGTGCGGATTTCGTGGCTGAGGTTGGCGAGAAAGGTCGATTTGGCCCGATTGGCCGCCTCCGCCGCGTCCTTGGCCTGTCGCAGGGCGTCGACGGTTTCGCTTAATGCGGCATGGGTCTGGGTGATCTCCTCGGTCCGCCGCCGCACTTGCATTTCCAGGTTTTGCTGATGGTCCTCGAGCTGCCGGTCGCGCGCTTCGATCTGTTCGAGCATGTGGTTGAAGCCGTCCATGAGGGTGCCGAGCTCATCGTTGGACTCGCGCGGCATGCGCACCCGATAGTCGCGGCTGCGGGAGATGTCCTCCATGGTGGCCGCCAGACTGAGGACGGGCTGGGAAATGACCCGTTGCAGGCGCGCCGCCAGGACGAAGGCGAGCAGCAGGCTCAGAAAGAGCACCCCCAGGCTGCCGGCGCCAAAACCGATGAGTCGCGTTTGCAGGTCCGACAGGTCGGTCAGGATTTGGATCGTGCCGAGAAATTCGCCGTCGAACAGGATGGGCTGCACGTAACACAAGGCCCTGGCGGTAAAGCAGTGACGACCCTCGTGCAACCCTGGCGGGCCGGATGACTCGCAGAGCAGGGCGTCTTCCAGCCACTCCTCAGGGGGAAGGCTGGCGCGGTTCGTGGGGCGGTAGGAGGCAAAGGGCACGAACTGCTTGTCGTGAATGCGCGCGAAAAACACGTTATGCTGCGCCTCAAGGCTCTGGAGAAGCGCTTCGGCGGCCGAAATATCCTCGAACAGCAGGGCGGCCTGGCTGTTGTTGGCCAGGATCCGCGCCAGGGCCGCCGATTTTTCCACGGCGCTGTCGCGAAAACCGAGCACCTCCACGGTGACGAAGGCCGTCGCCGTCAGCAGCAGGGCCGCGCAACTGGTGAGCAGGGCGAAGGCCATGAGCTTGTGGCGAATGGGTAGGTTGCGGCAGAAATTTTTCATGGCTGCCGCTCCCGCCCCAATTCCTCGGCATTAATCGCCAGGCTGAGCAGTTTGGAACTGAAGCTCAATCCCGCCTGCTGGGCCGCCGCGAGGTTGATCTCGAAACGGATGCGATTGTTGTGCAGCAGCAGTCCGATCATGCCGCCGGCCTCGGTGAATCCGTCCAGGTCGCTGACCGTGAGAACGGGAAAGCCCTCCAGATCGGCCAGCCGGCGGGTCAAGCGGGGGGCCTCGGAACGGCTGATGAACAGAACCTGACAGGCGCGGATTTCGTCGCGATTTTCGGGAAACACCACACGCACGGGGCGCCCGCCGATGGAGCTTTCCTCCAGATGATGAATGGTCGCGCCAAAGGGATTGGCGCCGAGGATGCCGATGCGCAGCGGCTCTTCGGTTCGCGTCGGTTGCGGCCAGAGGACGAATTTAGCGAAGTTGAAGAGAAAGGCGGCCTTGGCTTCGTACTCCTCCAGAGCCGCCGGTGGCTGGGCCTTGGCGGACGAAGGCGCGCAAAGGGAAAGCGAGCAGATCAGGCCGAGCAGCGCGAACAGGAGCAGGCGCGTCGGCCGATGCATGCC
>NZ_JAUVWH010000087.1 GCF_030604225.1 Geoalkalibacter sp.
GCCGTGACTGCTTTTGGCCTGGTCGGAGTTATCCGCCCAGGCCGTTTTTTTTTCAGGGAGGCGATGCCGGGTTGGGCGAGGCGGCGGGCAGGCTGTGCAGAAAGTCTGCCCAGGCTTGCCAGTAGAGGTGGGGCTGGTGATCGAGGGTGTCGTTGTGGCCGGCGCGCTCGAGCCACAATAGCCGCTTGGGTTCGGGGGCGAGGGCGAAGAGGCGCTCGGCCATGGCTGGGGGCACGATGCGGTCGCGGCGGCCGTGAATGATAAGCAGGGGGGCCTCAAGACGGGCAATCTTGTCGAGATTGTCGAAGCGCGCCTCGACCAGCCAGCCGAGCAGGGGAAAAAGCAGTTTGTAGTGATGGCGACCAAGGGCGGCGATGGAGGTAAAGGGACTCTCCAGGATCAGGCCGGCGGGCGGGCGTTCCAGGGCCAGTTGCAAGGCGACGGCCGCGCCGAGGGAGCGGCCGAAATAGACCTGGCGCGCGGGCGGATAACCCCGCGCCTCCAGCCAGCTATGCGCGGCGCGGGCATCGGCGTAGAGGCCCTGTTCGGAGGCGCGCCCCTGGCTCAGGCCGTAGCCGCGATAGCTCAGGATCAGCACCGGCAGGCCGAGGCGTCGGTGGAGCAGTTCCAGGTTGTGGACGCGGTGGGACAGGTTGCCGGCGTTGCCGTGGAAAAACAGCAGGGCGGGCAGATCCGCCTCGGCGCGGCCGGGCACGAACCAGGCATGCACGCGCACCCCGTCGGCGCTCTCCAGCCACACCTCCTCGTAGGCCAGGCCGAGTTGCGCGGGCGTCCAGGCCAGCTCGGCGCTGGGAAAGAAGATGAAATGGTGCTCCAGGGCAGCCGTCACGTCGCTAACCCTCAGCCAGAAGCCCAGCGCCGCGAGCAGCGCCAGGGTGCGCGGGGACAAGAGGTATCGCCTGGTCATGCCACCAGTATAGCCAGGGTCGGGAAGATCGGCGGGGAAAAACGGCTACTTGCGCCAGAAGGTCGGGAAAAACAGCACCAGCACGGTGAACAGTTCCAGACGGCCGAGCAGCATGCAGGCAATCAGCACGCTCTTGCCGAAGGGCGAGACATGGGCGTAGTTGTCCACCGGACCGACCGAACCCAGGCCCGGGCCGACGTTGCCCAGGGTGGCGATGACCGCGGCGCCGCCCGACACCAGGTCCATGCCGCTGGCCGCCATGAGCAGCGAGGCGACGACGAAGATGCCGATGAACAGGGCGAAAAAGCCGAGGATCGACTGCATGACCTCCTTGTCCACCGGACGCTCGCCGAGCTTGACCAGGCGCACGGCGCGCGGGTGGATGAGGCGATAGATCTGTACATGGGCGTGCTTGAACAGCAGCAGGATGCGCGCCACCTTGATGCCGCCGGCGGTGGAACCGGCGCAGCCGCCGATGAACATGAGCGAGATCAGGATGTACTGGTTGAGCAGCGGCCACTTTTCGTAATCGGCTGTGGCGAAGCCCGTGGTGGTGAGGATGGAGGCCACTTGAAAGGCGCTGTGGCGCAGATTGTCGCTGAAGGACTGGTAGATGGCGCCCTGGTTGGTGAACACCAGGATGGCAATGGCGACGAGGGTGATGCCGAGGTAGATGCGCAGTTCCTCGTTGCGCGCCAGCTCCCGGGGGCGACCGCGCAGCAGATAGTAGTGCAGGGAAAAATTGACCCCGGCGAGAAACATGAAAAGCGTCACGATCCATTGCAGATAGGCGCTGTCGTAGGCGCCCATGGAGGCGTTGCGCGGCGAGAAGCCGCCGCTGGACAGGGTGCTGAAGGCGTGGCAGAGGCTGTCGAAGAAGCTCATGCCGCCGAGCACCAGGAGAATCACCTGGGCGACGGTGAGCAGCAGGTAGACTTCCCAGAGCAGCTTGGCGGTATCCTGGATGCGCGGCTTGAGCCGGTCGGCGGTGGGGCCGGGTACCTCGGCCTTGAACAGCTGCATGCCGCCGACGCCGAGCATGGGCAGGATGGCCAGGGACAGCACGATGATGCCCATGCCGCCCAGCCATTGGGTGAAGGAGCGCCACAGCAGGATGCTCTTGGGCAACGCCTCGATGTCCGTGAGGATGCTCGCGCCGGTGGTGGTGAAGCCGCTCATGGTCTCGAACACCGCATCCAGGACGGATGGGATGGCGCCGGAGAGCACGAAGGGCAGGGCGCCGAGCAGGGCGTAGAGGGACCATCCCAGGGTGACCACGGCAAAGCCCTCGCGCACCGAGATCTCCTGGCGCGCGCTGAAGGCGCGAAACAGCACGCCGCCGAAGGCCAGGCACACGGCCGCCGCCAGGACGAAGGCCGACCAGGCGCCGTCGCGGAAATACAGGGAGAAGGGCACCGGCACGAGGAGAGCGGCGGCGAGGAACAGGGACAGGGCGCCGAGAATGCGCAGCAGCAGAGGCAGGTTCATGGGCCGGTTACCCGAAGAAGCTTTCGACCTTGGCCAGGGCCTCGGGCAGGGTGAAGACCACCACCCGATCCAGGGCGCGCAGCACCGTGTCGCCCGTGGGAATCAGATACTCGCGGTCGCGCACGATGGCGCCGATGATGGCGCCGCGCGGGAAATGCAGGCTCTTGAGGGGCTGGCCGAGAATCGGGCTGTCCTCGCCGATCTGCAGTTCAAGCACCTCGGCGTTGCTGCCCTCGACGGTGGCCAGGGATAGCACCTTGCCGCGCCGCACATGCTTGAGGATCACCGCGCCGGCGGCCAGGCGCGGCGAGACACAGGCGTCGATGCCCAGGGACGGCGCGAGATTGAGGTATTCGGGCTTGTTGATCAGCGCCAGGGCGCGCTTCGCGCCGTGTTTCTTGGCGAGCAGCGAACAGAGGATGTTGTCCTCGTCGTTGCCGGTGACGGCCATGAACACGTCGGCCCCCTCGATGCCCTCGTCGCTCAGGGTGCGGATATCGGTGCCGTCGGTGTGGATGATCATGGAGCGGCGCAGCTTGGAGGCCAGATATTCGCAACGCGCCTCGTCGCGGTCGATGAGCCGCACGTTGAAATGCAGCGCCTCCAGGCGCTGGGCGATCTGCAAGCCGATGCTGCCGCCGCCGAGGATGAAGGCGCGGCGCAGGCGGCAGGCTTTCTCCGGCTCGGGCTGGAGCAGGTATTGGATGGCGGGCAGGTCGTTGTGGTGGGCGAAGATGAAGATGCTGTCGCCGACGCGGATGGTGTCGTCGCCGCGCGGGATGATGGTGCGCTCGCCGCGGGTGATGGCGGTCACCACGAAGCGGTACATGCCGCGGATTTCGCCCAGTTCCCGCAGGGTCAGGTCGCACAGGGGGCTCTTCTCGCCGATGCGGTAGCCGATGAATTGAATTTGGCCCTCGACGAATTCGGCCACGTCGAAGGCCCCCTGGCGCGAGGCGATCTTGATCATCTCCTCGGCGACGGCGTCCTTGGGATTGATCAGCAGGTCGATGCCGAGTTTTTCCTTGGAGAGCACCGCGCCCTGCCCCGAGTACTCGATGCTGCGCACCCGCGCGATGCGGGTCTTGACGCCGTATTCGCGTGCCAGCAGGCAGGCGAGGATGTTGACCTCGTCCATGTCGGTGACGGCGATGAAGATGTCGGCTTCCTTGATGCCGCCCTGCTCGAGAATCTCGGCGCTGGCGCCGTTGCCGAGAATGCCGAGCACGTTGAGGCGTTCCTGGGCGCGGTTGAGATGGTCCTGGTCCTGGTCGATGAGGGTGACCTCGTGGCCTTCCTCGGAGAGGCGCTCACAGAGAAAATAGCCGACCTGGCCGGTGCCGACGATGAGGATTTTCATGATGGCTTCAGCAACTCCAGAACGTGCGGAATGCAGGGCGAAATACGGCGCTATTCATCGCACATTTGCCGGGATTGCGCAAGGGGGCCGGGGTTGCGGTTGCGAGGCGCCCGCGAAGGGCGCTAGAATGAGCCGCGAAAGGGAGGCAGGCGCATGGATTTTTATCTGGAGGTGTCGGACGAGGACATCCGCCGCGAGCGCGACAAGGCGCGCGAGCTGCGCAAGAGCAACTGGTGGAAGAACCGCGTCGCCCTAGGAGTTTGTCACTATTGCGGGGCACGGGTGCGGCCGGCGGAGCTGAGCCTGGATCACATCCTGCCCCTGGCGCGCGGCGGCAAATCGAGTCGCGGCAATTGCGTGCCCGCCTGCAAGGCGTGTAACAACCGCAAGAAAGATCTCCTGCCCATCGAGTGGGAGGACTATCTGGCGCGCCTGCGGGAAAAGCCGGCAAGCGACTGAGCGATCCCCGGCCGGCTCAGACGAGATGCTGGGAGCGGGTCTTGCGGTAGAGCTCGACGTATTTTTCCGCGGCGCTGGTCCAGCTGAAATCCTGCGTCATGCCGCGCTTGACCAGCTTGAGCCACTGGCGACGGTTTTCGTAGGCCTCCAGGGCGCGATCGAGGGCGCCCAGCAGGGCCTGCGGCGTCGCCTGGTCGAAGACGAAGCCGTTGCCCAGGCGCGGGCGCTCGTCGCTGTCGATGATGCTGTCGTTGAGGCCGCCGGTGCGATGCACCACCGGCACGCTGCCGTAGCGCAGGGCGACGACCTGTTCCAGGCCGCAGGGTTCCACGCGGCTGGGCATGAGAAAGATGTCGCTGCCGGCGAAAATGCGCCGCGCCAGCCCCGCATCGCTGTTGAGAAGCACCTGGGCTTGACGGGGGCGCAGATCCCGCAGGGCGGCCAGCTGCTTTTCCACCTCCGCCTCTCCCCGCCCGGCAATGACCAGCTGCATGGGTCTCTTGAGCAGCTCATCCCAGGCCTCGACGATCAGATCCAGGCCCTTGTCGCGGCGCAGGGGCGCCACCATCCCCACCAGGGGCACCAGGGGCTCCAGATCCAGGCGCGCTTCCTTCTGCAGGGCGCGCTTGTTGGCCTTTTTGCCGTTGAGGTTGTCGACGTTGTAGGGTCGGTTCAGGTGCATGTCCAGGGACGGATCCCAGGTGCGGCCGTCGATGCCGTTGAAAATGCCGTGGAACGCGGCGCTGCGGCGGCGCAACAGCGCCGCGAAGGCGCCGCCGAATTCGGCGCTGTGCAACTCGTCGCGATAGGTCTCGGAGAGGGTGTTGATCTGGTCGGCGTAATGCAGGCCGCCCTTGAGAAACGAGATACCGTTGTCCAGCGCCAGGCCGTTGTGGCCCAACTCGGCGGCATCGAGCCCCAATCCGTCCAGGGTTTCCGTGGGAAAGAAACCGGTGTGCTCCAGGTCGTGGAGGGTGAACAGGGTGCTCATCTGGGCGTAGAAGGGGTCGCCCTTGAGCTCGGTGCGCAGCAGCACCGGGATCAATCCGGTCTGCCAGCCGTGCAGGTGCAGCACGTCGGGGCGAAAATCCATGCGCCGCAGCAGTTGCAGGACCGCATGGCAGAAAAAGCCGAAGCGCTGGGCGTTGTCGGTGTAATCGCCCTTGCCATTGCCGTAGAGCCCCTCGCGATGAAAGTACTCGCGATTTTCGATGAAATAGACCGGCACGCCTTCGAGCAGGGTCTGGCGCAAAAGCCCCTTGCGCAACACGCCCTCAATGGGAACTTCCACGCTTTTACGCCCCTTGCGCAGGGAAAAGCCCAGATCGTCGATCTGCTTGTAACAGGGCAGGATGAGCCGTGCGTCGTGGCCGAGCTTGCGCAGGGCGCGCGCCAGGGAGCCGGCGACATCGGCCAGCCCGGCGGTTTTGGCGTAGGGGGAAGCTTCCGGGGAGACAATTAGAATTTTCATGGCAACTTTTCCCTCGTACCCATCCGGGCTGAACGGCGCGGACAGTTGTTGGAATCCCTCCGGGGAGGTCAGCCGGCCCGGGTTTCCTGAGTTGCCTCCAGCAGATGGCGAACCAGGGGCGCAACCTGATAGGTGCAGGTTTGGGCATGGGCCAGCAGGTCGCGCCCTCCGGCATGGAGAGAGGCGACGGCATCGAGCAATTGTTGATCCGTGTCCTCCCCGGACGCGAGGTGCAGGGCTCCCAGCAGACAGAGCCAATGAACAAGGGCGACAAAACGCTCGCGGTTGAACCAGTCGATTCCCTGATAAATATTGCAGCCGAGATAATCCCGTGCCGTGGGATGTTGCAAGTAATCTGCCAAAATTAATTTAAGCTCATGGGGCGAGCCGGGCGGCTGTTGGTCGAGGAGCAGCACCAGTAAACGGATTTCCGCCCGCGCCAGATCGAGCTCTGCCGCCAAGGGTGCCGCGTTCGCGCTCTGTAGGGCGGTGTCCAGGGCCTCGTCGAGCAGACAGCGTTGCACCAGCCGGCCGCTGCCGAATTCGGCCTGGGCCGGGGTCAGGCCATGCCACAGCAGCCAGGGCAACAGCAGGCGGTATTCCTGGCCCGGCGCGCCGCCCAGGACTGCTTCACCCTGGGTTTTTGACGGCTTGCCGGGCAGGCTTGACGCCAGCCAGGCAAGAACGGCGCGGTGCTTGGCGGCGCGACCGCGCAGACACCGCAGGTGCGCCAGGGCGTCGAGATCCGCCTGAAGTGCCGCGGCCAGTTGATCCTCGGTCAGGGTTAATGAGCCTTGACGAATGACCTTTTGCCAAAAGTAAGTCAGGTTGCGACGAAAGTCAACGAGAAATTCATCAATTTTAATTTTAAAATTTTTATCAGCAAGTTGCCGTCCCCAGGCCAGCAATCGCGGCGGGGCAAGAAGTTCGCCAGTTGCCGCAATGAGTTCCGCGAAATGACGGCGTCCCCAGGCACGGTCGAGGTCGGGACAGGGGCGACCGTTCAATTCCTCGTGAATCTGTCGCCAGATTCCATCCGCGTCGCGAATCTCCTGAAACCCCAGAAACACGCGGCTCTGGTAGGCTTGCAGGTCCAGGTGCAGGCCCTGCTCGACGAGATCGCGGCCGCGATGCAGATAGTCGTGCCCGGCGGCGTGTTCGCGAAACCGGTAGTAGAGGTCGTCGTCGGCCTTGAGGTCGAGGGCCGCGCCGAGGGTGGTCTGGGCGAGGCGCTCCGGGTCGTCTGAGGGCGCGTCGGCCCAGGCGACGGAGGTGCGGATCCAGCCGGACGTTTCGGCATAGCAGTTGTGGTAAACTACCAGGGCGCGCTCGGCGCCGCGGCGGTTGGAATAGACGAAGACGTTCTCGTCGACGCGGCCGTCGGTCCAGAAATCGTAGAGACGGAAATGCTCCGAGCCGCTGAACAGATAGCGCTTGCGCAGCAAAGGGAAGATGCGCCGTTCGTGCTCGGTGACCATGCCCTCGTCGATCGGTTCGTCCCAGTAGGCCTTGCGGTATTCCATGCCGTATTTTTCGCTCAGGCCCTCGATCTGGCCGTGGCCGAACATGGGCAGTCCCGGCAGGGTGGCGAGCAGGGTGGCGACGCCGTAGTATTTTTCGCCCTTACCGAACTGCTCGACGGCGGTGGCTTCGTCGGGGTTGTTCATGAAGTTGGTGAAGCGCTTGAGAATTTCGTGGTTGAACTCGAGGATGTTTTTGAGGGTCTGGCGGTACTTGGCGTTTTCCTCGTTCTTGAGCATGTTCATGAAGGCGCTGTTGTAGACCCGGTGCATGCCCAGGGTGCGCACGAAATAGCCCTCCATGAGCCAGAAGGCCTCGGCGATGAGCAGGGTGTCGGGCACCTCGGCGGCGACCCGGTCCACCACCTCGCGCCAGAATTCCTTGGGAAAGGCGCGCTCGAAGGCCTCGCGGGTCATGGCGTGCTCGGCGCGCGATGGCACGCCCGCACCGCCGCCGGGCTGGGGAAACCAGAGGCGCTGGAAGTGTTTTTTCGCCAGGGTCATGGCGGCATCGAAGCGGATCACCTTGAAGCGCCGCGCGATGTGCAGGATGGTGCCGATCATCGCCTCGCGCACCGCGGGCAGCAGGTAGTTGAGCTGCGCCGTGTCGTTCCATGGCATGTGGGTGCCGTCGTTGCCGTGGTAGATGTAGCGCACCCGCCCGTCGCGATGATCGGTGTATTCGAAGACCACCGCCGCTTCCGAGTGGTCGTAGTAGCCGTCCTCGATCCGTAGGCTGATCTCGGGGTCGGGGGAGAGATCGCGCCCGGTGAAGCGATAGCTCGGGAAAGGCGGATGGTCGAGCTGCACGTACCAGTCGGGATGCTCCTTGAGCCAGCGCGAGTAGAGCCCGGTGTGATTGGGCACGATGTCCGAGGCCAGGCGGATGCCGCGTTGCCGGCAGCGCTCCTCCAGGGCGGCCATGGCCTCCTCGCCGCCCAGGTCGGCGGCGATGACGTAATCATAGAGGGAGTAGGCCGAGGCCAGGGCCTCGGGATTGCCGCGCATGTGCTTGATCCACTGGGACACCTGGGAGCGCTCCCAGATGCCGATCAGCCACAGGGAGTTGAAGCCCCAGCGCGCCAGGCGGTCGAGCTCGGCGTCGGGAATCTGGTCGAGGCGCGTGATGGGGGTGCCGTGGCGCTTGCTCAACTGGTCGAGCCACACATAGGTGGATTTGGCGATGAGCACCACGTTGCTCATCCAGTCGGCGTCGGCGGTGAAGGCCTCGGGCTCGGGGTAGTCGTAATCGACCCGCGCGGCGGCGCGAAAATCCAGCACGCGTGTCGGGCCCGGGCCGAAGCCGCGCGGCTGGTGTTCCTCGGCGCTGATGTCGAAGGCGGTGAGGATGGCGCCTTCGAGCTCCGGCGGCAGCCATTCGCGCCAATATTCGCCGACGTAGCGCAGTTGGCCGTGGAGCGAATGGGGCGAGGCCTTGACGGGTTCGCTGAGCAGTTCGAGCAGCGAGCGGCGCAGCCCTCCGGGGCCCGCGGTGCGTTCCAACTCCCGGTCGAGTTCGGCCAGGGGCCGGCGGTAGGCGGCGCGGCGGCTGAGCTCCCCATCGTCAAACAGCTCGCGCATGCCGCTCAGGGCGGGATTGTCGTTTTGCACGGCAAGAATGAACAACTCGCCGAGGCTGGTCAGGCGATGCTCGGCCGCGCTCAGGAACTCCTTGGGGGCCAGCGTTCCCTGGCGCACCAGGGCGGGCGGGAAGAGTTCGACAAAGGCTTTGAACGTGCCGGGCAGGCCGGGGTGAGGCAGGCTGCGGCCCGCCAGCAGAATGCTATCGGCTTCGACGCGGCAGCCGAGTTCCGAAAAATAGCGCCTGAGCAGGTGGCGGAACACCCGGTTGAGCAGGGCCGCCAGGTGCAGATCCCCGGCACTGGTTCGGGCGCTCCGCGCGCGGCCGTTGAGGCAGTCGGCCACCACCCGCAGGCGCAGCATGAGCGGCGCCTGGTCGAAGGGGCGCAGGCGATCCTCGAGGTCGAGGCCCCGCCAGGCCGCGTCGGAAATCTGGATGTCGAGGGGAAAGTACGCGGGACGGTGCTGTTCAGGGGTCATGGTCTGGTCCTTTGCGGTCGGCGAAAAATCGCAGGGGGCCGGCGGATTCAACCGGAAACGGATTCCGGCGCTTCCGGCGGCCCCCTGAGCGCTTATCGCTACCTGTGGTGGATCACTGATTGAGAAGTTCCTTTTTCCATTCTTCGAGCTTGTGGCGGTATTCTTCCACCAGCCGGTCGGCTTCCGCCTCGCTGCCCGCCTCGGCGACTAGGTGGGCGACCGGGTTGTGCTGATCGGGCAGCATCAGCACCCAGGCGTCCGCGAACTGCACCTTGACGCCGTCGATGAAGCTCGCCTCGTGATCGACGCTGTCCTCGCTCATCTTGCGCATGATGCCGCCCTTGAGCTCGAAGGAGCAGGGCACCTGGAGCCGGCGGTAGGCGCGGCGCTTCACCGAGCGGCGCGCCTCGCTCAGGGTCAGGCCGGTGCGGGCCAGAAGCTCCAGGGTCTTGGCCACGGTGAACAGGGCGTCGAAATTGGGGTGGAAGGCGGGGAAGATGTAATGCCCCTCCATGGAAAAGCCCAGCTGGACGTTTTTCTTCTTCGCCGCCTCGACCAGGGAGCGGCCGTCGTTCTTGGTCCGGGTTACGGTGAGGCCCGCCGCCTGGGCGAGATCCTCCACCGCCTGGGGCGCGGGCACCGGCGCCACCAGTTCGCCGCGGCCCTCGGCGCGGCACACCAGGGCGGCCAGGGTGCATAGGGCATCGATATCGGAGAGAATCTCGCCGTGCTCGTCGATGAGCACGCAGCGCTCCCCCGAGGGGCCGATCCAGAAGCCGGCGGTGGCGCCCAGGGTGACGACGATGCGCGCGAGCTGCTCCTTGGCGCGCTGGCGCTGCTCGGGGGTGGCCACCGAGGCGCTTTCCGCGACGTGGGAGTTGAGCTCGATGACCTCGCAGCCCAGCTCGTTGAGCAGGCTCGGCAGCAGATCGCCCGCCGGCGAGTGGTTGATGTCCACCACCACCTTGGGGGCGTGGGCGCGCAGGGCCTCGGCCTTCAGGGCGCGCCGGTAGCCGTCGCGGTAATAGTCGTAGATGCGCGGCAGCTCGGAAATGCCGCCCGGTTCGGAGTGGTGGACGCGGCGGAAGTTCTCCTTGTAATAGACCCGCTCGATGCCCTTGGCCGCCGAGGAGGAGATTTCGATGCCGTCGGCATCGTAGAAGATGATCTCGGTCGAAGCGGGATCGTCGGGGCACTGGCGGAAATGCACCCCGCCCACCTCGCCGAAGGTGGTGAGCTTGTAGCGCAGCACCGGCAGGGAAATCATCTTGACGTCGATGACGTTGACCCCGGTGGAGAGCAGCCCGCCGACGAAGGCGCGCTTGAGCATGCGCGAGGAGCGCACCGCGTCGCGGCCGCAGAGGATGAAGCTGTCCTTGGGCAGGGTCGAGCCGTAGGCCGAGCCGAGCTTGGCGGAAAATTCCGGGGTCAGCTCGACGTTGGTCAGGCCGCGCACCAGGGCGCCGTCGAACAGGGCCTTGCGCCACTTCTCGCCCCAGATGAGATTGGTGGTGACGATGGCGCCGCCCTCGACGACCTTGCGCGGCCAGATCTTGACATCCTTTTTGATGTAGGCTTCGTCGCCCACGGTGGTCTCGTCGGCGATCACCGTGGCGTCCTCCATGACCACGCCCTGGCCGATCTGCACGCGGTTGCACAGGGTCGCGCCCTTGAGGCGCGAGCCCTTGCGCACGTAGACGTTGCGCCACAGGATGCAATCCTCGAGCTCCACCCCGTCCTCGATGGTGCAGTTGCGCCCGATGACGCAGTTCTTGAGGCGCGCCTTGCCCTTGATGTGGGTATTGTCGCCGACCACCACCATGCCTTCGAGCAGGCTCAGATCCTTCTGCTCCACCTTGACGTCCTGGCCCAGATAGATCTGGCGGCCCTCGCCGCCGGCGGGGGTACCGAGGAGGTTGATTTTGACCTTGCCGGCGAACACGTCGCGGCAGGCTTCCAGGTAGGCGTCGGTGTTGCCCACGTCCTGCCAGTAGCCCTGCAGGTTGCAGCCGAACAGCGGTGCGTCGTCGGCGAGCATGGCGGGAAAGACGTCCTTGGACCAGTCGCGGTTCTCATGGTCGGGAATGCGCTCCAGCACCTCGGGTTCGAGGACGTAGATGCCGGTGTTGATGGTGTCGGAGAACACCTCGCCCCAGCCCGGCTTTTCGAGGAATTTGGTGATGCGCCCGCCCTTGTCGGTGATCACCACCCCGAACTGCAGGGGGTCCTTGACCGAGGTCAGCACGATGGTCGCCTCGGCCTTGCGCTCCTCGTGGAAGCGCAGCGCCTCGGAGATGTTGAAATCGGTGAGCAGGTCGCCGCTGATGATGACGAAGCGCTCCTTGAGGTACTTGGCCGCCTGCTTGACGGCGCCGGCGGTGCCGAAGTCCTCCAGGGGCGTGACGTAGGTGATGCGCACGCCGAACTCGCTGCCGTCGCCGAAATAGTTCTTGATCACCTCGGGCTGATGGTAGAGCAGCAGGATCAGCTCGCTGATGCCGTGGTCCTTGAGCAGTTCCATGATGTGCAGCATCATGGGGCGGTTGAACAGAGGGATCATGGGCTTGGGCATGTTGATGGTGAGGGGGTGGATGCGGGTGCCGAAGCCGCCGGCCATGATGACTGCTTTCATAGGAAAACTCCTTCGCGGAAAAATTGCATGCATCAATCAGAACACATTCAGGACGGTTTCTTTTTCGCCAGCACCTTGCGCACTTGCTCCTTGAGCTCGCTCAGATCGGAGCTTTTCACCACGTAGGCATCCGCCAGCCAGGAGGAGAAGTCGTCCTTGTACATGCTGAAGGCGGTGCACAAGATCACCGGCAGATCCTCGCGCTCGCGCACGACGTCCTTGAGCAGGTCCAGGCCGCTTTCGCCGCGCATCTGAATGTCGAGAATCATCAGGTCGAACTGGTCGCGGGCCAGCAGTTCCCGCGCCTCCTGGCCGGAGCCCGCCCCCGCCACCTCGTAGCCCTCGTCCTGCAATTCGTCCGTATAAAGCAGACGCAGATCATCCTCATCATCCACCACTAGAATTTTCGGCACGGCAATCTCCTCGGGAGTAATAGGGGGAAGGTCTTTCCCCGGAAGCTCAAAACCCTGAAATTATAGCAACCAACGGGGTTTTTGCAAAAAGGCGCGTTGGTCAGCGACGCCGGCGTTCGCGCTCAAGCAAACGCGCCTGGGTCATGCGCTCGCGCAGACCGCCCTGTTCCACGAAGGCCTGTTCGAGTTGCAGGAGTTGGCGGTTGAGCAGATAGGTGGTGACCTTGATCAGACCGATGATGACGTTGGCGGAGATAAAGGGGTCGGCGTGCTCCAGGCCTTTGCGGAAGGTTTCGTAGTCCGCCCGCGGGGTGCGCAGCAACTGGCCGAGACGCCGGGCGTAGGGATGTTCCCTGGGCCATTCGGCGAGATTGCGCAGACGCAGGAAATCACGGTAATCGGCCAACAATTCTTCAAGGCTGGCACGGGCGACATTGGTCAGTTTGATTTCGGTTTCCTTGGAGGTCGCCGACGCCATGCTGCCCTCGATAATGTTCTGCTTGCCCGAGCGAGCCGCCTGAATCATCTGGTCGACGGTGCGGTCGCGCCGGTCGAGAAAGCGGGCGCAAAAACGCACCGTGGCATCATAGACGATTTCCGCGCGCTGGTAGGACAGCAGGTTGCGGTAGCCGCCGTGGGGCGGGATGAAGCCTTGGGTCATGGTTGAAGCCTTTCTGGCAAAAGGGACTCAAGGGACACCCGGGACACCAGGAAAGCAACCTCAGCGGCGTCCCTGACGTCCCTGGTGTCCCTTAGGTCCCCGCAGTTCACCCAGCAACTCGCGCCCCTCTTTCTCCCGGCCACACTCGCGCAGCGCCGCCGCGATATCGGCGCGGCTTTGCGGCAGGTGCCAGAGCAGCAGGGCCTTGTGCAGGCGCCGTTCGCGCGGGCTTTTCGGCACGTGCACCGCGCTGCCGGTGAAGGGGTCGCGGCCGGTGTGCCAGATACAGGTGGCCAGGGTTCCCGGGGTGGGGGTGAACTCCTGCACCTGCTCGACGCGCAGGTTGCGGCCCTTGAGAAACAGCGCGGTGTCCACCATGTTGGCGAGGGTGCAGCCGGGGTGGCCGGCGATGAGGTAGGGCACCACCCCCTGGCGCTTGCCGCTCGCCCGGCAGGCCTCGCGGTAATAGCGCAGGAACTTCTCCAGGGGCTCGGGGCCGGGCTTGCGCATGATGGCGGTGACCTCGGGCACCACCGACTCGGGGGCGATCTTGAGCAGCCCGCCGACGTGGTGGGCGAGCAGCGCCTCGAAGTATTCCTGCTGATGGTCGAGGAGATCGTAGCGGATACCCGAGGCGACAAACACGTGCTTGACCCCGGCGAGTCGGCGGATCGCGGCCAGCAGCCGTTCCGCCCGCCGCCCGCCGGTCGCCAGGTGACGGCAGATGCGCGGATGCAGGCAGCTGCCGCGCCGACAGGCGCGCCGCGCCGCCTCGTCGCCGCAGAACATGCCGTACATGTTGGCGGTGGGGCCGCCGACATCGCTCAGGGTGCCGCGAAATTCGGGGTGGCGGGTCAGGGCGCGGACCTCGGCGAGCACCGAATCCTCGGAGCGCGACTGGATGATTTTTCCCTGATGGTGGGTGATGGCGCAGAAGGCGCAACCCCCCGCGCAGCCGCGATGGGCGGTGATGGAGAACTTGATCTGCTCGTAGGCGGGGATCTGTTCCGCGTAGCCGGGGTGCGGCATGCGGGTGA
>NZ_JAUVWH010000150.1 GCF_030604225.1 Geoalkalibacter sp.
GCGCACGGCGGCGCGCAGCTCGGCGGTGCTCACCTCCAGGCCGAGTTCGCTCTTGAGGCAGGTCTGGACCATCTCGGTGCCGATGCCCTTGGCGATGTCGAAGAACTTGCACAGGCCGATGAGGTCGAAACCGACAATCTGCAGCTTCTCCTCGGTGATGGCCTTGACCCAGGAGTCGAGATCGGCCTTGCCCTCGCGGATCAGCATGCCGTAGGTGCCCATGGACATGTGCCCGCCGGCGATGGCCCAGGCATAGCCAGGATTGGTCTCAGGCTGATAGGCGGCGATTTCCAGGCCCTTGACCTGATAGGCGTAGCCGGTTTCGCCGGTGCTCTGGGCGAGGCGCAGCGAACCCCGGCCGACTTCGGGACAGCGGCCGCGCCCGGTTTCCTCGACCAGTTCCTTGATCTTGGCGAACTCGCCGAAGGTCGCGCCGTTGAGCAGCGGCTGGTCGGGATGGCGGGCGTTGTAGGCGAGCACGTAGGAGAGGGTCACGCCCAGGGAGATGGCGTCCATGCCGAGGTTGTCGCCCAGGTGGATGAGAGCCGCGGCCTGGCCGGCGTCGTGTAGGCCGAGGTTGGTGCCGAGCAGGTTGAGGGGCTCGTAGTCGAATTTGGCGAGGAATTTTCCCGGGCCGCCGTCGGCCTGGCGCTCGTGGATGTTGTTGTGGCAGGTGATGCCGCAGCGAAAGCAGGCCTCGGACTTGATGACGTAATCTTTTTCGACGTTCTCGCGGAACAGCCGCTCCGGCAGGTCGTTGCCCTGCGGGCGGAAATTGTTGACCGGCACCGCGTGGAAGGGCTGCATGACGTCGTAGGCGCCCCAGGTACCGCCCCCGCCGCCGCGACTCACGGGTTGCAAGCGCAGGGAACCGCCACCCTTGACCACGTTGATGTTGACCTGCTTGATCTCCGGGGTGAGGGGCTTGAGCTGGTCGCGGCTCTGCGCCACCAGCGCCAGCACGTTCTTGTAGCCCATGAGGCTGCCCATGCCGCCGCGCCCGGCGAAGCGGCTCTTGTCCTGTCGGGTGCGCAGCTGGTTTTCGGTGCTGCACGCCACGGCGCCCATGTAGACCTGCTCCCACTGCTCCCCGGCGGGGCCGATGGCGGCGACGTGGGCATCGGGATAGTCATCGGCCAGGGCCATGATCTTGTCGTGGGTGAGCAGGCCGCGCAGATGCTCGGCGGCCTTGAGTTCCACCACCGGCCCCTCTTGCCCCGCGCGGATCAACACGTAGACCGGCTGTTCCGCGCGATTTTCCAGCACCAGTTCGTCCAGACCGGTCCAGCGGAACTTGGCGCCGAACTTGCCGCTCGCCGCCGACCAGATGGCGGCGGGCAGCCCCTGACGCGAGGCCTTGAGCGGGCTGTAGCCGGAAAAATAGGTGCGCATGCCGGTCATGGCGCTGCTGCCGCTGAGCAGGCCGATGTTGACGATGAGGGGATTCTCGTCGCAGTAGGCCTGGGTGATGCGCCGCGCGGCGAGATCCTGGAAGGAGCGGCCGAAGCCGCCCAGGACATCCTCGAGATTGCGGCAGGGCACGTCCTCATAATGGATGGCGCCGCCGGCGAGATCGACGACGGCGCGCCGGTAGAGCACCTTGTGCGGTTCACGGACGGGATCGGTGGTGAGAATCTTCATGCGCTCTACTCCCCCTGTGCGGAAATCAAAGCCAACCCTTCACCCCCCGTCGAGGAGGGGCAGAATCATCAGACAGTCGCCGTCGTGCAATTCCTGCTCGACGCTGACATGCACCTCATTGACAATCACCGTGCCGAGCAGATGTTCGGAAAAACCCAACTCGCGCACCACATCCGCCACCCGCGTGCCCGCGGGATAGTCGCGGAGTTCATCCTTGAAGCGGCCGATGCGGAACACGCCGTGGAGCTTGACGCGGATCTTCACCGGCGCACCTCAGGGCGCCGTGTAGGCGGTCTTGACGACCGTATAGAACTCGCGGGCGTAACTGCCCTGCTCGCGCGGCCCGAAGCTCGACCCCTTGCGCCCGCCGAAGGGCACGTGATAATCGACCCCGGCGGTGGGCAGGTTGACCATGACCAACCCGGCCTGGGCGCGGCGCTTGAAATCGCTCGCCAGCTTGAGGGAGGTGGTGACGATGCCCGCCGTCAGGCCGAAGGCGGTGTCGTTGGCCGTGACCAGCGCCTCCTCGTAATCGCGCACCGGGATCACCGCGGCGATGGGCCCGAAAATTTCCTCGCGGTTGATGCGCATGTTGTTGCGGGTTTCCGTGAACAGGGCCGGCGATAGGTAAAAACCCGGCGTTTCGCGACGCAGCAGGTCGCCGCCGCAGACCAGCCGCGCGCCCTCCTCGCGGCCGATGCGCAGATAGTCGAGATCCTGGTCGAGCTGTTTCTGATCGACCACCGGGCCGATGTCGGTGCCCGGCTTGAGGGCGTCATCGACGCGCAGGGCCTGCATCCGCTCCACCAGCCGGGCCACGAAACGATCGTGGATACCCTCGGTGACGATCAGCCGGCTCGACGCCGTGCAGCGCTGCCCCGTGGAGTAGAAGGCGCCCTGCACGGCGCAATGCACCGCGACGTCGAGATCAGCGTCGTCGAGCACCACCAGGGGATTCTTGCCGCCCATCTCCAGTTGCACCCGCGCGCCGCGCGCCACCACCTTGGGCGCCAGGGCGCGGCCCACGCCGTCGGAGCCGGTGAAGGTCAGGGCATCGACGCCCGGCGACTGGACCAGGGTTTCGCCCACCTCGGCCCCCGCGCCCATGACCAGATTGAAGACCCCGGCGGGCAGGCCGCTGCGGGACATGATTTCGCTAAGCGCCCAGGCCGAGCCCGGCACCAGGGCGGCGGGCTTGAACACCACGCAGTTGCCGCAGGCCAAGGCGGGAGCGATCTTCCAGGCAGGGATGGCGCTGGGGAAATTCCAGGGCGCGATGACCGCCACCACCCCGACGGGCTCGCGGCTCACCTCCACCTCCACCCCGGGGCGCACCGAGGGCAGCCGCTCGCCGCCCAGGCGCAGCGCCTCGCCGGCGAAAAACTTGAAGATCATCCCAGCGCGCGCCACCTCGCCGATGCCCTCGGGCAGGGTCTTGCCCTCCTCGCGCGACAACAGTCGCCCGAGTTCCTCGCGCCGCGCCAGAATTTCACTGCCGATGCGGTCGAGAACATCATGGCGCTCCTGAATGCCCACCGCTTGCCAGCCCTTCACGGCGGCGCGGGCGGCGGCCACGGCGGCCTCGGCCTGCCGGCGGTCGGCGCAGGCATAGACGCCGATGAGATCCTTGGTGTCGGAGGGATTGACGTTACGGAGCTCTCCCGCCCCCGCAACCCAGGCGCCGTCGATGAAATTCTGGTGGATCATCGGCTCTTCCCCTTGATGTCGTTGGGAAACCGTACGATTTTGACACAGGCGGGGCGGTGTCTCAAGGGCCAGGGGGTATTTTCGGGCGGGTCGAATTTATTATCCTATTTTTTCCGACACCACTTGCCCATGGCCGCCGAAGCCGCTCTCTGTTAGACTGCTCCAGATTTAAGATGATTTTTCCAAGGTCAATTCCATTGCCATAAACGACGAACCCTGGATTGCCACTATGGAAGTCACCCGCCATAAGGGTCTCATGAATGAAATTGTTTACCGCTGCGCCAGAGCAGGGGCCTGCCATCCCAAAAAAAATCGGCCCGTTTTCCAATTCCAACTCTCCAAGGTGGATGAGTGGGTTCTAGCCGGTGGTGCCGATGACGCACCGAAGAGCGAGGGCGAACAAAAATGAAGCACAACAGGGTGAAACTCACGTGAGCCTGGAAGGGCAACTCCTCGACCAGAAGTCCTTGCGGGCAGTGACCGGCAGGACCGCGAACTGGAACGAAATCGCCAAGGATTGCATTGCATTTGCCAATGCAATAGGCGGACGGCTGCTGCTTGGTATCGAGGATGGGCAGAATGTGCCTCCGGCCGATCAACAAATTCCCGCCGATCTGCCCGACATCCTACGGCGCAAGCTTGCCGAGCGAACCGTCAATGTTACGGTGTTGCCTGATGTCGTCACCGCCTCCAATGGCGGCCAGTACACTGTGTGCCGCAACGAACACTTGGCCCGCCTGTTTCACGATCTGAAACTAATGGAACGCGAAGGCAGCGGCTTCGACAAGATATTCGAGGTGCTGGTTTCTCAGGGGCGCCCAGGCGCCGGAACTGATCGAAGAGCATGATCGCGTCCAAGTCACTGTGCGCCGCCGCATTCTCAAACCCGAGATTATCGACTTCATCGCCAAGGCCGATCAAACCTACCAACTCACCCAGCGCGAACGCATTGCCCTGGGCCTGCTGGCTCAGCACGAGGCCATGACCGCCCGAGAGCTGGCCGCCATGCTGGAGCTACCTTCGGTCGATGCGCTGCAACCATGGATCAAGCGAATTCTGGAGTGGGATTTGATCCAGAGCGCGGGGCGAACACAAGCCACGCGCTATTTCGTGGATCCAAGGCTACTGCGCACACTCAATTTCGTCGGCGGTACCACGCTCAAGCGCATTGAACCACATCGGTTATCTGCACTGATCATTGAGGACGTGAGTCGCTACCCCAAGTCCAAGATTGGTGACATCCACGAGCGTATTGGCCGGGAGATCCCGCGCTCGCGCATTCGGCGCGGCATTGAGCAACTGGTCAAGGCAGGCAAGCTCATGGCAGAGGGGGTGAAAAATGGCACACGCTACCGCCTCCCGTAATTTGGCCCAAATCCGTCCCTATCTGTCCGCCTTGCGCCAAATCGACGCGCCAAAGGACAACAAGATCTCCGCAAGACCTTGTTCCATAGAGCTTTTTTCATGACACGCCCCCCCGACGTTTGAGCCAAAGAGGTGAACCAAACGCGGCTCTTCGCATGCCGAAGAGGAGATGACTCAAGAGCAAAACAGGTGTCCTCGATGACGGCAACGACGCTGCCAAGATCAAGAACCATTGTGACGCCGCTCTTCAGAAGGACACCCAGCACCCCCTCGAAGCGCTCCTCACGGGGTGGCCATTCCTAGAAAAAACTCAGCAGCAGGCGGGTGCCCATGAGGGTGAGGAAGATGGCGAAGATTTTTTTCAGGCGGCCCACGGGCAGGCTGTGGGCGAGGCGCGCGCCCAGGGGCGCGGTGCAGACGCTGGCCAGGGCGATGCCGACCAGGGCGGGCAGATAGACGAAGCCCAGGCTGGCGCCGGGCAGTTCCGTCACGGCCAAGCCGTTGAGGATATAGCCCGCGGCGCCGGCCACGGCGATGGGAAAGCCGATGGCGGCCGAGGTGCCCACGGCATGATGCATGGGCAGGTTGCACCAGGCGAGAAAGGGCACCGACAGGCTGCCGCCGCCGATACCCACCAGGCTCGACACCCCGCCGATGACATTGCCCACGCCAAACATGCCGGGCGCGCCGGGCAGGGTGCGCGAGGGTTTGGGGCGGATGTTGAAGAACATCTGCACCGCCACGAAATAAAGAAACACGACGAAGAAGCCGCCGAGAAAACGGCTGCTGAGCTGCGCCGCCACCCAGCTGCCGAAGAACGTGCCGGTGAGGATGCCCAGGGAGATGCCGCGCACCACCGGCCAGTGGACCGCGCCGCGCGCATGGTGGGCGCGGAGGCTGGAGATGGAGGTGAAGACGATGCTCGCCAGGGAGGTGCCCAGGGCCAGGTGCAGAATGTAGTCGGCGGGCATGTGCAAGGCGGTGAAGGCAAAGGTCAGCAGCGGCACGATGACGATGCCGCCGCCCACCCCGAGCAGTCCGGCGAGCACCCCGGCGAAGGCCCCGGTGGCCAGATAGAGCAGCCAAGCGGTCATTTATCCGTCTCCTTCCAGATCGACGATGCCTTCCTGCTCGCCCTTTTCCCCGTGCCTCACCATCCACGCCGCCAATTCGCGCAGCTCTTCGGGCAGAGCCTGATCCTTGAATCGCGCCAGCCGCTCCAGATCCTGGTCACCAAGGGGCTTGCGGCAAGGCAAGGCGGCCAGAGTCGTCGCCTTCATCAGCCAGGGATGCCAGGGCAAGGAGTGCTGTTCCCAGAGAGCACCCACCTGCAAAGCGATGTCGATGCCCGCCGGATCGGGATCGCAGGCCACCCGGGCCGGCGCCGGACAAGCCCTGAGCAGGGCCGACACCGCCCGATGCCACCAGGAAGGGGCGAAACCCGGCACCCAGAGCACCCCATCGCACGCGCCCCAGTGCCGCGCGGCGCGCTCGAAGAGGGTGCGGTTTTCCACCACCCGCCAGCAGCCGAGGGTTCCTTCCATGGACCTGAGCCGGTCCAGGGTGGCGGGCGTCAGGGCAATGGCGTCGGGCACGCAGCGTAGATCGAGAATTCCCGACGCGCAGTGTAGGGCAAGCGGCGCGCGCAGCCACAGGGCCGGGGTATGGCGGCTGATGCCGCAGATTTCCAGATCCAGACCGGCGTCGAGCCACTGCCATTCGGCGGCGGAAATCTCCTTGGTGTCGCCTCGGGCGAACAGGGCGAAATCGCGGCGGGTGCCGCAGCGCTCGTCGGCAAGCCACCGGTCCAGGGCACGCAGCAACTCGTGGCGGCGCAACGCCCGCTCGGCGGGCAGGGCCGCGAGGGTCTCGCCCAGGGCCGCCAATCGCGGATCAACCAAGCGCTCCTCGGCCAGGGCGGCCTGCTCTTGCCGCAGGCGCTCGCGGTTGGGCAGGCCCAGGGCTTCACGGGTGTCCTCAAGGGCCAGGAACTCCACCCACTGGGTCTGCCAGCGACCGCTCAGGCGCTGTTCCTCGACCTCGACGAGGCCCATCTTGAGCAATTCCGCCAGCAGTTGGAGGGCATCGCTGGCCCGCTCCCCGCCGGCAACCTGCAGGAGGCTCGTCCATTTACGCCGCGCGCCGCCCTGGCGCAGCCAGTCGATCAGCAGCGCGCGCCAAGCGGCGGGCCACAGGGGCAGCACCTCCCAGCGCGGCCGCAACGCCCGGCGTCGCCGCTTGCCGCGCAGCGTGCTTTTCGCGCCCACATCAAGGCTCAGGGTGCGAATACCCTCGCCGTCGGGCGGCGACCAGCCCGCCTCCCGCGGCTCGCTCACGCCACCGTCTCCCGCCGTTCGCGGCGCACGAAGGCCACAGGCGGTGCCCAGAGTTCGGGGTGACGGCGCTTTTGCGTCACCAGGGTCAGATCCGAGGTCTTGAAGACGTTGACGTTGTGCGTGTTGGGCGTGGTCAGCACGTACTGGGCGCGGGTCGCGGCGAGAAAGGCGCCGACCTTGTCGATGTTGAACACGTCGAGATGGGCGAAGGGCTCGTCGATGAAGACGAAGC
>NZ_JAUVWH010000074.1 GCF_030604225.1 Geoalkalibacter sp.
CCTCAGAACTGCAAGGACTTGATCTCAAGAAACTCTTCCAGCCCAAAGCGGCCGAATTCACGGCCGATGCCGGAATGCTTGAAGCCGCCGAAGGGTGCCAAAAGATTGAACCTCCCGCCGTTGACATCCACCTGCCCCGCTTCCAGGCGCCGCGCCACGCGCCGAGCACGCTCGGCATCCGCCGACCAGACCGCCGCCGCGAGACCATAGTCGCTGTCGTTGGCCATGGATATGGCCTGTTCCTCGTCGCGGTAGGGCAGAATGGACAACACCGGGCCGAAGATTTCCTCGCGGGCGATGCTCATCCCAGGCGTCACCCGTCCGAATACCGTCGGGCGCACGTAAAAGCCCCGTCCCAGCTCCGTCGGCGGCTCGGCGCCGCCGCAGAGCAGTTCGGCGCCTTCTTCCACGCCACGTTGGATAAACCCGCGCACCCGCTCGCGCTGCGCAGCCGACACCAGCGGTCCGAGGCGTGTTTCAGGCACCAGGGGGTCGCCCAGGGTAAAGGTGCCGGCCACTTCCACGGCCATCCTCGCCGCTTCATCATACAGAGACTCGGGCACCAACATGCGCGTCAGGGCGCTGCAGGTCTGGCCGGAATTGAGAAAACACGATGACACTGTAGCCTTGACCGCTTTGGCCAAATCGGCGTCATTGAGGATCAATGAGGGCGACTTGCCGCCCATCTCCAGGGTCACGCGCTTGACCGTCGCCGCGGCCAGTTCGCTGATGCGCTGTCCCGCCCGGGTCGATCCGGTAAAGGAAATCATCCGCACCCCGGGATGGCGCACCAGGGCCTCGCCCGCCTCGGGACCATAACCGCTGACCAGATTGAAAACACCGGCCGGCAAACCGGCCTCGCGTAGGATCTCGGCGAGGATGAACGCCGACAGGGGCGCCAGTTCGCTGGGCTTGATCACCAGGGTACAGCCGGCGGCCAGCGCCGGTGCCAGCTTGGCGATGATTTGATGGAGGGGATAGTTCCAGGGGGTGATGCAGCCCACCACGCCGCGTGGTTCCTTGAGAATCAGCGAATTGCCGACCTCCTCGGCAAAGGCGTAGTCATCGAGGATGCGCAGATAGCTTTCCAGCACCGCGGCTGGCAAGCCGGCCTGAATCCGCTCGGAGAGCTTGATGGGCATGCCGACTTCGGCGCTGATGGTGCGGGCGATCTCCCCAGCCCTGGCGAGCAGACCCTGATGAATCCTGCCGAGATGGTCGCGCCGCTGTTGGGGAGGCAGCGCCGCCCAAGCGGGCAAGGCCGACCGGGCGGCCCGCACCGCAGCATCCACGTCGGCGGCGCCTCCGGCCGGAATCCTCCCCATCACCTCGTCGGTGGCGGCGTGGATAACATCGATCATCGCCCCTTGCCTTGGAGCAACCCATTCTCCGCCGATGAAGAATTGCCGGTATTCCTGCATGCGATCCTCCTGTAATTGAATGTATTCCCCCGACCAGGTAGCGGCGCGGGGCATGGCGGTTGAATGCCGCGGCAAATGTCTGAGCCGCAGGCGAGTTTTTGTCGCAAGCGATGCCGCCATGCCCCGCGATGCCTGCTGCATGGATGAGAAAATTTCTGTGCTACCAGGGCAGAATCCGCCCGTCGTAGGCAATGAGTTGTCCGCTATCGGCCGGCGTGGCCCGCTCCAGCACCTGGCGCAGGCCGCGCACGCTGTCCTCGACGCTCATGGTCGCCTGGGCGCCGCCCATGGCCGTGCGTACCCACCCGGGATGAAGCAGCAAGGTCGTAATGCCGCGCGGCGCCAGATCAATGGAGAGGCTTTTCCCCACCATGTGCACCGCGGCCTTGGTGGAGCGATAGACATAGCGCCCGCCCGAGGTGTTGTCGGTGATGCTGCCGAGTTGGGTTCCCATGATGGCGACGATGCGCCGCTGACTGGCCGCCACCTGGTCCACCAGCGCCAGCGTCAGGTGAAAGGGCGCCAGCACGTTGACGCGAAAGGCCTTGAGCCATTCCTCGCTGTCGATGGGCGCGAATCCCTGCCCACGGGGACCGCCGATGCCGGCATTCTGGAACAGAATGTCGATTTTCTCCTCGCGCAGTTCCCTGGCCAACCGGGCAATGTCCTCGTCGCGGGCGACATCCAGGGCATGGATGGCCAGTTTGCCGGTGCCGCGTTGCGCCAGGGCTTGCAGTTCCGTGGCCTGGTCCGGATTGCGACAGCAGGCCAGCACCCGCCAGTTGGCGGCGAGGTACTGGCGCGCCAGTTCCAGGCCGATGCCGCGATTGGCGCCGGTGATCAGAAGGGTCTTGTCCATGTTTTCTCCTTTCCTCATCGCAATACTTTAGCGGGTTTTTTGTGTTTCGCGACCCTTGCCGCGCGGCAAACATCTGATAAATATAAGAACCAACCCAGATTCCCTCCACCGAGGTCAGGCATGACAATCGAAGACCGTCAGCACATGGACGAATTGGTAAGCCGGCGCCATCTCATCGAAAAAGTCGCGGAAGATTTAGGGCTAAAACGCGAGGGCAAGCATTTTTTCTGCCCCAGCTGTCACGACGCGCAGCCCGAGATGGTCATCAAGGACGGCCGCTTTCAATGTTTTCGCTGCGGTGTCGTCGGCGATGTGGTTGGATTGGTTAAACTGGCGCGCCACTGCGATCTGGAAAACGCCCTGGAATGGCTGTCGCGGGAGATCAAATAAGGCGGGAAAAAGACAAAAAAGAAGGGGTGCCCCCAGGAGGGATAAGGACACCCCAAAACAAGGTTGGTATAGTTGAATTATTACCAAACAGGTTCTATTTGTCAAGACCGGACAGAATCACTCTTTCATTGCCTTATTCGTGCCGCAGCGCTTCGATCGGGTCGAGGCGTGCGGCGCGCACCGCCGGATAAAGTCCGAAGACAATCCCCACCGAGAGGCTGATGACCACCGAGAGAACCAGGCTGCCGGCGGTAACGATGGTGGTCAGCCCGGCAAAGTAGGTAATCAGCAGCGGTATCAGCAAACCCACGCAAATCCCGATGGCCCCGCCCGCCGTCGACAACACCACGGTTTCGATGAGGAACTGGCCGACGATCTGCCGCCGCTTGGCGCCGATGGCGCGCCGGATGCCGATCTCGCGGGTGCGCTCCGTGACCGAGGCGAGCATGATGTTCATGATGCCGATGCCCCCCACCAGCAAGCTGATCCCGGCGATGGAGCCAAGCACGATATTGAAGGTGCGCTTGGTCGCTTCCGCCTGGCGCAGCAAGGCCAGGGGCACGTCGATGCGGTAATCCTTTTTCTTGTGAAAACGCTCCAGCATCTCCTCGATGGCGCGGGCGGTGTTTTCCACCCTAGAGACATCGTCCACCTGCACGATCACCTGATGCAGTTCCACCTGTTCGCGCATGAAGCTGCCGGCACTGCGTCGCATCACCAAATCGCCGTAACGCTCGCGCGCTGTACCAAGAGGCAGATAAATGTCCTCCTCACGGTCGGGCGCCTGGATCCCGGCCCCCTGGGTGCTCATGGACTGCACGATGCCGACCACCTCGAATATTTCGCCGCTGACCTGGATGAAGCTGCCCAGGGGATGTTCGATGGGCAGCAGTCGCCGCGCCACGGTTTCCGTTATCACGACCACGGCGGCCCGCCGCTCTTCATCCTGCGGCGTCAGGGCGCGCCCGGCGAGAAGCGGCCGTTTCACCAGATCGAACCAGCCCGGCGTCACCCCCATGGCACGGATTTCCATGGCGCGGGTGCCGACGCGCGCTTCCTTGCGCACGCTTTTCACCGCCACGGTGTTACGCACCGCGCTGAAGGTCTCGCGGATGCGCTGCTCGTCGGCGTAGGTCAGGCCGTAAATGCTCATAAAAATGCGCACCTGCGGACTGGCCTCCTCCTCCACCGGCTTGACGGAAGAGATCAGAATATTCTCGCTTCCCAGACGCCGAATCTGCTCCAGAGCTTCCTGGCTCGCCCCCTCGCCCACCGAGAGCATGGCGATGACGCTGCCCACGCCGAACACCATGCCGAGCATGGTGAGCAGGCTGCGCAGGCCGTTGAGCACCAGGTTCTTGATGCCGAGGCGAATATTGCGGACGAGCCGGAGTTCGCGCATGGTCAGCCGTCCGCGGATTCGATGCGGTCGATGCGACCATCGCGGATGTGCAGGCGATGCCGGGCGTAGGCGGCGATTTCCGGCTCGTGGGTGACCATGATCACCGTCTTGCCGCGCCGGTTGAGGTCGCCGAGCAGTTCCATGATCTGGATGCCCGTGGCCGTGTCGAGATTGCCCGTGGGTTCGTCGGCGAGAATGATGCGTGGGTCGTTGGCCAGGGCACGGGCGATGGCCACGCGCTGCTGCTGACCGCCGGACAACTCGCTGGGTCGGTGCCCGAGTCGCTGTTCCAGACCCACCAGCGCCGCCAGTTCCTCGGCACGACGGCGGCTGCGCTCGGCATCCCAACCCAGGTAGAACAGGGGCAGCTCGATATTCTCGCGCACGCTGAGCTGGGCGATGAGGTTGAAACTCTGAAAGACGAAGCCGAGATGGCGCAGGCGGATTTCGCTCAGGGCATCGTCGTCGACCCCGGCGGTCGGCTGGTCTTGAATGTAACAGGCGCCCCGGCTCGGTCGGTCGAGACAGCCGAGCAGGTTGAGCAGGGTGCTCTTGCCCGAACCGCTCGGTCCCATGATGGCCCAGAAACTGCCCTGGGGAAAGGCGATGGAAACCCCGGCCAGGGCATGAACATCCTCACCGCCGACGCGGTAAGTCTTCCACACCTCCTCCAGGCGGATGGACGCGGCGCCTGGATTCATCCCCGGCCCCCGCCGCCCGCCGCCAGGGGCGAACGCGCCCCGCCCCGTCCCGCCGGTTCGCCCGGATGCTGCAAGGGCGGGTTCAGCAGCACCGTATCCCCGACCTCCAGGCCCTTGAGCACATGCACCATGCGGTTGTTGTCCAAGCCGACCTCCACCTGGCGCGGGCCGAATTGCCCCCCCTGGCGCACGAACACGGTGGGATGTCCGTCAACCCGCGTCACCGCCTGCACCGGCACGAAGAGGGCATCGGGATATTCCGCCACCAGGATTTCGGCGCGGCAGCTCATGCCCGTGCGCAAGCCCTCGACATTGCCTTCCAGGTGAATGTCGGTGTTGTAGACCTTGAGATCGGGGTTGAGCCACACGCTCACCGCATCGGGCAGGGGCGCGATGTTGGCCACCCGGCCGCTAAAAACCCGGCTCGGCAGGGCATTGACGGTAATCCGCACCGGCAGGCCGATGCTGGCCTTGTCCAGGTTGGACTCATGGATCTTGATTTCCGCCTTGACCGAACCGGGCGCAGGCAGATAGATGAGTTCCTGCCGCTCCCGCACCTCCTGACCCTCGGCGAGGGGCTCGATATTGCCGCGAAAATTGGCCTGGGTCGAGGTGGCGTACACCACCAAACCGTCATTGGGGGCATGGATGCGGGTTCGCGCAATCTGCTGCTCGATTTTTTCCAACCGGCCTTGCTCACGCTGAAATTCGGATTCGCGGGCGCGCAGTTCAACCTCGGCCTGGAGCACATCGGCGGCGACCTTGCGCCGCACCCGCTCCAGGGCCATGGCGGTCTGGTGCTCCTGGCTGCGCAGTTCGTCGAGCTTGCGCCCATGGCTGAAATTCTTCAGCAGATCGAGCTCGGTCATGGCCAGGTCCAGGTCGAGCTGGGCGCGCTGGGCCGCCAGCTCATCGGCCTGGAGTTCGGTCTGGGAAATGTATTTCTCATCGAAGAGGACCCGCGACCATTGCAGTTTTTCCTGGGCGCGGCGCAACTCCTCCTGGCGGATGGTGATCTGCGCCTCGGCTTCCTTGAGGTTCTTGGGGTAGTCGCCCTCCAGGTACTTGCGCAAATCCTCCACGGCAAAGCGGGCGTCGAGTTCGGCCTTTTCCTCTTCGCTCCGTGCCTGGTTGCGCACCACTTCAAGATTTTCCCTGGCTCGGATGAAGGCCGCCTCGGCGTTCATCAGGCGGATCTGCTGATCGACGCGTTCATCCTGGAGACGGCTGGCATCGAGTTCGATGAGCAGATCGCCCTTGTTGACCCGCGTGCCTTCCCGCACCAGAAACAAAATGGTGGTCCGCCCTTCCACCTCGTTCTTGAGGATCACCTGATCCAGGGATTGGATGGTGCCCGACTGGGCCACGGTGATCTCCAGGGGGCCGCGTTGCGCGCGAAAGGTCGCGGCACTTTCGAGGAGTTGGCGCTCCTTGCCGCTGCCGGAACGGGCCAGGTACAAGCCCGCCAGGACCAAGGCCAGAAGCGCCACGCCCGGCAGCAGCCATTTCAGCAGCCGTTTGATGGAGCCTGTCGGTATTTTAACGTCCGTCATGGAGAATCTCCCCGGGTTGGTATTCCTGCCAAAGCCCGCGCTCATCGACTTGCAGCACCCCCATGTCCCGCTGCAATTCCAGTTCGGCGATGCGATAGCTGACCAGGGCCGTGGTGAGGGCGTTCTGCGCCCCCACCAGAGCTTCCTGGGCTTCGAGCAGGTCGCGGATCTCCGCGCGTCCGGCTTGCAGAAACAGACTGGTGCTCTCCACCCGCCGCTGCGCGACGGTCAGCGCCTGAGCCTGAATTTGCAGGCTCTCGCGAAACTGCACCAGGTCACGCAAACCGTTGCGCACCTCGTTCTTGACCCGATCCTCCTGCTGCTGCAGATCGCGCATGCTTTGCTCCAGATTGAGGAAGCTGATGCGAAAGGCGTTGCGCTCGGCAGTGCGCTCCAGGGGCAGGTCGATGCTCAGAAGAGCCGAGTAGAACCCCTTGTCGGGTTGCAGGCGGGCATCGGGAAGACCGGCCGAGCCCAGGGACCGCCGCTCGCCGGCAACCGCACGCCCCAGCAGGGTCAACTCGCCGCGCAGGGCATCGGCCGCGACCACCAAGGCACGCTGGGCATCGAAAATGCGCTCCTGAGTCAGCAGCAGGTCCAGGCGGTGCGCGAAAGCCAGCCGCAAGGCCTCATCCTCCGGCAGCTCATAGGGCCCGGCGTTGCCCATGTCGGGTTCGGCCAATTCGATGGGGGCATCGGCGGGTGGGATCTTGCCGGCCGCGGCCGTCTTGACCGTCATTCCGCCCTCCAGGCGCTCCCGTGCGAGGGCGGCGAGGGATTGCAGTTCACTGCGGTCGAGGTCCACCCGGGCATCGGGCGGCAAACCCAGGTTGATGCGAAAGCTGTCCAGGGCACGCGCATAGGACTGACGCGCGCTCACCCAACGATCCCGGGCACGCAGTTCATCCTGCACTGCCTGATCCACCTGGATTTCCGGCAGGCGCCCGGCATCGGCCAGGCGCCGCGCGCGACGCGTCGAAGCGACCAGACGCCGATAGTTGTCCACGGCATTCTCCACCTGATCGAGCTGGTTCAGGACGCCGAGATAATTGCTCGCCACCGTAACGACGAAAGTGTGCTTGAAGCGCTCGAATTCCCAGATGGCGTACACCACCTCGCGCTCGGCCAGCAGCAGGGGTTCACCGGCGATGTGCGCCCCAGCGCCGCGCCACAGGGGAATGCTGACGGAGGCATCGGCCTGAAGGCCCAGGGACGAGGACGAACCGGGATTGAGCAGCCGCACCAGATCCAGGGCGATCTGGGTGGTCAGGGCGGCACCGCTTTGAAAGGCACGCCGGAGGCCCGCCGTGCCGCTCGACTCGACGCCGGTTCGCGTCTGCTCGCCGCCGAGATCGGTGCTGATGCGGCTCTCGCCGACGCCGGAGAGGATATTGCGAAAGGTGTTGCGCTCCAGATCCAGCGCCAGGGCGGCGCGAAACACCCGCTCTTTCGTCGTCTGATACTCGCGGCTGTTGGCGGCGGCCACTTGCAAGGCATCGAGCAGGGAAAGCTGCAGGACCTCCTCCGTGACCTCAAGATGCGCGTCGGACGCCGTCGAGGGGGGATCCCCGTAGCCGCTGTCCGGCCAGTGGGCAATGGGAGCAAGTCCCGAGCGGCCGGCCGAGGCGGGATGGGAGGTGGGCAGCTGCTGATCCTGCAACAGGCGGCGGCGCAAGCTTTCCTCGGCCGGCACCACCCTGAAGGGTTCGGTGCGGCCCAAGGCTTCCTGCTGTTTGTCGGCAAGGATATCCGCGGCGACGCGATCGGCGGTGGCAAGATGCGAGCGGGGCGAAGCACAACCCGCCACCAGCAGAAAAAAAAGAGACGCCCAAAGTGCGCCTGCCCGGTTTGGCATGAAATTCAGCAACATGGGGAAATGATACACAGCCACCAGCAATTTTGACAATTGTATACGCCCCTTTGCACAATCTTTTCACATTGCGGCTTTGCCCCTCCGGTGATTTTGCTGTTAAACTGGCGCCAATCACCTAGCCTCTGGAGCCCAAACCCATGTCAGTATTTCCGCGTATCCTGCTGGTTCTCACTCTCGTGCTGTTCGCCGGATGTGCCTCAATGCGCCCGGAACCGCCGCAGGTCAGCCTCGTCGGTCTGCAAGTGCAGGAACTCACCCTGAGCCACGTCAACATGCTGGCGGAGTTGAGCCTGTTCAATCCCAACCGCGTGGGTCTCACCATCGAGGAGGTCGATTACGCCCTCTCCCTCAACGGCATCCGCGTGTCCTCGGGCAAGAGCCTCGCGGCCGTCAAGGTCGGTGCGGGCGAAAGTGCCAACGTGTCCCTGCGTATCGCCGGCTCCTACCTGAAAATGCTGCAACTGATCACCAGCCTGCAACGCGGCGACGAACTCAAGTATCTGCTCGACGGCGCGGTCAAGGTCGGCGGCCTGGGTGTGCTGGGCCGCACTTTTCCCCTGCGCGAGGAAGGCCTGATCTCCGCCGAAACCCTGGGCGGCGGCAATCCCTGAGGCTTGCCTGATTCATTCCGTCAACAAAAAGGGGGCGGCTTTCCCGAAGGAGGCCGCCCCTTTTTTCATTTTGCCTGAACCGGTCTATTCGTTCTCGTACTTGAACTCGTACTGCCGTTTCACGCCGTCGATCAGGCTGGTACCGACGGTGAACACATAGACCCCCTTCTGGTCGATGGTCAGGTCGGCGCCGAAATGGCCATCCATTCCGACCAGACGCAGAGGCGCGCTTTCCTCACCCGCCGGGTTGCGGATCTTCACGGCCACGGTGCCTTCCTCGATGGGCTCCCCGCTTTTTTCATCCAGGAACAGAACCATGAGATGATGGGTATGCGGCATGCCCGCCTTGGCCATTTCCTCAGCGACGTCATCGAGGTGGGCGCTGGCCTTGACTCCTTTATCCGAGCCGCTACCCAGATCGAACATATCACCATGGGCGGCCATGTGGGCATGGGCTTCGGCGGCGCTGGTCTTTTTCGCGTCGGCTTCCTCGTGATGCTGATGCTTGGATTTTTTCTCGGTTTTCTCGGTCTTGTGCGTGCCGTGTCCCTCATGCTTGGAATGACTCATGGCACCGGCGCCGAGGGGCAGGGAAAAAACCAGCAGGGCGGCAAACAACAGGCTCAAACGTGATTTCATGAACAGAGCTCCTTTTTGAATGATGATGCGAAGTTTTCCGCAGTTTTGAACAGGATCCATGACCAATTCTATCATGATTTGTCGATATCCACCTCCGAAGTCGGTTCAAGGGTTTTCTCCAGGGTGCGGGCGCGCCACATGAAAAAAATCACCGGATAGACCAACAACTCAAGAACCAGGGACGTCACCGCGCCGCCGACCATGGGCGCGGCGATGCGCTTCATGACGTCGGAGCCCGCGCCGGTGCTCCACATGATGGGCAACAAACCTGCGATAATCGTGATGACCGTCATGAGCTTGGGCCGGATACGTTGCACCGCGCCGTAATGCACGGCCTGCATGAGATCGCCGCGCGTTCGCATGCGCCCCTCTTCCGTCCACTTCTTGTGCGCCAGGTCGAGATAGAGCAGCATCACCACTCCGGTTTCGGCATCCAGGCCGGCCAGGGCGATCAAGCCCACCCATACGCCGATGGACAGGTTGTAATCCAGGCCCCACAGCAGCCAGAAGGCGCCGACCAGGGAAAAGGGCACCGCCAGAAAGACGATCCCGGTTTTGACCACCGAGCGGGTGCTCAGGTAGATGAGGACGAAGATGATCAGTACCGTCAAGGGGATGATCACCATCAGGCGCTCGCGGGTGGCCTCGATGTACTCGTACTGACCGCTCCAGACGATGCTGTAGCCCGGCGGCAGCTGGATCTTTTCCGCCACGGCGGCCCGCGCGTTTTCCACGTAGGTGCCGACGTCGATGCCGCGAATATCCACGTAGACCCAGGCGGTGCGCCGCGCGTTTTCGCTCTTGATGCTGTCGGGCGCATTGATCACGTTGATACTGGTCAACTGGCCGAGGGGGATGTGCCGCCCGCCTGGCGCCGGCACCAGCACCCGGCGCAGGGATTCGATGTCGCCGCGGAAATCGCGGTCGTAGCGCACGTTGATGGAGTAGCGCTCCAGGCCCTCGACGGTCTCGGCGACTTTCATGCCGCCGATGACGGTTTGAATCACATCCTGAATGTCGCCGACGTTGATGCCGTAGCGCGCTGCCGCCAGCCGGTCGATGTCGATGTCCAGGTAATATCCGCCCACGGTGCGCTCGGCGATGGCGCTCAGGGTGCCGGGCAACACCCGCACCGTGCTTTCGATCTGCTCGCCGAGACGCGCCAGAACCGCCAGATCATCGCCCATGATCTTGATGCCCACCGGGGTGCGAATCCCCGTGGAGAGCATGTCGATACGCGTGCGGATGGGCATGGTCCAGGCATTGGTCAGGCCGGGGAAATGCACCGCGCTGTTGAGTTCGTCGATGAGCTGATCGACGGAGATGGGGCCCTCTTCCGGCCAGACCAGGCGCAGGGGCTTTTTGAACAGTTCGCTCCACCCCGGCCAGTGGGTGTAGAAGCGGTCGCGGTGGATGGTGCGCCACTGATCCTCGGGCTTGAGCAGGATGGTGGTTTCGATCATCATCATCGGCGCCGGGTCCGTGGCCGTCTCGGCGCGGCCGATCTTGCCGAACACCCGCTCCACCTCGGGAAAGGAGGCAATGATCTTGTCGGTCTGCTGCAGCAGCTCGCGCGCCTTGGTCACCGACAGGCCCGGCAGGGTGGTGGGCATGTAGAGCAGATCACCCTCGTAGAGCGGCGGCATGAATTCGGTGCCCATCTTGGAGATGGGATAGGCGATGGACACCACCAGCAGCAGCGCCACCACCAAGGTGGTCTTGCGCCAGTGCAGCACCAGATCGACGGCCGGATGATAGATGCGGATCAGGGCGCGGTTGAGGGGGTTTTCATTCTCGTGGCGGATGCGCCCGCGAATGAACCAGAGCATCAGCACCGGCACCAGGGTGATGGAGAGAAAGGCCGCGGCCGCCATGGCGTAGGTCTTGGTGAAGGCCAGGGGCTTGAACATCCGGCCGGCCTGCTCCTGAAGGGTAAAAACCGGAGCGAAGGAGACGGTAATCACCAGCAGGGCGAAAAAGATGGTCGGCCCGACCTCCTTGGCCGCCTCGACGATCACCTCCGAGCGCGGCTTTTTTGGATTGCGCTCCAGGTGCTTGTGGGCGTTCTCGACCATGATGATGGCCGAATCGACCATGGTGCCGATGGCGATGGCGATGCCGCCAAGGCTCATGATGTTGGCGTTGAGCCCCTGGGCGTGCATGATGATGAAGGCCATGAGAATGGCCACCGGCAGCGCCAGGATGACCACCGCCGCGCTCGGCAGGTGAAAGAGAAACAGAATGATCACCAGGGCGACGACGATGGTTTCCTCGAGCAGCTTGTGCTTAAGGTTGTTCACCGAACGATCGATAAGCCCCGAGCGGTCGTAGGTGGTGACGATCTCCACCCCTTCCGGCAGGCCGGTCTTGAGTTCCTCCAGGCGCTTCTCGACGCGCTCGATGACCGTGCGGGCATTTTCGCCGTAGCGCATGACGATAATGCCGCCCGCCACCTCGCCCTGCCCGTCGAGCTCCGCCACGCCGCGGCGCATTTCCGGCCCGATGCGCACGTCAGCCAGATCGCGCACCAGAATCGGCGTGCCCTGGGGCGTGGCCATGACCACCACGTTTTCCAGATCCTCCACCGACTGGATATAGCCGCGACTGCGCACCATGAACTCGGTTTCGGACATCTCCACCGCGCCGCCGCCCACGTCCAGATTCGAGCGCTGGATGGCCATCATCAACTCGGTGACGGGCAAGTTGTAGGCCATCAGTTTGTTGGGATCGACCACCACCTGATACTGCTTGACGAAGCCACCCAGGCTGGCGACTTCCGACACGCCCTCCAGGGCGGTCAATTCATAGCGCAGGTACCAGTCCTGAATGGAGCGCAGTTCCTGAAGGTTATGGCGGTCGCTGGTCAGGGCGTAGGAATAGACCCAGCCGACCCCTGTCGCGTCAGGCCCCAGCACCGGCGTCACGCCGTCGGGCAACTGGCCGGCCACGTAGTTGAGATATTCGAGCACCCGCGAGCGCGCCCAATAGATGTCGGTGCCGTCCTCGAAGATGATGTAGACGAAGGAATAGCCGAAGAACGAATAGCCGCGCACCACCTTGGCCCCGGGAACCGAGAGCATGCGCGTGGTCAGGGGATAGGTGATCTGATCCTCCACCACCTGCGGCGCCTGGCCCGGATATTCGGTATAGACGATGACCTGGACATCGGAGAGATCGGGAATGGCATCGACGGCGATATTGCGCAGGGAATAAATGCCCCCCGCGATGAGAAACACCGTGGCGAGTACCACCATGAAGCGGTTATGCGATGACCATTCGATTATTTTTTCGAGCATGGCTATGAAATCCCGAGGTTGGCATGGAACATCAGAACAGGTCCTCCAAATCCATCTCCGGTTCGGTTTGGGCCGGTTCCGGGGCGAGCATCTTCTGAATGGCTTCCTGGAGTTTGCTTTCCGAGTCGAGCATGAACTGGGCCGAGGTCACGACCTGCTCGCCGAGGCGCAGGCCGGAGAGAATCTGCACATAGCCCTCGTTGTCCATGACGCCGGTGGTCACCCGGCGCGGCTCGAACCGCCCCTCGCCTAGGGCGACGAAGACCGTCTCGCGCTTACCCGAGCGCAAGATGGCGTGATTGGGCACCGCGAGGGCATCGGTGACGGGCTGGGCGGCGATGCTCACATTGGTGAACATGCCGGGACGCAACTCGAGGCCGGGGTTGTCGAATTCGATGCGCGCCTGGGTGGTGCGGGTCTCGCCGATGACATAAGGATAGAGGTAGGTGATCTTGCCGACCCGATCCGGCCCCGTCGCGAAGGGCAACTCGACGGTGGCGCTCAGACCGGGGCGCACCCAGGGCAGTTCGAACTCGAAAATGTCGGCATGCACCCAAACCCGACTCAGGTCGGAGATCTGCAAGAGGTCGGCACCGGCCATGACCCGCATGCCTTCCACCATCCCTTTCATGGTGACCACCCCGGCATAGGGGCTGTAGAGGGTCAGGGTCTTGCGCGGCTCGCCGCTTTTTTCCAGTTCGGCGATCTGGCGGGTGCTGATATCCCAGTACTTGAGGCGTGTGCGCGCCGCTTCGAGCAGTCGCTCGCCGCCCGCGACGATCTCGGGAAAAGGACTTTGCGCCAGGCGGTCGCGATTGCGCAGGGCCAGCAGGTATTCCTGCTGCGCGGCGACCAGCTCGGGGCTGTAGATATCGAGAAGTGCCTGGCCCTTTTTGACGAATTGCCCGGTCTCATTGACGTAGAGGCGCTCGATCCAGCCGTCGATCTTGCTGGTGACGGCAAACTGGCGCGGCTCCTCGTATTCCACCACGCCCACGGTACGAATGGAGCGGTGGAGGTCGCGCCGTTCCACGGGCGCGGTGCGCACCCCCATGTTCTGTACCGTCACCGGGTCGATGAGGACCTGTCCGGGCACCGTGCCTTCCTCGTAAACCGGCACCAGGTCATGGCCCATGTAATCCTGTCCCGGCGCATCCCGAACGTAGGTCGGATCCATGGGTGACACCCAATGCTTGACCCGTCGTTCGGCGGGTGCCGCCTTGGCCTCGCCGGCGCGCATGGGCGTCAGCCGCATGCCGCAGATGGGGCACAGGCCCGGCTCGTCCTGAATGATGAAGGGATGCATGCCGCAGGTATACTGCGTCTTCTCGCCGGGCGCAGTCGCTTCCCCCGCCACCTCGGGTCCATGCCCCGCATGGCGATGGGTCCCGGCGTAATAGCCCGCCACCAGGGCCAGTGCAATAGTCACCACCACCAAAAGCTTTTTTGCCATACCCGACGATTTCATGCCTGATTCCCCGTTGCTTTGTGTGTGACGTAACGAGCCAATTCCATTTGCCTATTGGGGCGGACTGCGTCCGTCCGGACGCACATCGGTGCGCCCCTACCCCCTTGCCGAACGGATGGCGATCCTACTCAGCGCAGCCGCGTGCCCACCAGGCCCTCCAACTGCACCAGCACCATCTCGTGCTCGGCAATGGCCTCGTGATATTCGCGCTGATAGTTGAACAGGGCCATCTGGCTTTCCAGCACGTTCATGAATTCATATTGTCCCACGCGGTAGGCAGCCAGGGCCGCATCCAGGGTGACTTCGGCCTGGGGAATGATCCCGTCCTGATAGAGCGCGGCCAGCTTCCGGTTGCGCTCAATGCGTGCCAGGCCATCGGCGATGCCCAGGCGAATGTCGTTGCGCAGCATCTCGATTTCCTGAAGCGCCATGCGCCCTTCCGATTCGGCCTCGGCCACCATGGCCTGGCGCCGCTGCCGCTGCACCGGCAGGTTGAAGCTCACCCCGGCGCTGTACATGTCATAACCCTCATCGCCCATGGCCGCCTCGCGCTGCATGTATTCGAGGGACAGGGTGAAATCGGGATAGTATTCGCGCCGGGCCAGGTTGCGCGTCACCCGGGACTTGTCCAATTGCACCTGAAGACCGCGCAGAAGCGGGCGATGCTCCTGCGCCAATTGTTCAAGATCCTCTGCGTTCAGGATGACGCCGGTCAAGGCGCTTTCGGGGATGATGGGAACTGGTTGGCTGGGCGGGCGAAAGGCCAGGGTATTGAGCCGCGCTTCCAGGCTGCGGCGCTGCTGACGCAGGGAAATGCGCATGTCCTCCATTTTGGAGCGCTCCAACTGGGCACGCAGCACATCCTGCTGCAAGGCGCTACCGACGCCGTAGAGGGTTTCCGCCAGGGTCACCAGATCGTCGAGGAGCAAAATATTGCGTTCGACGATCTCCACGGACCGATCAACGGCGTAAAGCTGATACCAGCTTTCGCGCACCATGCGTTCCAGTTCGATCTTGCGCTCCTCATAGGTCCAGCGCCCGGCTTGGGCTTCCAGATTGGCGGAGCGGCGCGCGAGTTCACGCTTACCGAAAAAAGGTACCATCTGGCTGACCCCGATGACCTTGGCGGTCATGCTGTCGCGATCAAAAGCCAGGGGATCGCGGATCAGCGCGTTCTGAATCTTGAACATCAGCATGGGATCCTCGAAGGTTCCCACCTGGTGCGCGCGATTCACGAAGGCCTCCCAGCGCGCCTCGCTTGCCTTGAGTTCGGGGTTGTGCGCCTGGGCCTGGGCGACCCAATCCTCCAGGGACCGGAGGGATTCCCCGGCCGTTTGGGCCTGGGCACTCAGCCCTGGAGCAAACAGGGCCGCCAATAAAAGCAGTTGAAGGATGCGAACCATGACGGATCTCCCGTGGATGCGGATTCG
>NZ_JAUVWH010000110.1 GCF_030604225.1 Geoalkalibacter sp.
CGGACAGGCGCAGGTTGAGAATGGCGGCCCGCGACTGATGCGCCAGCACCTTCATCAGATCGTAATCCTCGTAGGTCAGCGCCTCGTCGGGATTGATCCGCCCTTCGAGCGCGATAAAACCTTCCAGACGCTCCTCGCCGAGCAGAGGGACGAGGTACTCAAAGCCGCTATCCTTCAGGGGGGAGACCGCAGACTCCTCATCCTCTTCTGAGACATCGACGATCCAGTCGCGTTCGCGCATGTGGTCGATCAGCGTATCATCGCCCTTGAAGCCCTGTCGCAGCCCGCCCCGCTCAAAGAATGCGGCACGATCGAAATATCCACCCTCGGCATCGGACAAAAAGAGGCTCGCCCCACGAAACCCGAAGGTTTCACTGAAAAAGGCCAGAATAGCCTGTTTCAGTTCTCCAGGGCCGCGGGCACGTGAGAGCTTCTGGGTGAAATCGAGCCATTGCTGGCGATAGTCGAACTTGTTCTGATAAAAATGCTTGTGCAGAAAAACGCGGATTTTCCGCCGGGTTTTTTCCGACAACAGAACGGCAAGGACGGCAACGCTGCCGATCAGAGACAGGATGATGAAAAAACTGCGCTGGGACGATTCGCCGAAATACCGCAGCCCTTCCCCCAGCAAGGCGATGGCCAGGAAATAGAGGCCGATGATGAAAATCACCACCGAGCGGTAGGCCATGTCCGGCGAGAGACGAATGCCCGGCGCCTGTCCCCGACGCAATCGTGAATAGGCCATGAAACCGATGGCCGTCAGCAACAGAATCGCCCGCGCGGGCGAAAGGCTCATGTCAATGGAGCGATACAGCAGACTCTGGCTGTAATAAATGATGAAAAACGCGATGGCGAGACCGGCGCCGATCACCTCGTACTTGATGCGCCAGCGATCCTGGCGCGGCGAACTCATCAGGGTCACTTCGAGATTGACCAGGGCCAGAATGAGAAACAGCAATATCCCGATAAAGAAAAAATAGCCCGGATTACCCAGGAACAAAATCAGCTCTTCACCGAAATCCGGCGAATAGAAAAACTCCTCGACTGGAATCAGAAGAACTGCAAGGGGCATCAGCGCAGCAGCCAGGAGAAGGCCGCGCTGCAACCAAGACATTCCCGGAAGTCGCCCCAATTTGAGGGAATAAAACAGCCAGGTGAACGGCAGCAGCGCTTCCGCCAACAGGCCCCAGCGCTTCAATGCCATGAGATTTTGCGGGTGACGCATGGCCAACAGGTCGCAGATTTCAACCGCCAGAGCAATGGACAGCGCCGCGAAAAGGGCATAGGTCGCGGCCGTGGGCCGCCGCCGCAGCAGAAGCACAAAAAAGACGGCGACAACCGCCAGGGACAGGATAACCAGGAAAAAATGCGACATGGTTCCGTCGAGTTGTCTTATTCCGGCAAATAGGCGCTCAGGAGCGGCACAAAGTCGTCCATGAAAGCTTCGATGGTGGCGACCGCATCCTCCACGTTGTTCCTCACGGGAGCCGAGAGCCGGATGAAGGCAGCGTCGTTGCGCCGGTACTTGAGGGAATTAAGAACCATCTGCGCCTTGAGCAGGTATTCGTTGGTGATGGTGGCATCCTTCATCTGGTACCAATAGACAAAAACCTCCCGCGCCGTGTCTTTCTGATAGACCGCCTGCATCACGTGAATCGGCCTTTCCCCCTCCACCTCAATGGTGCGCTTGCTTGACCCGGCAGGAACCCAGCCGCTCCCCGGCAGACAATGACGAGGAGAATGAATCTGCGCGCCCTCGCGTTGGGTCTCGTAATATCCGATATAAACATTGACAGCATCGGCATCGCGCCGGTAATCCCGCATGAGATAATTGGTGACCCGCAACTGCTCCAGAACGCTATCGCTCAATGCATAGTCCGCCGCCCGCCACTCCTCAAGCTGCAAGGGAAAACCCGCTAGATCCTGCTTGATCGGCACCCGGTCATGAAAAGGACGCGCCTGCACGTAAATCGCGAATCCCAGGACGATCAACCCAACCAGCAATAAACGCTTACCCATGACGCGACCTCCCGATGCGGCTCAGCACGCCTGCCGCACCAACCAGCATGGCCATGGCCAGGGCAAACACCGCCAGCCCGGCGAATTCGTGAAAAAACCCCTGGGCCACCTCGGGGCCGAAGTGGCTGGCCAAAACGCCCGTGCCCACCACGCGCACGCCGTTGGCGAACACCGCCATGGGAATCGCCAGAGCCACCAGCACGATGCGCTTCCACATGGGTTTGAAGAACAGATAGGCCATGGCCGTCGCCAGGGCCAGCAGGGAAATGATGGAGCGGATGCCGCTGCACGCATCGGCGACTTCCAGGGAGGTGTTGGTCAGATGAATGATGTTGCCCTCGCGCATGACCGCCACCCCCAGAAATTTCATGATCTCCACCGAATACTTGGTGATCATCATGCGCAACGGGAAGGCCACGGTGTCGTAAAGAATATAGGGCAAGGGCACCATGAAAACCAGAAACGCCAGGGGAAGAAGCAATTCGCGAAAAATCGGCCACCCCAGGGCGAACAACAAAGCCCCCGAAAGCACGACGATCATGGACATGCGGATGGTGAAGGATTCCCCCGCCACGCTGCCCACCAGAAACATGGCCAGTCCGCCCAGGGCCAGGAACAAGCCCAACAGCGAACGACTCGGAGTCATGGCGAGCAGCACGTCTTTTTTCTGCCAGACGAAATAACCCGAAATCAACGGCACGAGAAAACCATGGGAATAATTGGGGTCACGGTTCCAATCCCCCACCATGCCGGAAATGGCCTGCATGTAGAGCAGGCCGAAAGCCGCGATGAACAACCCTGCCCCAGCCACCGTCGTCAGATCCAAACGTAAGGACTTCATAAGACTCCACTATTGGAAAAATTGTACCTGCATGCTATGGTTTCACGTTTTTTCATGTCTTTTAATACCTTGCCGACCACCACGGACAGCGCGCGAACCATGACCGAAACGCCTCCCCGCTCGACCCTTCGCCTCGCCGCCGTCGGTGACCTGCTGCTGACGACCCGACCCAACGCCACACAAGCAGGACGCGGACTGGAAGCCCTCTCGGACGAAATCCGCGAACTTTTCGCCGGCTGCGACCTGGTCCTGGCCAACCTGGAATGCACCCTGACCGGTGCCGACCAGGTTCCCACCGAACCGCGCGTTTTCGCCTCCGCATCCCAAATTCGCGGTCTGGCCGAAGCCGGAATCAATCTCGTGACTTTGGGCAACAATCACGCCTTCGACGGCGGCGACCTGGGTTTTCAGACGCTCAAAAACCAGCTCGACGACCTCGGCATCCAGGCGTGCGGCGCGGGTCTGACGCTTGCGGACGCGGCGCGGCCGGTCATCCTTGAGATCAAAGGCCTGCGCATTGCCGTGCTTGCCGTGGTCGACGGATCCAGCGGCATGTACCGTTTTGCAACCCACACCACTAGCGGCGTCGCACCTTTCGAGATGGCGGCTCTGCGCCACACCCTTGCCGAACTGCGCCAAGACGTCGATCATATCATTTTCACTCCCCATTGGGGCGAGGAGCGCTTCCGCTGTCCGTCACCCGAGCAGATCGCCCAGGCCCGCGCCCTGATCGATGCCGGCGCAACCCTGGTCCTCGGCCATCATCCCCACGTTCCGCAAGGCATGGAATTGTACCACAATTGCCCCATCGCCTACTCCCTCGGAAATTTTCTCGCCAATGACGTCTATTGGGACAACGGCGATGTCCTGACGTGGAATCGCTTCGAGCGTACCGGCTGCATTCTGCTCGCAGAACTCGATCAAGCCGGTGTGCGCTCCGTTCAGCAGATTCCCGTTTATGACGACGGCCGCGTCCTGAGCATCGACACCAGCGGCCGCGGCGAGCGCTACCTGACCCGGGCCAACCGCTACCTGGAGCGAGGCATCACCCCGGTTCGCTATCGCCTCGAAACCTTGCGGGTGCGCACCCTGCTGCCCATTCTCACGCAGCTTCGCTGGAACAAGCTACGCCGCCTGCGCCCCGGACACCTCCGCAAAGCCATCCGGCTTTTCGTTCGGGGCATTCGCCCGTAGGGGCGAGGCGCTGCCTCGCCCTGGGCGACCCACCGGGTCGCCCCTACGCCGTTCGGCGTCGTGCATTTTGCCCAGCAAACCACCTTGCGCCACGCCATCCGGCTTTTCGTTCGGGGCATTCGCCCGTAGGGGCGAAGCGCTGCATCGCCCTGGGCGACCCACCGGGTCGTCCCTACCGTTCCGGCAAAACCACCGGCGGCAGGATGAGATCGGAAAAATCGTCCGGCGGTTCCCAGGGCGTGTAGGACCAGGGACCAAGGTTCTTCAGCCGTTCATCCGTGCCGCGCGCCACCGGCAGGGCCCCCTCGCCCGTCGCTATTTTCACATCCAGATCATAAATGCCCCGGGTTTCGGCAACGGGCAACAAAGGTTCGCTGCCCGCTCCGGCGTGAATCCAGGCATTGCCCCGAAAAACAAAGGTCTCGGGTGCCGTGCCCGGGCCGACATTGAACAGGGTCGTCACCCCTTCGTCCGTCACCACCAGATTGTCTGCGAAAACTCCCTTGCCGCAGGGCGCGAAACGCGGGTCGGTCGATTCCTGGGCGATGTGCCCCACCCGTTTTTCCGGCAAATAGAAAAGATTTCGCTGCACGAGACTGTCCTGGGCGGTGATCCAGGCGATATGCACATCGCCACCGACGAAGGTGTTGCCGGCGATGGAAATATCCCGCGCCTCGAAATCCTCCACGCTGGGGCGAAAGAATTCCAGCCCGGTCTGCCCGCCAATGTGAACCGCCCGCCAACCGGCATCTCGGAAAAACGAACTCTGCACCAGAATATGGCGTGATCCGCCCTTGATCTGGATGCCGTTGGCGGTGCGATAGCCCTCCGCGCCGAGGATCCGGCAGCGCTCGATCAGCCCATGCCGACACCCCACAAGGTCGATGGCCGAGCCGCCCCACCCCTCGAAAACGCAATCCCGCACCACGAAGTGATTGACACCCGACATTTTCAGCGCGTCATGGTTTCCCGCCGGGCCGATGTCCCTGATCCTGAGGTGTTCTAGAATGATATGGTGCGAAGCCTCACGCTTATCCCGCAGGCCGTCATCCGCGATATTGATGCCGTTTTGCCGATACCCCTGAAAAACCAGACGGCTCAGCTTGATATACGAACAGCTGCTGAGCTTCACCCCCTCGCCAGGTCCCTCGAACACCGGCGGATTTTCCGGATCGGCGGCCCGAAGAACAATCGGTGCCTCAGCCGTCCCATGAACGTTGCGCAGATAAATGCCACCTTGGTACAAGCCGGGCGCGATCTCGATCACCGTGCCCGGTTGGACCTCGCGCAACGCCGCCTTCAATTCTGCAAACGATGAAACAGAAAACGTCGGGGCACCGAATGCCTCGCCCAGCCCCGCAAACCAGAAAAGAAAAATGATGACCGAAAAAAATCGCATGGGGATACATCCATGGTTCAGAAAGGCGCAAGGGCGCAGCATGCTGCGCCCCTACTCAGCATTCAAAATCCAGCATTGAGACCAATTCCGTGCCGAGCGTCCGGGCGCCGGCGAAACGCCATCCTTGACGCCGCACCCGTGCCTTGCACGCCTGGAACCATTTTTTGAATTCAATCTCAACCCGCACCGGATGGGCGAAAGTCAAGGGCCGCATCTCGTCAAGTCGCGCCACCGCGCGTCGCACCCCCAGATAGATTTGCTCCTCGGCCACGGCCGGGTGCTTGCTGAAGGCGCAGTTGCGGCCAAAACCCTGCTTGGTCGCCACCGTTTCGATCCAGGGCATGATGGAGAGGGCTTCCCGACAACCCAAGTCATCGCTCGCCACAAAGATCGGCGGTACGCCCCATTCCCCGGCCACGGCGGCATCCAGGGCCATTTCGCCCACCGTTTCGCCGTGCACACGGATGGCGCGGTAGGCACCGGGGCTGTAGGTGTGGGCCAAAACAGCGCCGGGCGTGCCTTCCATGGCGTGATAGCCGATCATCAGCACCCCGGCATAGGTTTCATCCAGCTGCGGAAAACGGCGCTTGAACCCCGCACCCAGCAGCACCTCGCAACGCCGGTCCAGCCGGTCGAACACCAGGTTGGCGCCCACCCCGTGATTGTCCCAGACCACGACCTTTTCGGCCCCCGCGTCAAACAGGGCACGCGCCGCCGCGTCCGTTTCGCGAGTCGCCTGCTCGCGGGCAAATCCCATATCGCGAGAATCGCTCAGCGCCCGCCCCGGCTCACCGACCACGCAGGCCGGCCCGTCGCAATCCACGGCAATCATGAACTTCATTGCGAAGTAAAGCTCCTTTGCCGATACAACTCTTCCGCGACCTTGCTGATCACCGGCCGATATTTGCCCGAGGGTGCCGGGGCGATGTCGTCGACAATCTCCACGCGAATCTCGTCGTCGCCTCCCAGACGCTGGGCCACCTTTTTCCGTACCTGTTCACCGCCGTCCGCCGGAAAGCGCTCGTCCACCACCAGGCGAACACGAATTTCACCGATTTTCTCCTGGACCACCTGAAACTTGACGATGCCCTCCACGGAGCGCGCAATATAGATAAAGGAATAGCCCACCACCCATTTGCCTTCTCGGGTCACGACAAATTCCACGGCGCGGCCGCCGCTGATGCGGATGCTTGAGAGATTGCGGCCGCAGGCGCAAGGCTCGCGGGACAGGGTCACGATGTCGCCCGTGCGGTAGCGAATCACCGGAAACGCCGGACCGACGATATTGGTCACCACCAGCTCCCCCTCGCCGTCCGTCGGCACAAGGGTCTGCGGGTCGATGGTCTCCAGGATGACCTGCTCGTCCATGCAGTGCATGGTGCCCTCATTGCATTCATGTCCGATCAATCCAGCCTCCCGCAGGCCGTAAGAGTCGCGCACCGGCACGCCGAAGCCCTCGGCGATGAGGTCGCGATCGACATCGGAGAGCATTTCGCTGGTGGTGATGATCACCTCCAGCCCAACCTTGCGCAGTTCACGCAAATCCAGCCCCAGGGACTGCGCCATGGTCACCGTCAGCACGAAGGTGCTCGGGTAGCCGAAAATGCACTTGGGCCGCCAGGCCAGCCAGTCGGCGACGTTTTTTTTCAGCCGCTCCGGCGTGACCTCGAAGCCGTTGGTCAGGCCGTCGTTGATCAACCAGTCGCGCACGCGCTTAACCCGATCCTGCTTGCTCAATTCCACGGGCGAGCCCCAGTAATACATCTCCTTCTCGCCGCGCCGCACTCCCACCCACTCGTGCCCGCGCATGCGCGCCGCGTTGATGTGCGCCTCGCGCGTCGAAGACGTATAAAATTGCAACGCCTCATTGGTCGAGCCGCTGGTGCGCACCAACTGGAGCCGCTTGCCCTCGCCGCGCCACACCATGTCTTCCCTTCGCGCGCGCAGGGTGTTCTTTTCCAGTAGAGGAAAACGCCGCAGATCGTTCAGGGTGCGAATGTCGGCCGGGGTAAATCCTAGACCATCCATCACCTCGCGCCAGTAGGGTGTGTGGTCATAGGCAAGGCGCGCCAAAGTCCGCAAGCGATCAAGTTGCAGTTGGCGGATGCGCTCAGCCGGCCGGCACTCGCTCGCCAGCAATTCGAAGAGAATCCGAAAACTCGGGCGACCCAGGGCCAGTTCCTGGAGATGAAAAAGCCGGCGTGCCAGGATGGGGAGCATAAACGCCTCGTTAGGAAAAACCATCGCCGTTCCGTAGGGGCGACCCGCTGGGTCGCCCAGGGCGAGGCACCGCCTCGCCCCTACAAAATCAGGCCAATTCCTGGAGGGCGAGGCACCGCCTCGCCCCTACAACAATTCAAAACCAATAAAAATTATTCACCCCTTGCACCGCCTTGCGCACCAGGGCTCGCAGGGGTTTGTTGATGGTGCAAGGCGGCACGGCCTTGGGCTGATAGCCTTCTTCCCGCACTAGGCGCCCGAGTTCCGCGAAGGTGCGGGCTGGGTATTGGGCGCGCACGGCGTTCATCCAGCCGCAGAATTTCTCAAAGCGCCGCGTCACCACCCGGTTGAGCTTGCCGCCGGTGTACTGGTGATCGCGCACCTTGAACAGGCTGAAGCTGTGCAGGATGGCCACCGTATCGCCGCCCGCATCGCAGATCAGGCGGGCGGCATCGCGGCATTCCTCGAAGGATGAGCCCATGAGATCCACGGGCTTGGCGGGGTGCAGGCCGGGAAAGTTCGGTTGCCGGTAGGCCGAAAGCGCCACCTCCAGCACCTCGCCGTACCATTTGCCGCCGTTGTAGCGCTCGGTTTCGGCAAAGCGGCACTGCCCGCCCACATAGGGAAAGGTATAGCTGCTGTCGATCCACAGGCCCGCATCGGCCAGGGCCGCCAGGGTTTCCTCCGAGGCACCCATGTTGCCGGCGCGAAAGGCGATGGGTCGCGTGCCCGTCCAGGTTTCGAGCAGATCGGCGCCGCGCGTGATGAGTTCGGTCTGCCACTCAAGGCTCAGATCGGCCATCTGATCGGTTTTCTTGAAGGGCTTGCCCGCCTTGTGCAGGCCGTAATGCACATGGTTGGGATGGATGTGCAATTGCACGTCCTGCCCCCGTTCAACCAGATAACGCACCACCGGCTCCGTTTCTCCGGGCCAGCCGAGATCGTCGTTGAAGGGTTCGACAAAGAACGTCGCCTTGAGGTCGTTTCGCGAAAGGATGTCGCAAATCAATGGAATACCGAGTTTTTTGTCTCCATATTCCCCCATCATCCCCACCCGCGGCGAAATGGGCTTAAGAGTGGGATTGCCCCAGGCACCGCCCATGGAGCACTCCACATCAAAGGTCATGAAAATGCCGGGCAGCGTCATGGCGTACCTCCCCCCGTCGAGGCGACGGAATCGACAAACCGGAACTCAGCGATTAGCGGATAATGGTCCGAACCCAGATCCGGCCCCACCCAGGCGCGCACGGGCTTGACTCCCGGAGTCGAGAGGATATGGTCGATGCGCGCCGAGTAGCGAAACCGATTGATTTTGGTGAACTTGGTGTAGCCATAGCCGAATCCGCTCCGGCCGAAGGCATTGGCGTAGCTTGACCAGATCCGCCGATAAATCGGGCTGTCCACCGTCAGATTGAAATCCCCGGCGATGATTTTATTCTCCTCGGGAAACGAAGCGATCCAGGCGTAGAGGCCGCTGGATTCATACCAGCGATCCTCGATCATCTTCTGTGTCGCTTCGATCTGCGACAGATCAAAAATCGTTGTTTCGTCCAGCACCTTATCCAGGGCTCGACGCGGCGTCAGGATGTCCACGCAGGCAAAGCCAAGAGGCCCCCGAGGCGTTTCAAGCACACAATAGATACCATTGACCTGCGGTTCGCGTTTTGAAATGTCGCAGCGAACAATCGGATAGCGCGACACCAGCAAGCTTTCCCCGGCCCGTTTGACATGCCACTGCGGCGGCAAGTTGAAACGTCGCGGGGCGATTTCCTGAACAACGGCGAGATCGGCCTGAACCTCGTCGAGCAGTCCGGCAAACTCATCGGCCGTGACTTCCCAGCGCTTGATATTGTAAGTCAGGACGCGCAAATCGGCGGGTTCTGAAGATACCAAGGGCGACTTGGTCAGGTTGAACCCCATCATCGGCCAGGCGATCACCAGGGCAACCACCGCCAACATCCACAATCCGCGGCGATACCACAAGAGCGCCAGGGGCACCAGCACGACCAGCGGAAAGAAATAGATCCAGCGCGGCCCATACAGCAATACAGTGCCGAACCACCAGCGATCCCCGCTGAAATACATGAGGGCATACACCCCGACAACCGCCAAGGCATAGGCGTAAACGCTCAGGGACACAAAAAGCTTAAGCACCCGGATGCCCGATGATGTCATGCCCGCGCGCGCCCAGCTTCTTGACCATCAGCTTCAGATCCACGAAAAACGGCTTGAGATCCGACCAGAGAAACGAATCGTCCTTGGTCCAGGGGCCACAGTTCCACAAAAAGGTGACAATCGCCTTGACGGGGCTGAGATGCTTCTGCCCCGGCGGCAACAGGTCGCGGCGCAGATGGCCCAGCAGCCAGTTGGCGTCGCCGCCCAGGATGCGCGTGCGCAGGCCGACGCGGTAGGTTTTCTTGCGCATCTTGTCCGGCTCGAAATGACTCTGCCACAACAAAAAGGATGCTTCGAAACCGGCCATGACCACCGTCGGCAGACCGCCGCTGAAGCGCGGGTTAATCTCTAAAAAGATATACTTGGCACTCTCGGGGTCGTAATGGAACTGCACTCCGGCGATGCCCTGCCACCCCAGGGCCTTGAGCAGCTTCACCGTGTCGTCGATGACCGCCTGGTGATGGCAGCTGATGCGCTGCACCGTCACCCCGCCCGCCAGGGGCATGTGGTGCTCGCCGATGTAGTCGCCGGTGGCGAAGGGCTCGCCGTCGTGCATGAGGATCTGCACGTGCTCCTCGGCGCCGGGGTGATATTCCTGCACGATGACGTTGTCGGCGAAATCCTTGAATTTCTCGTACCAGCCATCCAACTGCGCGCGATTTTCCGCGTAGGCGGCCTTCAGGGGCACCTTGCCGGCGTCGATGTTCTGCCGCCGGGTGCGCAGCACCAGGGGAAACGCCAGGGCCTCGCCGCCATGCTGCTCCATCAGCTCATCGAGCCTCATGCCCTTGGCCACGGGAATGCCCAACTCCACGCAGAGATTTTGCAGATAATCCTTGTCCGTGGATTTGTCGAACAGCTCGCGGCTGGGAGAAAACAGATGGATGTCGGGCTCGAAGCGTTCGCGCACCGAGATCAGGGCATTGTGATAGGCTTCCGACACCGGCATGATGGAGCCCACGTCGAGGCGCCGCGCCAGTTCCTCGATTTCATCGGCGAATCCCGGCTTGCCCGGCC
>NZ_JAUVWH010000198.1 GCF_030604225.1 Geoalkalibacter sp.
CGGAGCTGCGCCTCGGCGAGGAGGTGGAAATCCTGCTCTGGGAGTTCACCGACCTCGGCGTCAAGGTCATCGTCAATGACCTGTTCCCCGCGCTGCTCTATCAGGATGAAATCCGCCCCGGCATGAAACGCGGCCAGCGCTTCAAGGCGTACGTGCGCGCTCTGCGCGACGACGGCAAGGTCGATGTCAGCCTGCGCCGTGGCGGCGCGGCAGGCGCCCGCGAGGATCGCGAGGTGCTGCTCGACGCCCTGCGCGCCCAGGGATTTCTGCCCCTCCACGACCAAAGCCCGCCCGAAGAGATTCAGCGAGTTCTGGGGCTGAGCAAAAAGGCTTTCAAAAAGGCTTTGGGCGGGCTGTACAAGGCGGGGCTGGTCGAGATGGAGGCAGGAGGCGTCCGCCTTCAGGAGAAGACGGGCGGGGGCAAGGGCAAGGGGGCTCGCAAGCAGTAGAGCGCCGGATGAAGCGCAATCCAATTGGGCGATTTTTCCCTTGATCACGCCCCTCCCTTGATTGACAAATGTCGTTCTCTTGGCGACAATATGCGTAAACGCTTTTCGCAGGAGGCCGCCATGCTGCCACAAACCACGACCCTGCCTGTAGGGGAGATCCTTGGCGTGAAAGACCTCGGGGATTCCCCCGTCGAAATGGTCGACGCCGTGCGGCGCGGCCTGCCCTACCAGAGCCTCGCCAAGGTTGCCGAAGCGCTGGATCTCTCCACCAATCAACTGGCCCAATACCTTCCGGTCACCGCGCGCACCTTGCAGCGCTACCAGAAAGAAAAGCAGAAACTCGACCGCGACATCTCCGACCATCTGCTGCAGATCGCCCGCGTGTTCGCGCGCTGCCGGGAGGTCATGGAGGACAGTGATCGGGCGCGGCGCTGGTTGCAGACACCAAGCATACCCTTGGGACAGGTTACGCCCATGTCCCTGCTCGATACCTACACCGGTGTTGAGATGGTCATGGATGAATTGGGGCGGATTGAGCACGGGCTTGCCGCCTGATGCGGCTGTTTCGCGTCGCACCGGAAAAATTTGCTCGTGATACCAGCGGCGAAGGCGCAAGGCTCTATGGTGCGCGCTGGAACCCCAAGGGTATTCCCGTCCTCTATACGGCGACGACGCGCTCCCTTGCCGTCCTTGAGTCGCTCGTCCACGCCTCGGCAAACGAAGGACCGATCAGCCGAATGCTGATCACCTTCGAACTGCCTGATACGGTGGCAAGCACGCATATCCGTCCCGAAGAGTTGCCCCCGGGCTGGAACGGCAATCCTGCCCCCGCCGTGTTGGCCGAACTCGGCAGAAAATGGGCGGAGCAGAACCAGTTCCTGGTCCTGCGGGTTCCTTCGGCGGTGCTTCCCTTCGGCGAGGAAATGAACGCCCTGGTCAACCCGCGCCATCCGGAATTTCACCATCTCAAAATCATCGATGAGCGCCCCTACCTGTTCGATGCGCGCCTGCTGAAACGCTGAAAAAAAACAGGGACAGGCTGATTTTCCTCCGGAAAAACCAGCCTGTCCCTGTTTTGGTTTGCGGGAAACCCTCTTTGCCTGGTGCCCTCTCACCGCATGAGTTTGCCGGCCATGCGCAGGATGTCGTCCAGCGGGTTGCCATCGCCGTTGAGATCGAGCATGGAGGCGAGTCCAGGTGCGCCGGCCTTTCTCGCCGGTCCCTGGCCGCCCAGCAGCCCTCCCAGCAGGCCGGCGAGCCCGCCGCCGGCGGGTGCCGTTGGTTCCGGGGCACTCGCTTCGCGCTGCTTGCCCATGTAGCCCGCCACCGCCATGGCCAGCATCGGCAGCATCTTCTTGAGCAGGGAGGTATCGAGGCCCGAGCGTTCAGCCGCATTCTGGGCGACGGTACGACTAACCTCCTTGGAGCCGAAAATCTGGCTCAGGACTTCGTTGCCCCGGTTCGTGTCGGTCGGTCGCGGCGCCAGCACGTCGTCCAGGAGGTCGCCGCCACCGAGCTGCCCCAGCAGGCGGCCCAGTCCGTCGAGGCCGTCCGGACGGGTCTGGACCTGTTTCTTGAACCCGCCGAGAAGGGCCGGCGCCAGAGCCTCGACGCCGCTGGCCGCCTGGCTTTCGCTGACGCCCAGTTCGCGCGCCATGGATTGAAGGCCGCCCATCTGGGCGAGAATATCGGTGATCTGCATCGTCTGGCTCCTTGGCGTGAAGGGTTGCGCGGTCGCCTCAATTCAGCAGCTCCGCGGGCACGTTGCCGCCGTTGGCGGCGAGGCGGGCGAGCACCGTCTTGTGCAGCCAGACATTCATTTTCGCCGAATCCCCCATGAATTCCGCCGGACAGCCCAATTCAGCGGCCAGTTCCTTGCGCGCGGCGAGGCTGCTGTCGATCTCCAGGAGCTTGAGCAGATCGACGATGGAGGTCTTCCAGTTGAGTTTCTGCGGGTTTTTCGCGGCGCGCTGCTCCAGCTTGCTCACGACATCGACCAGGGGCACCGCCTTGGGTGCCGCGGCGGTGGTTGCTCCCGAGGGCGGGGCGGCCGATGCGGTGGGCGCGGCGGCCTGAGCAGAGGCAGCGGCACTGCCGAAACCGAGCTTCTCCAGAATCGTCTTGAAAAATCCCATGGCGCTCTCCTTGGCAAGAAAAAACAGTGCAAAACTGCCCCAGTGCAGGATCGGCCTGTTTTCGTCTTTAATTAAGCAGAACATCCAGGGAAGTCAATCGGCGCGGGAGAAGAGATCCCCCCTTCTCAGCGCAGCACCTCCAGCCCCGCTCCCTCCACCCACTTCTTCACCGGCAACAACCGTCCGCCGCCCAATCGCAGCAATTCGCCGCCCAGACGGCGCGGCTGGCCGGGGTCGTGACTGGACATGACCAGGGTGATCCCCAGTGCCGGCAGGGATTGAATGACCGCCTCGAAGGTGGCGACGGTTTCGCGGTCGAGATTGGCGGTGGGTTCGTCAAGCAGCAGCACCTCGGGCCGCAGGGCCAGGGCGCGGGCCAGGGCCACGCGCCGGGTTTCTCCGCCGGAGAGTTCCCGCGCCCGGCGCTTCGCGAACGCGCTCAGGCCCACGGCCTCCAGGCTCTGCTCGATGCGGCGGCGCTGCTCGTCGCCGCGTATGCCGCGCAGGGCCAAACCCATGGCCAG
>NZ_JAUVWH010000091.1 GCF_030604225.1 Geoalkalibacter sp.
CTTATCCCCCCGCAAATCCCCCGCGAACAATTTGCCGGCGCCGCGCGAGGCGCAGAAATCCCCGCACATGGTGCAGGTGGCTTCGTCTTGCGGGGCGCGGTCGGCGCGGATGGCGCGGGCGTCCTCGGGGTAGAGGGCGAGGCGGAACTGCGCCTCCCAGTCGAGGTCGCGGCGCGCCTTGGACATGGCCTTGTCGCGCTCGCGGCCGCGCTCGGGGTACTTGTTCATGTCGCCGATGTAGGCGGCGATTTTCGCGGCCTTGACGCCCTGGCGCACGTCCTCCTCGTTGGGCAGGGCAAGATGCTCGGCGGGGGTGATGTAGCAGATCAGGTCGGCGCCGTGGCTGCTCGACTGGGCGGCGCCGATGGCGGCGGTGATGTGGTCGAAGCCGGGGGCGACGTCGGTGGCGATGGGGCCGAGCATGTAATAGGGCGCGCCGCCGCTCATGCGCTTTTGCAACTGGATGTTGCCCGCCACTTCATCGAGGGGCACGTGCCCCGGGCCTTCGACGAGCATCTGGCAGCCCATCTCGCGGCCGAGTTCGGCCAGTTCGCAATTGATGAGCAACTCCTGGATCTGGGCGCGATCCGAGCTGTCGTGGATGGCCCCGGCGCGCAGCCCGTTGCCCAGGGAGAGCACCACGTCGTACTTCTTGAGGATGCCCACCACCCGGTCGAACTGCTCGTAGAGGGGATTCTCCCGACCGTTGGCCAGCATCCAGGCGACCATGCTCACCCCGCCCTTGGAGACCAGGCCGCCGTATCGATATCCCTGTTTGCGCAGCCGCTCGATGGTGTAGAGGTTGATGCCGCAGTGCACCGCCATGAAGGACAGGCCGTCGGCGCACTGGCGCTCGATGAGATCGAAGAGCAACTCCGCGTCGAGCTTGTTCGGGTCGCCGTAGCGCCGCGCCGCCTCGCAAAACGCCTGATAGAGGGGCACGTTGCCCACGGGCAGATCGACGGCGGCCAGAACCTCGCGGCGCACCCGGTCGAGGTCGCCGCCGACGGAGAGTTCCATGAGGGTGTCGGCGCCCGCCTCCTGGGCGGCCAGGGCTTTGCGGACCTCGGCGCCGTAGTCGATGATGTCGGAGGAGGTGCCGATGCTGGCGTTGACCTTGGTGCGCAGGCCCTTGCCGATGCCCGCCACCCGCGCGGGTTTGCGGTTGAGATTCCAGGGAATGACGATCTGGCCCTCGGCGACGCGCCGGCGGATGAGGTCGGGGCTCAGTTGTTCCTCGGCGGCGATGGCTGCCATCTGCGGGGTGATCTGGCCCTGGCGGGCCCGTTCGATCTGGGTCGGCATGCTGCGGTCTCCTTGTCGGGTTCGAAAATGAAAAAGCCTCTGCCGGGGGAAGGGCAGAGGCTCGAACTTGCTGCGACAAAGGAGGCGCAATCCGGCTTCGGCCCCTCGTTCCACGGAGGTTCCCAAAGCAACGGACTGGCAGGTCTCCTGGCTTCAGGGTCGTCTTACTCGCCGCGCCTTCCCGGGTCGCCCCAGTGGCGTCGTGCGGCTTTCATCGCCTGTTACAGTTGCGGGTCAGCGAGGGATTCGCACCCTCTTCCCTATTCTCCGCGCCCTGAAGCGCGGCACCGGCCGTTTGCAAATTTTGCACGTTTTATCAAGGCGGTGGGGGGCTGTCAAGCGCCATTCGCCTTGAGGCATTCCAGGCGGCCCTTGAGGGCGGCCTTGAAGCAGCGGTTGCACGAGGTGCAGTCGCTGGCGACCGGATTGTCCGTGGCGCGCCAGCGGCGCGGCAGTCCGGGTTCGCGGATCAGGGGGCGGCTCAGGCAGAGGTAGTCGGCGTCGCCGTCGCGGAGGATCGCCGCCGCGCGGTCCGGGCCGCGGATGCCGCCGACCACCATCACCGGGCAGCGCACGGCGGCCTTGATGTCCCGTGCCTGGGAGAGGTTGTAGGCCTCTTGGTCCGGCGCGAGGATGTTGCGGCGCAGCGGCGTCAGCTTGCCCGAGGCGGGCGTGCCGCTGCTGACCTCGATGGCGTCGATGCCCAGGGCGTCGAGGGCCTGGGCGACGCGCACGGCTTCTTTCTCGCCAAGCCCTTCGGGCAGATGGTCGCTGCCGGTCAGCTTGACCAGGATGGGGTAGTCATCGCCCACCGCCGCGCGTACCGCGCGGTAGGTGCTGAGCAGAAAGCGCGCGCGGTTGTCCAGTCTGCCGCCGTAACCGTCGTCGCGCCGGTTGGTGTGGGGCGAAAGAAACTGGTTGATGAGATAGCCGTGGGCGGCATGCAGCTGCACGGCGTCGAAGCCGCACTCTCGGGCGCGCCGGGCGGCGTCGGCAAAGGCCGCGATGGTGCGCTGAATGTCGGCGCCGCTCATGGCCGCCGGGGTTTCGGGTTGATACTGGGCGGCGGCGACGGCCGAGGGCGCGAGGGGCGTGCCGCCGCACAGAGCGGGGCGGGTTTGGCCCCCGGCGTGCGCCAGTTGCGCGCAGAGGACGCCGCCGGCCTGATGCACGGCGGTCGTGAGCGCCCGCAGGTCCTGCGCGAAATCGTCCCGGTGCAATCCCAGGGCTCCCGGCAGGGGCTTGCCCTCGACGGCGACAAAGGCGAAGCCGCTGATGATCAGGCCGACCCCGCCTTCGGCCAAGTCGCGGTAATAATCCCGCAAGGCCGGGGTCGGCCGCCCCTCGGCGTCGCACATCCCCTCCCAGGTCGCAGAGCGCACCAGGCGGTTGTTTAATTCCAGCCCCCGGATGCGGGTCGGCTCAAACAGCACGGACGGTTTTTTCTTCATCGCGTCCATCTCCTAGACCTGCACCAGGTCGTCGGACAGACGGGTCAGGCGCATGCCGCCCTCAGGACCGACGGCAAAGGTGTTTTCGATGCCGATCACGCCCTTGCCGGGAAAGGTGAATTTGGGTTCAATGGCCACCGTTTGTCCCAGGTGCAGGGGCACCTGGAAGCCTTGGGCGAGGATCGGCAGCTCGTCGAGTTCCAGTCCGACGCCGTGGCCGACGAACTTGGCCTGCTCGCCGGGCGCGCCCATGAAGTGGCTTCCGAGGCCGGCGGCTTCGGCCAGGGCGACGGAGCCGGCGAACAACTCGGCGCAGTCCTGTCCGGGGCGCAGGTTTTCCGTCAGGTAATCCTGAATCTCCAGGGCCACGTCGAAGGCCTTGCGCATCTCGGGGAGCAACTCGCCGAGCACGAACATGCGGGTCATGTCGACGATATAACCCTCGAAGACCCCGGTGTAATCAACCAGGATCGGCACATCCCGGGCGATGGGGGCGGCGGAGGCGCCGTGGGCGGCGGCGCTGGAGAGTCCGCTGCCGGTGGCGGGCCCATCGAAAAAGCCCGACCGGGCCGCGCTCTCACCAGCGGCGGCGATGCCGTGAAAGAGTTCCTGGTGGAAGGCGCGCAGGCGCACATAGCCTTCGCAGCCTTGCTTGCGCGCCCGATACTCAATTTCGGCGGCCAGGTCGAGTTCGCGCATGCCCGGCCGCAGAAATTCAGGAATTTGGGCGAAGACCGCGCAGAGCCGCGCGCCGCTCTCTTTCAACTTCTCCATTTCCCAGGCGGATTTGATCGAGCGCAGTTCGCGGTTGGCGGCGCTGATGTCGACGAATTCGATGCCCGGAAGCACCTTGTTGAAAAAGTGCAGCTGCTGGACGGGCAGGACATCGAAGGTCAGACCGACGCGCCGCGCCGCGCCCAGCAGGCTGGGCAGTTCACGGCTGGGCGGAAAGGGGCGGACGTCGGCGACGGCGCTCTCGGCCAGGGCGCGCGAGAGGCTTTTGCGCACCAGCAACACCGGGTCGCCCGCCGTTGGAATCCACAGCAAAGCATTGGGGCGGGTGCCGGAAAAATAATAGATGTCGATGGGATAGACCAGGAGCGCCCCGTCGAGATCGCGTTTTTCAAGCTGGGTTTGGAGCTGGCGGATGCGGCGCGCGCATTCCTGCTGGATGGCCATTCGCTTCTCCTTGTCGTTTTGAAATCCCCCCCGGCCCCCCTTTGTCAAAGGGGGGAGGTTGTCTTTTTCCCTTTGGCAAAGGGGGCGGCGGCGGTTCATTGAGCTCACAATTTTCGCAGAGGCTGCTTTTTCCCCCTTTGGCAAAGGGGGATCAAGGGGGATTTTCTACATGTTGCGCCGGTACTGGCCGCCGACCTCGTAGAGGGCCGCGCTGATCTGTCCCAGGGAGGCGACCTGCACGGTGTTCATCAGTTCGGCGAAGATGTTCTCCCCCCGCTCGGCGACCTGCTGAAGGCGCTTGAGGAGTTTGGGCGCCGCTTCGCGGTGCTGCCGCTGAAAGGCGCGCAGGTTGGCGATCTGTTGCTCTTTTTCTTCCTTGGTGGCGCGGGCCAGTTCGCCGGGGATGCGGTAGCCTTCCTCGTCGGCGCGGGGGTTGAGGTAGGTGTTGACGCCGATGATGGGCAATTCGCCTGAGTGCTTGAGGTGCTCGTAGAGCATCGACTCTTCCTGGATCTTGCTGCGCTGGTACTGGGTCTCCATGGCGCCGAGCACCCCGCCGCGCTCGTTGATGCGCTCGAATTCGGCCAGCACCGCCTCCTCCACCAGATCGGTGAGTTCGTCGATGATGAAGGCCCCCTGCAGGGGGTTTTCGTTTTTGGCCAGCCCCAGCTCCTTGGTGATGATCATCTGAATGGCCATGGCGCGGCGCACCGATTCCTCCGTGGGGGTGGTGACCGCCTCGTCGTAGGCGTTGGTGTGCAGGGAGTTGCAGTTGTCGTAGATCGCCATGAGCGCCTGCAACGTGGTGCGGATGTCGTTGAAGTCCATCTCCTGGGCGTGCAGGGAGCGTCCCGAGGTCTGGATGTGGTACTTGAGCATCTGGCTGCGCGCGTTGGCGCCGTACTTATTCCTGAGCACCACCGACCAGATGCGCCGCGCCACCCGGCCGATGACGGTGTACTCGGGATCGAGGCCGTTGCTGAAGAAAAACGAGAGGTTGGGGGCGAAGTCGTCGATGTGCATGCCGCGTGAGAGGTAGTACTCGATGAAGGTGAAGCCGTTGGCCAGGGTGAAGGCGAGCTGGGAAATCGGATTGGCGCCGGCCTCGGCGATGTGGTAGCCGCTGATGGACACCGAGTAGTAGTTGCGCACCTTCTCGCTGATGAAGAATTGCTGGATGTCGCCCATCATCTTCAGGGCGAACTCGGTGGAAAAGATGCAGGTGTTCTGCCCCTGATCCTCCTTGAGGATGTCGGCCTGCACCGTGCCGCGCACCGTCTGCAGGGTGCAGGCGCGGATTTCGCGCTCTTCGTCCGCGGAGGGCACGCGCCCCTGCTCGCGGCGGAACGCGTCGAGCTGCTGGCGGATGGCGGTGTTGAAGAACATGGCCAGCAGGATCGGCGCCGGGCCGTTGACCGTCATCGACACGCTGGTCATGGGGTCGCACAGGTCGAAGCCGGCGAAGAGCTTGTCCATGTCGTCCTGGGTGCAGATGGAGACCCCGCTTTCGCCCACCTTGCCGTAGATGTCCGGGCGCTCGTCGGGGTCCTCGCCATAGAGGGTGACGCTGTCGAAGGCGGTGGAGAGGCGTTTGGCCGGATCATCCTTGGTCAGGTAGTGAAAGCGGCGGTTGGTGCGCTCGGGCGTTCCTTCTCCGGCGAACTGGCGCTTGGGGTCCTCGGCGGTGCGCTTGAAGGGGAAGAGCCCGGCGGTGTAGGGGAAGAAGCCCGGCAGGTTCTCCTTGCGCGTCCACTTGACGATCTCCCCCCAGTCCTCGTAATCCGGCAGGCAGATCTTGGGGATGCGGGTGCCCGAGAGGGAGGTGGTGAAGGTTTCGGTGCGAATTTCCTTGTCGCGCACCTTGGTGACCATGACGGGCTCGCGGTAGGCCTTTTTCAGCTCCGGCCAGGCGGCGAGGGTTTTTTTCGTTTCCGGCAAAAGGTGTTCCTCACAACTCTGCATCAGGGCCGCGAGGGTCGCGTCGAGCGCCTCGGCGCCGGGGAGGGCGGCGCCGGACGCCGCCTGGGCGCCGAGGGCGCGCGGCCGGCATTGCAGCAGCTCGCGGGTTCCCTGAATCTGAAACAGTTGCCGCGCCGCGCGGCTTTGCTCCTCGGTCTGTTGGCGATAGGCGCGGGAGGTGCGGGCGATCTCGGCGAGATAGCCGGCCTGCTCGGGCGGAATGATGTGCCGGCGGCGGCTTTCGCCCTGAACCAGGGTCAGTGAGGAGTGCCAGGCTGTTCCCTTTTTCGCGCTGATCTTGTCGATCAGGGCCCGATAGAGCACGTTGGTGCCCGGATCGTTGAAAGTGCTGGCGATGGTGCCGAACACCGGGATTTCTTCATCGGGCGCGTCGAAGAGGCGGCGGTTACGGCGCACTTGCTTGCGCACATTGCGCAAGGCATCCTCGGCTCCCTTCTTCTCCATCTTGTTGAGGGCCACCAGGTCGGCGAAATCGAGCATGTCGATCTTTTCCAGCTGCGTCGGCGCCCCGAACTCGCTGGTCATCACGTAAAGCGAGACGTCGCAGACCTCGACGATGGCGGCGTCGCCCTGACCGATGCCGCTGGTCTCGACGATGATCAGATCGAAGGCCGCGGCCTTGAGCACGCACAGGGCGTCGTGGATCGCCGCCGAGAGCTCGCTGCGCGACTGGCGGGTGGCCAGCGAGCGCATGTAGACCCGCGGCGAGTCGATGGCGTTCATGCGGATGCGGTCGCCGAGGAGCGCCCCGCCGGTACGCTGGCGGGTCGGGTCGACGGAGAGGATCGCCAGATGCTTGTCGGGGAAATCGCGCAGGAAGCGCCGCACCAGTTCGTCGGTGAGCGAGCTCTTGCCCGCGCCGCCGGTACCGGTGATCCCCAGCACCGGAACATCCTGCGCCCGAGCCGAGAGCTGCGCGAAAAGCTCCTCGGTCGCCGGCGACTTTTCCCGCAGCCGCGCCTCGGCCAGGGAAATCAGCCGCGCGATGGCCTGGGGGCGCTTCTCCGCGATGGCGACCAGATCGTCGCGGACCGACCGAGGCGTGGGAAAATCGCATTCCCTGAGCTTGAAGTTGATCATGCCCTGCAGACCCATCTTGCGTCCATCCTCGGGCGAGAAAATCTTGCAGATGCCGTAGCTGTGCAGTTCGTCGATCTCCTTGGGGATGATGACTCCGCCGCCGCCGCCGAAAATCTTGATGTGCCCGGCGTCACGCTCCCGCAGCAGATCGTGCAGGTACTTGAAAAATTCGAGGTGTCCGCCCTGGTAGGAGCTGACGGCGATCCCCTGGGCGTCTTCGTGGATCGCCGCGGTGACGATCTCCTCGGCCGAGCGGTTGTGTCCCAGGTGGACGACCTCGGCGCCCGAGTCCTGCAGCAGGCGGCGCATGATGTTGATGGACACGTCGTGGCCGTCGAAGAGGCTCGTGGCGGTGACGAAGCGGATGGGGTTCTGGGCCTGATAGGCGGCGGCTTCCATGGCGCTCTCTCCTTGCTGGGTTCGGCTGGATCCGGCGGGGCCGGCCGAAAGTCGCTTATGTTTGGAAACAACGTTTTAGCAACTGCCGTGCCAAGGCCTGTGCCTTTCTCGGCGATAATGGCAATTGTGTTGAAAATGCTTGTAAAAAATGCTTCTCTTGAGGGCTTTAATCAGAAAAAAAATGTTTTACTTGATTTGACTGTCTCGTTTTGTTTACATTGGGGCCGTTGTTTAGGGGGCCGGAAGGGGTCGCTGCCGCCAGGCGCATGTCGCCTGCGTTGACAGCTGTTCTTCCGGTTTACAGTTTCGGGCTATTTGGGGAGTCGTGGATGGAATTTGTACAAATGGTCAGTCGTACCGAATTCGACCTGAAGGCCTTGCTGGGCCAACGGGACTGGTGGGTGCTGGCGCTGGATCAGGATCAGCGCATTCGCGCCGCGAACGATGTCGGGCAGGCCATTCTCGGGCTCGACGGCAAGGATCTCACCGGGCGGCGCCTGGATGATATCGTCAAGCTGGGGCATCTCACCGCCCTGATGGCCAAGGGCGTCAGTTTCCGGTCCCAGCCGGCCTCGGTCTCCACAGGCAAGCTCATCTGCCACTATGTGCCCGAGGTGGCGGACGGTGCCCTGCGCGGCGGGGTGCTGGCCATCGACCGCAGGGTGCGCGCTCATGACGATCTCTCCTACATCGAACTGCACGAAATCGTGCGGACCCTGGGTCCGATCATGGATCTGGCCTACGAGGGCACCATCATCGTCGACGAGGAGGGCATCATCGTGCTGGTCAACCAGGCGATGGCCGATATCTTCGGTGTGCGCACCCAGGACATGATCGGCCGGCATATCCTCGAAGCCTATCCCAATTCCAAGCTCTCGCGCCTGCCCATCGTCATGAAGACCGGCAAGGCCGAGGTCGGCTGGCCGCATTTTCTCAACGGCCGCGAGATCATCGCCTGCCGCTATCCGCTGATTCGCGACGGCCGCGCCATCGGCGCCCTGGGGAAGGTGCTGATCCAGGACGTCCACGACCGGGTGCGGCTGGCCAAGGGCGCGCCGTTGCAGGAACCGGCCCCGGCTGGTTCGCCGCGCGTCGCCAAGGGCGGTGATTTCAAGTACGACATCAACAGCATCATCGGCCACAGCAAGGTGATGCGCTCGCTCAAGGAGACCTTGCTGCGCGTGGCCGAGCGCGGCTCCAATGTGCTGCTTGTCGGCGAGAGCGGCACCGTCAAGTAGCTCTTCGCCCACAGCATCAATGCCGCGAGCAAGCGGCGCAACGGGCCGTTCATCAAGATGAACTGCGCGGCGATTCCCGAGCACCTGCTTGAATCCGAGCTGTTCGGCTACGCCGAAGGCGCTTTTACCGGGGCGAAGAAGGGCGGGCAGGTCGGCAAGTTCGAGCTGGCGCACAACGGCACGATTTTTCTCGATGAAATCAGCGACATGTCGGTGACCATGCAGGCCAAGCTGTTGCGCATCCTGCAGGAGCGCGAACTCACGCCCCTGGGTAGCAGCCAGGCCAAGAAGGTTGACGTGCGCATCATCGCCGCGACCAACATTAAACTCGAAGAAGCGGTGCGCGACGGCAAGTTTCGCGAGGATCTCTATTACCGCCTCAACGTCATGGCCCTGTCCATTCCACCCTTGCGGGACCGCACCGAGGATCTTTATTTCATCGTCAACCATTTTCTCGACAGCTTCAACGCCGAGTTCGGCCTGGAGGTCCAGGGGTTGGAGCCCGAGGCCTGGGACGCGCTCAAGGCCTATCACTATCCCGGCAATATCCGCGAGCTGCGCAACATCGTCGAAAGTGCTTTCAACGTGGTGACCGGGCCGAGCATCCGGCGCGAGCATCTGCCCTATCACATCCGCCAGCTGTCGGCGCCGCCGCGCGAGGCGCGTCCCTATGTCGAGGCCGAGGGCTTTCTCGCCGATGTCGGACGGCGGCCCTTGCAGGACATCCTGGAAGGGCTGGAGCGGCAGATTCTGGAAAAAGCCTTGCAACAGGTCGACGGCAACAAGCTCCAGGCGGCGGGTCTGCTTGGCATCTCGCGCCCGGGTTTTTACAAAAAGCTTCAGAAGTACGGCATGGTTTAGGCGCATCACGGCCCCCGCGCAAATTTCCCGCGCGGGGGCCGTGTCAACAAACGTAGACGTGTCACGCTTGATAACAGTGTTCTGAAAAAACCCCTTCCGCTTTTCTCTTTTCCCGTTCGGTCTCCTCTTTTTCTTGCCTTTTGCGCCGGTGTGACAACCTGCGTTTACACCGAGGGCCGCATCGTTTTCGCCCTCGGTCCCCGTTCGACTTGTCCCCCGTCTTTCTAAGTCATTGAAGATATTGTTTAAAATTCCGATAGGGAATTTTCAAACGGCGTTTGGCATCAGCCTTGCTCTAGGAGGATAAGAGCGCTGCCGCCGGGGGCGCATGAAACGACCGTTCAACGGCCACGAGGAGTCGCGATGGAATTGACACGGGAAATCTACTGGAACATCGGTCAGGGAGCGGCAACTCTCGTCCCCATGTACCTTCTGACCCTGGCGGCGTTCGGGGTGCTGGCCTGGGGCTTCTGGCGCCGCATTCAGGTCTATCGCCTGGGGCGCGCGGAGAATCGTCGGGATGAGGCGGGGCTCAGGGCGTCCAGCGCGCTTCGGCAGGTTCTGGGCCAGGTCAAGGTGATGCGGGTGCCCGGCGCGGGGACGGCCCATGGGTTGTTCTTCTGGGGGTTTTTCCTGCTGTTCATCGGCACCTGCCTGATCGTCGTGCAGGCCGACTTCACCGACCCGCTGTTCGGGGTGCGCTTTCTCAAGGGAAACTTCTACCTGTTTTTCTCCCTGATTCTCGATCTGGCCGGCCTGGTGGCGGTTCTGATGCTGGGCGGCCTGCTGGTGCGCCGTTATGTGGTGCGCCCGCCGGGCCTGGAAACGGGGCGCGACGATGCCCTCATGCACGGCCTGCTGTTCGCCATCCTGCTGACCGGCTTCGTGCTGGAAGGCGCGCGCATGGCGGTGACCGAGTTGGGGACGCCCCTGGCCGCCTGGTCGCCCGTGGGGCTGGTCTTCGCCAAGGGCATGGCGGGTCTGGGCGAGCCGGCCCTGCGCAGCCTGCATGTCGGGGTCTGGTGGCTGCACCTGGCCCTGGCCCTGGGCTTCATCGCCCTGATTCCCTTCACCAAGTTTCGCCACATTCTGACCACCAGCGCCAACTACTTCCTTGCCGACCGTCGTCCCAAGGGCGCCCTGGTGACCCTGAACCTCGAGGACGAGTCGGTCGAGAGTTTCGGTGCGGCGCGCATTGCGGACCTGACCTGGAAGGATCTGTTCGACGCCGATGCCTGCACCCAGTGCAAGCGCTGCCAGGACCGCTGCCCGGCGCACGCCACCGACAAGCCCCTCTCGCCCATGAAAATCGTCAACCAGATCGGCGAGACGGCCTTCAACGCCCCCGACCGATCCCTGATTGAATCCCTCGGCAAGGATGAGCTGTGGAGCTGCACCACCTGCCGCGCCTGCCAGGAGATCTGCCCCGCGGCCATCGAGCATGTGCCCAAGATCGTCGATGCGCGGCGCAATCTGGTGCTCATGGAAGGCGAGTTCCCCGGCGAGGAGGTGATGGGTGCCGCGGAGAACGCCGAGGTCAACGGCAATCCCCTGGGAATGCCCTTCGCGGGGCGGGGCGATTGGGCGCAAGAGCTCGGCGTCAAGACCCTTGCCGAGGACGCCGATGTCGACGTGCTCTATTTCGTGGGCTGCTACGCCTCCTTCGACAAGCGCAACATTCGCGTGGCCTCGGCCTTCATCAAGCTTTGCCAGGCGGCGGGCATCCGCGTCGGGATTCTCGGCAGCGAGGAAAAGTGCTGCGGCGAGCCCCTGCGCAAGCTGGGTAACGAATATCTCTACCAGGGGCTGGCCGGCGAAAACATCGAGACCATCAAGGGCTACGGGGTGAAAAAGGTCGTGACCACCTGTCCGCACTGCTTCAACACCCTGGCCAAGGATTACCGGGATCTGGGCTTTGATCTCGAGGTCGAGCATTACACCCGCTTTCTGGATGGACTCCTCGCCCAGGGCGCGCTGCGCCTGGAGAAGAGCGATGAGGCGCTGCCCTGCACCTATCACGATTCCTGCTATCTGGGGCGCTACAACGACATTTACGCCGCGCCGCGCAACCTCATCGCGGCGGCGGGGGGGCAGGTGGTCGAGATGTCCAAGTCCGAGGCCGAGAGTTTCTGCTGCGGCGCGGGCGGCGGGCGCATCCTCGCCGAGGAAAAGCTCGGTACCCGCATCAGCGAGGCGCGGGCGCGCATGGCCGCGGAAACCGGGGCGCCGTTGCTGGTGTCCAACTGTCCCTTCTGCCTTACCATGTTCGAGGACGGCATTAAGGGCGCCGATCTCGAAGGGCGGCTGGCGCCTAGGGACATCGCGGAGATTCTGGTGGAGAGGTTGTAGGGATGGGACTTATGAAAAGGCGAATCAATAAACGACAGCGGAGGTAGCTATGAAGATTCTCGTCTGCATCAAGCAGGTTCCCGACATGGAGTCGCGTTTCAAGATCAACGGCGCCGGCAACTGGTACGACACCGCGGCGCTGGCCTGGCGCATGAACGAGTACGACGAATACGCCGTCGAGCAGGCGGTGCAACTCAAGGAGCAGGCCGGCACCGGCGAGCTGGTGGTGTTTTCCATCGGCCCCGAGCGGGTCAAGGAGGCGATGAAGAAGGCCCTGGCCATGGGTGCAGATCGCGGCGTGCACGTGCCCGACGAGCAGAGTCACGAGCGCGATCCCTTTGAAATCGCGGCCATCATCGCCGCCTACGCCCGCAATGAGAATTTCGACATCATTTTCACCGGCATGCAATCCCAGGATCGCGGCTCCGCCCAGGTCGGGGTGCTGGTGGCCGAGATGCTCGGCATCCCCTCGGTGAGCACCATCGTCGCCTTCGAGCGCGACAACGGCGGGGTCAAAGTCAAGCGCGAACTCGAAGGTGGGCTCAAGGCGGTGGTCAAGACCAGCCTTCCGGCGCTGTTTACCTGCCAGCTAGGCCTCAACACCCCGCGCTATCCCACCCTGCCCAACATCATGAAGGCCAAGAAAAAGGAGATCGCCACCCGCGCCGTCGGGGACCTGCACCAGGGGGCGGCCCTGGCGGTTACCGAGAAAATGTCCTTTCCCGAGAAGCGCGCCGGCGGGCTGGTGCTGGAGGGCGAACCGGCGGAGCTGGCCGGGCGCCTGATCGGCATTCTCAAGGAAAAAACCACGGTTTTCAAATAGGAGGTACGCCATGAAAGCCCTGCTCGTTGGTGAATATCGGCAAGGAAAGCTGCTCGAAGGAACCTATGAAACCCTCGCCTTCGCGCAAAAACTCGGGGCCGAGGCGGTGTTGTTCGCCGTCGGCAGCGAAGCGGATTTGCCGCGTTTTGGCGGCAAGGTTTACCTGGCCGACGCGGCCGAGTGCGGCGAATACCATCCGGCGCTGCATGCGCAGCTGCTGCGGGAGGTCGTGTCCCGGGAGAATCCCGATCTCATCGTTTTTTGCCATTCCTCCTACGGCTGGGATCTGGCGCCGCGCCTGGCCCTGGCGCTGAAAGCGGCGCAGGTCTCCGAGGTGGTCGACTATGCCGACGGCGCCTTTGTGCTTCCGGCCTGCAACGCCAAGCTGCGTCGCCAGGTCCGTCCCACCAGCAAGATCGCGGTGGTCACCTTGCAGTCGGGGGCCTTTAACCTGTCCGGCGAGCCGACGGGCAATCCCCAGGTGGAGAAGATCGGGGGCGCGGCTGAGGGCAAGCTGTCCTTTGTCGGCTACGAAGCGGCCGAGAAGGGCGAGGTCGACCTCGGTCGGGCCGAAATCATCGTTAGCGCCGGTCGCGGCATCGGCAAACCGGAAAATGTTCCCCTCATCGCCTCCCTGGCCAAGGCCCTGGGGGGTGAAATGGGCGCCAGTCGTCCGGTGGTCGATGCCGGTTGGGTCGATCACAGCCGCCAGGTGGGCAGCACCGGACAGGTCGTGGCGCCCAAGTTGTATGTCGCCTGCGGCATTTCCGGGGCCATCCAGCATCTGGCCGGCATGAAGAAATCCGGTTTCGTGGTGGCCATCAACAAGGACAAGGATGCGCCCATCGGCGAGGTGGCCGA
>NZ_JAUVWH010000106.1 GCF_030604225.1 Geoalkalibacter sp.
CCAGCGCGGCGATTTCGCGCCGCGCGGCGAGAGTCGCCCGGCGAGCGGCGGTGCGCCGAAAAAAGAGCCCAGCTACAGCGACTTCGAGGAGCCGCCCTTCAATCCCGACGACGAGATTCCGTTTTGATTTCTCCTTGACAGGCGGAGGTTTCTGGGATAAGTTCCAGCGTTCTGGAAAAAATATCACGCAGTCGAGAGCGAGGTGAATGTCAGTATGTACGCGGTTATCAAGACCGGAGGCAAACAGTACAAAGTTTCCGAAGGCGACCTGGTGAAGGTCGAGAAGCTCGCGGGCGCGGTGGGCGATACCATCGAGCTCGGCGAAGTCCTCATGGTCGGCGGTGAAGAGGTCAGAATCGGAACACCTCTGCTGCAGGGCGCCAAGGTGAAAGCGCAGATCGTCGAGCAGGACAAGGACAAGAAGATCCTGGTCTTCAAGATGAGACGGCGCAAGAACCAGCGCAAGTTGAACGGGCACCGCCAACCCATTACCCGCCTGAAGATCACGGGCATTGAAGCTTAAGGTTTGAGGAGGTTGATCCATGGCACATAAAAAAGGGGTCGGCAGTTCCCGCAACGGCCGCGACAGCGCCGGCAAACGCCTCGGCGTCAAGCGCTTCGGTGGTGAGCAGGTCACCGCCGGATCGATTCTGGTCCGCCAGCGCGGCACCACGTTTCACCCGGGCGCCAATGTCGGCGTGGGCAAGGACTATACCCTGTTCGCCCTCATCGACGGCGTGGTGAAATTCGAGCGCAAGGACCGCGATCGCAAGAAGATCAGCGTCTACGCCGCCTGATTGCCGTACCAAAATCCAACAGGGAAGCCCGGTTCCGCATAAAGGACACCGGGCTTTTTTTCTTAGCTCAAGGGCCCGGTTTTTTTGTCTGAAGCCAAGGACAAATGACCAAGGACCAAGGACGATTTATCCCATGCATTTCGTCGACGAAGTCAAGATTCACGTGAAGGCCGGTGACGGCGGGCGCGGCTGCCTGTCCTTCCGCCGCGAGAAATTCATCCCCAAGGGCGGTCCCGACGGCGGCGACGGCGGCGACGGCGGCGATGTCTATTTTCTGGTGGACACCAATCTCTCCACGCTCATGGATTTTCGCTACAAGGTGCACTACAAGGCCGGGCGCGGCGGGCACGGCATGGGCAAGAACATGCACGGGAAAAACGGCGAAAGTCTCATCATTCGCGTGCCGCCCGGCACTCTGGTTTATGACGCGGAAACCGACGAACCGCTCGCCGACCTGACCACCCCCGGCGAGCAGCGTTTGCTGCTCAAGGGCGGGCAAGGGGGGCGCGGCAACGCGCGTTTTGCCACCAGCACCAACCGCGCGCCGCGCCACGTCCAGCCCGGCACCCCCGGCGAGGAACGCAGTTTGCGCCTGGAGCTCAAGCTGTTGGCCGACGTTGGACTGGTGGGCCTGCCCAACGCGGGTAAGTCGACGCTGATCGCGGCGGTGTCGGCGGCGCGGCCGAAAATCGCCGACTATCCCTTCACCACTCTGGTGCCCAATCTCGGCGTGGTCGCCTACGGCGGCTTCAAGAGTTTCGTCATGGCTGATATTCCGGGGCTTATCGAGGGCGCCGCGGAAGGCCAGGGCTTGGGGACGCGCTTTCTGCGCCACGTGGAGCGCACCGATCTCATCCTGCATCTCCTCGACCTGCTCACTCCCGAAGGGCAGACGCCCGAGGGGCATTTCGACCTGATCAATCGCGAGCTGGCCCGCTACAGCGCCGAGCTGGCGCAAAAACCCCAGATGGTGGTGCTGACCAAGATCGACGTTACCGAGGTGCGCGCGCTGTTGCCGCGCTATCTCGCTTATTTTCGCGAGCGCGGCCTGGCGGTGTTCGCCGTGTCGGCGGTGACCGGCGAGGGCATCGCGGAGCTGGTGACGGCGGTGGGCGCCCGACTGGATGAGCGGAGGCGTGCCGCGGCGGAGGCGGCCGCGGATGCCGCCCTTGACTCGGACTTGGCGCCCGGCTAAGATAGCGGCTCTTTTTTACAAAATTTCATGTCGTTTGGATAGCTTGCGCCATGCGCCAGAATTTTCTCAAGCGGGTTCGGCGAGCCGTCGTCAAGATCGGCAGCAATGTCATTTCCAACGGCGACGGCCTGCTGTTGCCGCGTATCGCGGCAATCAGCGAGGAGGTCTGTCGGCTGCGCGCCCAGGGCCTGGAAATCATCCTCGTCTCCTCGGGCGCCGTGGCGGCCGGCAAGGGTGTGCTCGGCATCAGCGGCCGGCCCCAGACCATCCCCCTCAAGCAGGCCGCGGCCGCCATCGGCCAGCCGCGCCTGATGCGCGCCTACAAGGAATGCTTTCAATCCCAGGGCTATCTGGCCGCCCAGGTGCTGCTGACCCGCGATGACCTTGCCAACCGGCGCCGTTACCTCAACGCCCGCAACACCCTGCTGACCCTCCTTGACTTTGGCGTGACGCCGATCATCAACGAAAACGACACGGTGGTGGTGGAGGAGATCCGCTTCGGCGACAACGACAACCTCTCCGCCCTGGTGACGACCCTCCTGGAAGCCGATCTGCTGGTGATCCTCTCGGATGTGGACGGGCTCTACGACCGCAATCCCGCGACTCACCCCGAGGCGCGCCTGATTCCCCTGGTCGAGCGCGTCACCGACGCGATCGAGGCCATGGCCGGAGGCGAAGGTTCGGCCCTGGGGACCGGCGGCATGGCGACCAAGGTCAAGGCGGCGCGCCGCGCCTCCCTCAACGGGGTCGGCACCCTGATCGTCAACGGCCGCGTGCCGGGGATGCTGGAGCGGGCCTTCGCCGGGGAAGAGGTCGGCACCTACTTCTTGCCGGCGCGTGATCGCATGGCCGCCAAGAAACACTGGAGCGCCTTCACCAAGAAGCCGCGCGGCAAGATCTTTGTCGACGAAGGCGCGCGCCGCGCCCTGGTGGAGGGCGGCAAGAGCCTGCTGCCCTCGGGCATCAAGGGTGTCGAGGGCCGTTTCGACCGCGGCGATTCGGTGCGTCTCTGCGACCTCGACGGCGTTGAATTCGCCAAGGGGGTCATCGGCTATAATCTCATGGAGCTGTTGCGCATCATGGGCAAGAAGAGTTCCGAGATCGAGGCGACCCTCGGCTATAAATACGGGGACGAGGTGATCCATCGCGATAACCTGGTCGTCTCCGCCGCTTCCGAGGCGGACGAGGACTGATCCCAAGGGGCACGAGCAGAAAGGACTACGTCATGACCATCGCCGACCAGATGCTTGAAGTCGCCCGCGCGGCCCGCCTGGCGTCGCGCACCCTGGCCAATCTGTCCACGGCCGTCAAGAACGAGCTGCTGCTGCGCATGGCCGCCGCCCTCGAAGCGGCGACGCCGGCGCTCATGGAGGCCAACGAAAAGGATTTGGCGGCCGCGCGTGAACGCGGTCTGGCGCCCGCCATGATCGATCGGCTGGTGCTCGATGAAAAGCGCATCGCCGCCATGGCCGAGGGGCTTCGCGAGGTGGCCGCCCTGCCGGATCCGGTGGGCGAGGTGACGGGCATGTGGCGGCGCCCCACCGGCATTCAGGTGGGCCGGGTGCGCATTCCCCTGGGGGTGATCGGCATCGTCTACGAGTCGCGCCCCAACGTCACCGCCGACGCCGCCGGCCTGTGCCTCAAGAGCGGTAACGCCGTGGTGTTGCGCGGTGGTTCCGAGGCCATCTGGTCCAACACCGCCATCGGCGCGGTGCTCAAGGCCGAATTGAAGAGGCTCGGCCTGCCTGAGGCGGCGGTGCAGATCGTTGCCACCACTGATCGCCAGGCGGTACTCGAACTGCTCAAATGCGAGGAGCACATCGATCTCATCATCCCCCGCGGCGGCGAGGGCTTGATCCGCTTCGTCGCCGAGCATTCGCGCATCCCGGTGATCAAGCACTACAAGGGGGTGTGTCACACCTTCGTCGACGCCAGCGCCGATTTCGAAATGGCGGAGAAGATCTGCATCAACGCCAAGGTGCAGCGCCCCGGGGTGTGCAACGCCATGGAAACCCTGCTCATCCACAAGGACATCGCCGAAACCTTCGTGCCGCGTATCGCCCAGGCGCTGCGCGCCCAGGGCGTGGAGCTGCGCGGCTGTCCCATCACCCGCGCGTTCGCTCCCGAGGTCAAGGCGGCCACCGAGGAGGACTGGGGCGCCGAGTTTCTCGATCTGATCCTCGCGGTGCGGGTGGTGGACAATCTCGACGAGGCCATTGCCCATATTGACCGCTACGGCTCGCTGCACACCGAGGTGATCCTCACCCGCGACTATCGCAACAGCCAGCGCTTTCTGCGCGAGGTCAATTCGAGCGTGGTGATGGTCAATGCCTCATCGCGTTTTTCCGACGGCAACCAGTTCGGTCTGGGCGCCGAAATCGGCATCTCCACCACCAAGTTGCATTCCTTCGGACCCATGGGCCTGGAGGATCTGACCACGCGCAAGTTCATCGTTCTCGGCGACGGCCAGATCCGCGCCTAGGGCGCAGCCTGCCGCGCCCTGTGACCTTATGAAGACCGGCATTCTCGGCGGCACCTTCAATCCCATTCACCTGGCGCATCTGCGCATCGCCGAGGAGGTGCGCGAAGCCTGCGGGCTCGACCGGGTGCTGTTTCTTCCGGCGGCGACTCCGCCGCACAAGGCCCTAAGCGGCGAGGTGGTCTTCCGGCATCGTCTGGCCATGGTGCGGGCGGCCATCGCCGATAATCCCGCCTTTGTCGCCAGCGATCTGGAGAACCGACGCGGCGGCAAGAGCTACTCGGTGGATACCCTCGATATCCTGCGCCGGGAGTCCCCCGGGGAAGAATTCTTCTTCATCATGGGCATGGACTCCTTTCGCGAGATCGCGACCTGGTACGAATACGCGCGGCTCTTCGAGCTCTGCCATATCGTGGTGACGGCCCGGCCGGGCAGCTCCGGCGGGCCGCCCCCGGCGTTGCTGCCGGTTGCGGTGGCGGATCAGTTCTGTTATGATGGCGCCGCCCAAAGGCTCATGCACCGCTCGGGATTTTCAGTTATTTTTCTCGAAGAAACGTTTCTCGACATTTCCTCGACCCGGATCCGCCAGCTGGTCGCGGCGGGCCGTTCGGTACGCTACCTGGTGCCGGCGGCGGTGGAAACCTATCTCAATCAACACGCCCTCTACCGGGGCTCTGCGAGGTCTTGAATTTTGCAATCCGACAAGCGGGCGCTGCTCTGTGCCGCCCATGCCCTGGAAAAAAAAGCGTCCGACGTGCGTCTTCTGGACGTGCGCAAACTCTCGTCGCTCACGGATTATCTGCTGATTGCCACGGGCCGCTCCGACCGGCAGGTACAGGCCATTGCCGAAGGCGTGCGCCTCGGCCTGAAGCAGGAACACCAGAGCCTGCCCCTGGCCGTGGAAGGCATGAACGAGGGCCGCTGGGTGCTCATCGACTACGGCGATGTCATGGTCCATGTGTTTCAGCCGACGGTGCGCGACTTCTACGATCTGGACGGGCTGTGGCGCGAGGCGCCCGAGTTGGAGATCCCCGCCGAGTACCACTGGGAGCGCAAGGCCGACGCGCGGTGAAGCTCCGGCTGCTGTGCGTCGGGCGCATGAGCGATGCCGCCCTGCGAGCCGGGGTGGAGGATTTCACGGCGCGGGTGCGGCGCTACCTGCCCCTCGACGTCGTGGAGCTCAAGGAGGAAAAGGTCGGCGGAAGCAAACCCGACCCGGCGCGGATTCGCGAACTCGAGGCCGAACGACTGCTGGCGAAAATCGCCGGGACAGCTTTCGTGGTCGCCCTGGATGAAACCGGGCGGCGCATGACCTCGGAAGGTTTTGCGCGGCTGCTGGAGCACCACATGGTGCATGCCACCGCCGAGATGGTGTTCCTGATCGGCGGGGCTTACGGGCTGGCTGCCCGGGTCAAGCAGCGCGGCGATCTTTTGCTGTCCCTCTCGGATATGACCTTTACCCATCAGATGGCCCGGCTGTTTTTGCTCGAGCAAATCTACCGCGGCCTGACCATCGTGCGCAACGAGCCCTACCACAACCGCTGAGGGGCCCGCGCCCCGCAAGGGAGTTTTTTCATGGATCAGCACCAGGTCGAGCAGGCGCGCCAGCGGCTGCTCAGAATGCGCAGCGAAACCCTGCGGGAAGTTCAGGATTCCCGGCAGGCCTGCCGCGATCTCGGACAGGATGGCGTCGGCGACATCGGCGATATCTCCGCCAACACCTATAATCGCGATGTACTGATGAATCTCAGCGAAACCCAGCGTCAGTTGATTCGCGACATCGATGCGGCCCTGGAGCGCATCACCCAAGGCGAATACGGCGAGTGCCTGCGCTGCGGCGAGGAAATCGCGCCGCGACGCATGGAAGTCCGGCCCTTTTCCCGCTATTGTGTAGAATGCAAAGCCGAGGTGGAAAAATTCGGCGAATAGAAATCCGATCCTGATCTGGGCCCGCGCCCGGGGAGACTGCCATGACCCTGATGTCCTTCCTGCTGCTTGTCATTCTGTTTCTCGTTTTTTTCATTTATTTCGCCTATCTCAACCCCGACGCCGTCACTTTTTATTATTTCAGCGACCAGTCCTTTACCGTTTCGCCGGTGGTGCTGGTGGTGGGGGCGATTCTCATCGGCCTGATCTTTGGTCTGCTCGCCTATTCCTGGGCCCTGACCAGCACCCGCATGCGCGACTGGCGCAAGGAGCGCAAGGACAAAAAAACCCGGGAAAATTTCGCCATGTATCGCGAAGGGGTGGGGCGCCTGCTGTCGGGGGATCTGAAAAAGGCGCGGGTGCTGCTGCAGAAAGCCCTCGATCAGGAGCCGCGACGCAGCGACACGCTCATCGCCATGGCCAGCCTCAATCTGCAGGAGGGCAAGCCGCAAGAGGGCATCAACCTGCTGCTCAAGGCCCGCGAAATGGAGCCGCGCAGCCTGGAGGTGCTGTTCAAGCTGGCCGGAACCTATGAGGAACTCGGCCAGGATACCGAGGCCGAGCAGGTCTACGGCGAAATTCTCACCATCGACAAGGACAACCGCAAGGCCCTGCGCGGGGTGCGCGATCTGGCCGTGAAGCAGGGTCGCTGGCGCGAGGCGCTGGACGTGCAGAAGCGCCTGATCAAAGTCTCCCAGGGCAGCCCGCGGCTTGCCGAGGAAAAGAAGAAGCTGCTCTACATCAAATACGAAATCGCCTGCATGGATCTGGCCGCCGGCCAGATCGAACCGGCCAAGATCGAATTCACCGAGGTGATCCGCCAAGATGGCGAATTCGTGCCGGCGCGGGTGTCCCTGGGCGATGCCAACCGCCTGCAGGGGCGCAAGGACGATGCCGCGCGCATCTGGCAGGAAGGCTACCGCAGCCTGCGGCGCGGCATTTTCCTGGCGCGTCTTGAGGAGCTTTACCTGGAGGCCGAGGATCCCGCCACCCTGCTTGCTTTCTACCGTAACGCCCTGGCGCAGAACGACACGGATGTGATCCTGCGCCTGTATTATGCCCGGCTCTGCCTGCGTCTGGAACTGGTGGAGGAAGCCGCCGAGCATGTGTTCGCCCTGGAAAGCGCCGGCGCCGACCATCCCCTGGTGCATTTTCTCGCCGCCGAGGTGCATCGTCGTCGTCGTCGCATCGATGAAGCCCTCGAGGAATACCGCCTGGCCATGGGTATGGATAACCGCCTGCAGGTCACTTTTGAATGCGAAAGCTGTGGCGAAACCTATCCCGAATGGCTCAGTCGCTGCACCGCCTGCGGCCTCTGGGGCAGTCTGGTGCTGAGCGGCCGCAGCAATCTGGGCTCCATCACGCCCCTGGATCGCGGCGCGATTCCCCACGGAGGGCTCTAGGAGCATGAGCGGCGCGCGCAAACGGCCGGTGGCCCTGGTGATCCTCGACGGCTGGGGGATCAATCCCCAGTGCGACGCCAATGCCGTATGCAAGGCGCGCTCGCCGCGTCTCGATCAACTCTTCGCCGCATTTCCCCACACGCGCATCGGCGCCTCGGGCATGGATGTGGGGCTTCCCGAGGGGCAGATGGGCAACTCGGAAGTCGGGCATCTCAATATCGGCGCCGGGCGCATCGTTTATCAGGATCTCACCCGCATCAGCAAGAGCATCACCGACGGCGACTTCTTCACCAATCCGGTGCTGCTCGACGCCCTGGACAAGGTCCGCCGCGGCGGCGGCAAGCTGCATCTCATGGGCCTGCTCTCCGACGGCGGCGTCCATTCCCACAACACCCATCTCCATGCGTTGCTGCGGCTGGCCAAGGAGCAGGGTCTCGATCGGGTCTGCGTGCATGCCTTCCTCGATGGACGCGACACCCCGCCGCGCAGCGGCAGCGACTATCTGGCTGAGCTGGAAACCCAGATCGAGGGCATCGGCTGCGGCCGCGTCGCCACCGTCATCGGCCGCTATTACGCCATGGATCGCGATAACCGCTGGGATCGGGTGGAGCGCGCCTATCGTGCCCTCACCGAAGGCGTCGGTCAGGCGGCCGCGAGCAGTGCCGAGGCGATTCGCGCGGCCTACGGCGCCGAGCAGGGCGATGAATTCGTCGAGCCGCGCGTGATTCACCAGGGCGGACGGCCGGTGGGGACGGTGGAGGACGGCGACGGCATCATCTTCTTCAATTTCCGCAGCGATCGGGCGCGCGAGCTGACGCGCGCCTTCACCGATTCCGCCTTCACGGGCTTCGCGCGGCGGCGGCATCCGGCGTTGGCGGCCTATGTGTGCATGACCGAGTACGACGCCACCTTTGAGCTGCCCGTGGCCTTTGCTCCCGAGACGCTGACCAATCTGCTCGGCGAGGTCGTCGCCGCGGCCGGCCTGCGGCAGCTGCGCATCGCCGAAACCGAGAAGTACGCCCATGTCACCTTTTTCTTCAACGGCGGCAACGAGGAGCCCTTTCCGGGCGAGGACCGCTGCCTGATCCCCTCGCCCCGCGATGTCGCCACCTATGATCTGAAACCGGCCATGAGCGCCGTCGAGGTGACGGACGAGGTGGTGCACCGGGTGCAGGCAGGAACCTACGATCTGATCGTGCTCAATTACGCCAACTGCGACATGGTCGGCCACACGGGCATTCTTCCCGCGGCGGTGGCGGCCATGGAAACCGTCGACGCCTGCGTGGGGCGGGTGGTGGACGCCGTCCTGCAGCAGGGCGGCGCGCTGCTCATCACCGCCGATCATGGCAACTGCGAGCAGATGAGCGACGGGCAGGGCGGGGCGCACACCGCCCACACCTCCAATCCCGTGCCCCTGATCCTGGTCGATGACGAACGCCGCGCCGCGCGGCTGCGCGCGGGCATCCTCGCCGATCTCGCGCCCACGGTGCTTGAGCTCCTGGGACTGGCCGTGCCCGGCGACATGACCGGAAAATCCCTTTTGGCGGACTGACTTGTCGCCCCGGTTCTTGCCCGCCTCGGCCGGCGCCTGGGGCACTTGGCTGCTCAATCAGGCGGGCGGTCTGGCACGGCTCTTCCTGCCGCCCTGCTGTCCTGTTTGCGAGCGCCCCCTGGGTGCGCTCGCTGCCTCCTCTTCGGGACTTTGCGCGGCTTGCCGCGAAGAGTTTCGACCTTTATCCTCACCCTGTTGTCCACGCTGTTCCCTGCCCTATCCTACCCGCGGTGGGACGGATCACCTCTGCGAGCCCTGCCAGCGGCATGAACCGCCCTTTCTGTGGGTCGCGGCGGCCGGAGTGCATGAAGGGGGGCTGCGCGAAGCGGTGCATCGCTTCAAATTCGGTGGGCGCCTGGACCTGGACCGCCCCCTCGGGCAGCTGATTCATCAGCGCGTTGGTGGGCGGTTGCGCGCTTTCGCTCCAGAGATGGTGGTGGCGGTTCCGCTGCATCCGCGCCGCTTGCGGGAGCGTACCTACAACCAGGCCTTGCTGCTGGCGCGCGTTCTCGCCCGGGAACTGGACGCGCCGGTGCGGGCCCGCGCCCTGGCGCGGGTGCGCGACACCGGCAGTCAGCAGCGTCTGTCGCGGGACGAGCGGCGGCGCAATCTGCGCCAAGCCTTTGTCGCCGATGCCCTGGTCGCCGGGCGGCGAATCCTGTTGGTGGACGACGTGGTGACCACCGGCGCCACGGTCGCCGAATGCGCGCGCGCCCTGTTGGATGCCGGCGCCGCGAGCGTCGCGGTCGCGGCCCTGGCGCGCGCCCCGCGCCAAGGGCGCGGCACTTCCGGCGCAAATCTTGCTTGAATCAGCTTGGATTGAAGCGAGCGCGCCCCCAAGGTCTGGAGGGGACACGCACGCTTCGCGGAGTTTCTGAACCCTTTGCGGGCAAAGGCAGCGATGGCGGTTCATCCCGGTTCCTTTCTCTCGGCGCTCTCCTTGCGCGGTGTGCTGGAAAGCCTGCCGGTCGGCTTGTTTCTGGTCGATCGTCGCCAGCATATCGTGTTCTGGAATTCGGCCGCCGAGCGCATTACCGGCTTTGCCGCCGCCGAAGCGGTGGGACGGCATTGCTCCTTTCTCGAAGGCATTCCCTGCGGACGACGCTGCGGCCTGTTTGATTCCAAGGTGCCCAAGCCGGTGACGGGGGTGACTTGCACCATCCGGGGACGTGACGGACGACGCATCACCCTGGCGAAAAGCGTCGACCTGTTGCATGGCGCCGATGGCGAAGTGGTCGGCGGTGTCGAGTCCTTCGTCGATATCAGCCAAATGACGGAACTGGAAAAGCAGTTGCGGCGTCATGCCCTGGAGCGCGAGCAGGAGGTGCGCAAGCGCACCCGCGAGCTTGAGGAAGAGCGTGCGCAACTGCGTGAAGCCAATCGCGAGCTTGAGTCCTTCGCCGCCACCGTCGCCCATGACCTGCGCACGCCCCTGACGCCTATCATCGGCTATGCCGAGTTTCTTCAGGAACAATACGCCGAGTGTCTGGACGCCCAGGCCCTGACCGTTCTCGGTGAGATCCAAAGCCAGGGACGGCGCATGCTCCACCTCATGGAGGATCTGCTGACTCTGGCGCGCTTGGGGCGTCTGGATCCCCCTGGGGATCCGGTGCCCCTGGCGGCCGTCCTCGCCGAGGTTCTCCCGGAGCTGCGCTCCCTGCGCGAGGCGGCGGGCCTGGAAATTCGCATCGGCACCCTGCCGCGCCTGCATCTGCCGCGCACCCTGCTCAGCGAACTGCTCGCCAATCTCATCGGCAATGCCCTACGCTATACCGGTCCCCAGGGCGGCCCCATCGAAATCGACCAACCTCCCCAGGGCGGGCGGCGGTTCTTCGTACGCGACCACGGCCCCGGGGTGGCGCCGGAGGAGGCCGAGCGAATTTTCGATCCCTTCTATCGCGGAACCCATTCCAAAAGCCTCGGCGGCACCGGCATCGGG
>NZ_JAUVWH010000125.1 GCF_030604225.1 Geoalkalibacter sp.
CCATGGTCTTGGGGATGGCCACCACCTTGACGCCTTCCTCGTGCAGGCGCTGGGCGTAGCTCAGGGTGTCGTCGCCGCCGATGGGGATGAGAAAGTCGAGGCCGAGAAATTCGATGTTGCGCAGCACATCGGGGGTGACGTCGTTGATTTCGGCGGTGTATTTGTCGCGCAGGTGCGGCGGCAGGTTGGATTTGGGCAGATGACTGGGCCGGGTGCGCGAGGTGTGCAGGAAGGTGCCGCCGGTGCGCCCGGCGCGGTTGACCAGATCCTTGGTCAGGACTTGGACGTTCTCGCTGTTGTCGGCGTCGCGCTCGGGGATCAGTTCGACCAGCCCCGCCCAGCCGCGGCGGATGCCGAGCACCCGGTAGCCTTCGCGCAGGGCGCGGATGGTGATGGCGCGGATGGCCGGATTGAGGCCGGGCACATCGCCGCCGCCGGTAAGAATGCCGATGGTGCCTTTGCTGCTCATGGAGAGCCTCCCTGAAATGAGAATGTTTTTGGTCTTCACAAAATCAATTAGATGCGCCGTTCGCGTCCCTCGTTCCGCGTTCCGCATTCCTTGTCGTTCAATCCTCCCCCAGAGTGTCCAGGTAGCGCTCGGCGAGCATGGCCGCCATGCAGCCCGAGCCGGCGGCGGTGATGGCCTGGCGGAAGTTGGGGTCCTGCACGTCACCTGCGGCGAACACGCCGGGGATGTTGGTCTCGCAGCCGTTTTTGGTGAGGAGGTAGCCGTCCTGGTCCATGTGCAACTGGCCCTTGAACAGCTCGGTGTTGGGCGTGTGGCCAATGGCGATGAACAGGCCGTCGCAGGAGAAATCCTCCTCCGCGCCGCTGTGCACGTCGCGCAGGCGCACGCCGTGGACGCCGCGCTGCTGGTCGCCGTGAATGGCCACCACCTGGGAGTTCCAGCGAAAGCCGATCTTTTTATTGTCCATGGCGCGCTTCTGCAGGGGCGGCGAGGCGCGCAGCTCGTCGCGGCGGTGCACCACGGTGACGCGCCGGGCAAAGCGGGCGAGGAAGGAGGCCTCTTCCATGGCGGTGTCGCCGCCGCCCACCACGACAATGTCCTTTTCCTTGAAGAAGAAGCCGTCGCAGGTGGCGCACACCGAGACGCCGCGCCCGTAGAGCTCCCATTCGTTGGGCAGGCCGAGCATCTTGGGCGAGGCGCCGGTGGAGATGATCAGGGTCTTGGTCTGGTAGCACTCCTCATCCAGCCAGATGCGAAAGGGCGTCTTGGTCAACTCGACGCGACTCACCTCGCCTTCGAGAAACTGGGTGCCGAAGCGCTCGGCCTGCTGCTGCATGCGCGCCATCAGTTCGCCGCCGTCGATGCCTTCGACAAAGCCGGGATAATTCTCGATGACGGTGGTGGTGGTGAGCTGGCCGCCGGGCTGGCGGCCGTGGATGACCAGGGGGCAGCAGCGGGCGCGGGCGCTGTAGATGGCGGCGGTGAGGCCCGCCGGGCCGGAGCCGAGAATCAGGGTTTCAAGGGGACTTTTGCAGGTTGCGGGCATCGGCGGCCTCCTCGAACTGGTGTTCGGCGTGATAGGACGAGCGCACCAGGGGGCCGGCCTCGACATGGGCGAAGCCGAGGGCGAGGGCGTCCTGGCGCAACTGCTGGAATTCATCGGGGTGCAGGTAGCGGATTACAGGATGATGGGCGCGGCTCGGCGCCAGGTACTGGCCGAGGGTGAGCCGGGCGCAGCCGACGCGGCGCAGGTCGGCGAGCACGGCGAGGATGTCCGCGCGGCTTTCGCCCAGCCCGAGCATCAGCCCCGATTTGGTCGGAATGTCCGGCGCCTGGCGGTAAGCGGCGGAGAGCAGGTCGAGGGAGCGTCGGTAGTCGGCGCCCTGGCGGGCCTGGGGATAGAGGCGCGGCACCGTTTCGAGATTGTGGCCGAGCACGTCGGGCGCGGCGGCGAGGATCAATTCCAGGGCGGCGTGGTTGCCGGCGAGGTCGGGAATCAGCAGTTCGATGCGGCAGTTCGGGGCCTGGGCGCGGATGTCCTCGACCAGGCGCGCGAACTGGGCGGCGCCGCCGTCGGGCAGATCGTCGCGGGTGACGCTGGTCACCACCGCGTGGCGCAGGCCCAGTTCAGCGATGGCCAGGGCGACGCGGCGTGGTTCGTCGGTATCGGGAGGCCGGGGCGTGCCGGTTTGGACGTTGCAGAAGGCGCAGGCGCGGGTGCAGAGGTTGCCGAGAATCAGGAAGGTGGCGGTGCCGCGGCTCCAGCACTCGCCCTGATTGGGGCAGGCGGCGCTGCGGCACACCGAATGCAATCCCTGCTCGCGGTGATAGCGGTCGATGCGCGCCCAGCCCGGCCCCTGGGGCAGGCGCACCTTGAGCCAGTCGGGTTTAGATCGCTGGGGCAAGCTCATGGGCGCCGGCATTCTCCAGGGCAAAGGTGGCGGCAAAACTTGCGATCAGGGCGTCCTCGACATCGCCCGGCGCCAGGGCGCGGCCGCATTCCGCGCTCAGGGAGGTGAGGGCCACGCCGTTGATCCCGCAGGGGACGATAGCGGAGAATCCGGCGAGATCCGGCGCGACGTTGAGGGAAAGGCCATGCCAGGCGACCCAGCGGCGCACGCCGACGCCGATGGAGGCGATCTTGCGCCCCTTGACCCAGACCCCGGTCTTGCCGCTCAGGCGCTCACCGGCGACGCCGAAGCGGGCCAGGGTGCGGATGATCGTTTCTTCAAGGCGGCGCAGGTAGAGGTGCAGGTCGCGCCCCAGGGCGTCGAGATGGACGATGGGATAGGCGACCAGCTGTCCCGGTCCGTGCCAGGTCACGTCGCCGCCGCGACTCACGCGGTGCAGTTCGATGCCGTGCCGCGCCAACTCGTCCTCGCCGTGCAGCACATGCCGGTCGTCGGCGCCGCGCCCCAGGGTGATGGTCGGTTCATGCTCCAGCAGCACCAGGATGTCGGGTCCGCCGTCCAGGCGCCGCGCGATCAGTTGCTCCTGCAAGGCGAGGCCGGCCGCGTAGGCGAGCCGGCCGGCCCGCAGGATTTCAAAGGTGGAACGAGACATCGGGCGTCCCGGCGGCCGGTCAGTCTTCCCAGGCAATGCAGTTGACCGGACAGTTGTCGATGGCATCCTGGATCTTGTCCTCGGGCGCCCCGGTGGCGTTATGCACCTCGGCCACGCCGTCGGCATTCAGGCGAAAGACTTCGGGAACCAAGTCGACGCACAGGTTGCAGCTGATGCACGCCTGCTGGTCGACGACAGGTGTTCGGGCCATGGGCGTCTCTCCCGTTCAGATCTTCTCGAAGTTGCTCTTGTCGGCGCCGCACAGCGGGCAGACCCAGTCGTCGGGCAGGTCGGCAAAGGCGGTGCCCGGCGCGATGCCGCTGCCTGGATCGCCTTCGGCGGGGTCGTAGATGTAGTCGCAGATGATGCAGCGGTACTTGTCCATGGGTGCAGGTCCTCCTGAAGAATAGGGATTGGGGATGAGCGGGGCAAAAAACGTTTCTCAATTCTAGACGATTTGCCGAGGCTGGCAAGGGGCGTAAACAAAAGGCGAACGCCGCGGCGCTCGCCTTTTGTCCATAAGCTGGAGGCGCGTGGCGCTCAGGCCATTTCCAGCAGCACCCGTACGGTCTTCTCGATGCCCTCGGCAGCCTCGCTGATGCGTCCGGCGAGCATGTAAGCCGGGGTGGAGACGATCTTGTTCTTTTCGTCGACGACGAATTCGCTCACCGGGCAGGCGACGTGCTGGGCGCCCATGGTTTCCAGGGCCTGGGCGGTGCCCGGATCGGTGCCGATGGTCAGCTTGTGGGCGAGCTTGTCGTTGCCGAGCACCCGCGCCACCAGGGCCGGGGCGATGCACACCGCGGCAAGGGGCTTTTTCGCCTGCACCACCTCGCGCACCAGGCGCGCCACATCGGGATTGACGTCGCACTCGGCGCCCTTGACGGCGAAATTGCATAGGTTCTTGGCCGCGCCGAAGCCGCCGGGCAGGATCAGGGCGTCGATCTCGGACGCCTTGACCGTCGCCAGGTCGCGGATCTTGCCGCGGGCGATGCGCGCCGCCTCGACCAGGACGTTGCGCTTCTCGCCGCCGGCGACCTCGCCGCTGAGATGGTTGACGACATGCAGCTGCTCGACATTGGGCGCCATGCACACAGCCTCGGCGCCGGCGCGGTCGATGGCCAGCAGGGTGATGACCGCCTCGTGGATCTCGGAGCCGTCATAGACGCCGCAGCCGGCCAGAACGACACCAATCTTTTTCGCCATGGTCTTTGTCCTCCTTGTCGCAAAAGTCCGAAAAATCCGCTGTGTCCCAGGAATTAAAAACTATAGACGAGGCCGATGCCTTGTCAACCTCACCTCGATGCTCATTCCTTGGAATAGAGCACCGCCACCGCCTGGGTGCGCCCCGGCGAGCGGGCCACGTAACCGTGGGGTTCGGAGGAGTCGTAGTAGACCGAGTCGCCGGGCTTCATGACCAGCACCTGCTCGCCATAGTGCAGCTCCAATTCGCCGCTGAGGAGAAAGAGAAATTCCTCGCCCTCGTGGCGCACGAACAGCTCGTCATGCCACTGGCCCTCCTCGAATTCGACGAGAAAGGGCTCCATGTGCTTGTGTTTGAGGCCGTAGGCGAGGGAATGATAGGTGTAGGGCGGCGCGGGATGGTCGGGCAGGTGGCGCCGCTGCAGGCGGCGGCGCTGGTCGGCGCGCACCAGGATGCATTTGTCGGTGTCGCCCTCTTCCTCGAAAAAACTGTGCAGGCCGACCTTGAGGGCCTTGGAGATGCGCAGCAGGGTGGCCAGGGGCGGGATGACCTGATCGTTTTCGATCTGGGAGATGAGCGGCTTGGAGAGGCCGGTGGCATCGGAAAGGGCCTGCAGGGTCAGGCGTTTTTCCTGGCGCAGCCGGCGAACCTTGAAGCCGATCCGCAGTTCCTTGACTTCATCGCGAATATTGTCCATGGGGTCTTGTCCTCGGCGCCGGAGCTGGAATTTTTTTGTACTGTGCCCCCGGATATCCGTCAAGAAAATTGTCTCATGAGTCAGGGCGCCGCGTATTTTTGTGCCTTGGCCGTTTCCTCCGGGGGCGTTCCTCTGCTAGGATGGGGCTTTGTGTGTTGCAAACCGCGAGGAATGGATCCTTCCCATGACGGCACAAGCCCCAGTATCTCCGTCCGGCCTGCGCGCCGTGCTCTTCGATCTCGACGGCACCCTGCTGCATGTCGAGATGAACAGCTTCATCCCCGCCTATGTCCAGGGTCTGGCGCGGCATTTCACCGATTTCGCGCCGCGTTCCCGCTTTGTCGACACGGTGATCAAGGCGACCTTTGCCCTGCTGCACGACGACAGCGCCGCCGAGACCAACCAGACCCTGTTCCTGCGTGCCCTGGAGCGGCATCTGGGCATTGCGCCGGATCAGTTTGAAGAGCGCCTGGGTGCTTACGTTCAAGACGGCATGCGCGGGCTCCAACCCCTCATCGAACCCCTGGGATTGGCCCCGGACATTCTGGAACTGTGCTTCGCGCGGGGCTGGACGGTGGTCATCGCCACCAATCCCGTCTTCCCCCGCGAGCTGGTCGAGGCGCGGCTGCGCTGGGGCGGGCTGGATGCCTACCCCTACCATCTGGTCACCAGCTATGAGAATACCCGCTTCTGCAAGCCCCATCCCGGCTACTTCCGCGATATCCTCGAGACTTTCGATCTCGCGCCGGAGCAGTGCCTGATGGTGGGCAACGATACGGAACACGATCTGGCCGCCGGCCAGGTCGGCATCCCCACCTGGCTGGTCGATACCTGGCTGGTCGATCGCCTCGGCGGCGGCTATCGGTACGACTTTCGCGGCGACCACCGAAACCTGCTGCAATTTCTGCGTGAGGCCCAGGGTTGAACTCCTGGGACGTGGTAAATTAATTGACACAAATGAAGCTTTTCGTTAAGATTTGGGCTGTTCGATCACTATCTGCCGCGCGGAGGACTCAGGAACCGCGCGACGCGGGGAGGCAATATGCCCAGACTTGTTGACAATCCCGATCTTGCCTTTCGCCTGGCACGCGCCATCGTCTCGGACATCGCCCTGTATAATCAGGACAAGGTGGCGTCCGGCATCCGCAACGACAATCTGTTCGATGTTCTCGCCGAGGAACTCGAAGAGGGGCGCGAACATTTCCACACCCGAGTCTCGCCCGACCTGACCCATCGCGATCATCTCTACGACCGCGCCATTGTCGACGTGATGGTCAAGCAGGCGGGAAAAATTGAAAGCGCCATCTGGTAAATGCCGATCACCCATATCCTGACCTTCCCCGCGCCGAGCGCCGCCCAGCGCCTCGACCAGTTTCTTGCCGACCAGCTTCCTGAGCTCTCGCGTTCCCAGGTGAAAAAACTGATCGAGGAGGGCCGGGTTCTCGTCGACGGCCGCGCCACCAAGGCCGGAGAAAAACTCAAGGGCGGCGAGAGCTTGCGGGTCGAGGTGCCCGATCCCGCGCCCGCCGAACCCCAGGCCCAGGACATTCCCCTGGACGTGCTCTACGAGGACGCCCATCTCATCGTCGTCAACAAACCCGCCGGGCTGGTGGTGCATCCCGCCGCAGGGCATGCCGAGGGCACCCTGGTCAACGCCCTGCTGCACCACTGCGGCGATCTGGCCGGTATCGGCGGCGAGTTGCGCCCGGGCATCGTGCATCGCCTCGACAAGGAGACCTCCGGGGTGATGGTGGCGACCAAGAACGACGCCGCCCATCAGCATCTCGCCCAGCAGTTCAAGGTGCATTCCATCCGCCGCCAATATCTGGCGCTGGTGCACGGCCTGGTGCAGAACGACGAGGGCGTGATCGACCGCCCCATCGGCCGCCATGCCGTGGAGCGCAAGAAAATGAGTAGTCGCGCTCCGCGCGGGCGCCGCGCCGTGACGCGCTGGCGGGTGCTCAAGCGCTACGACCGCGACCGCCTGACGCTGCTCGAACTGACCCTGGAAACCGGCCGCACCCACCAGATTCGCGTGCATTTCTCCGATCTCAACCTGCCCCTGGTGGGCGATGCGGTCTACGGCAGCAGCGGGCGTACCAACGCCCTCGGCGATGTCGAACTGCGGCGCTTGGTGCAGAAGCTCGGCCGCCAGGCCCTGCATGCGCAACTGCTCGGTTTCGTCCATCCGGCAACGGGCGAAACGGTTGAATGCCAGGCGCCGCCGCCCGCCGATTTTCAGGCGGTTCTCTCCTTTCTCGACGGCAAGTACCTGATTGAAAACCAGGGTGCTGAAAGCCAGGGTTGACCTTCCCCGCGACAACCTTTAATCTTGCACCCATAAAATCCTCTCCGGAGACACTCGTTCTTTATGAAACTGGCCCGTCAAGGCAAGCTCAGTTACCTGCAACCCGCGTGGACCCTGGACGCCAAGGTGGTGGCGGGCTTCACCACCCGCAACGGCGGAGTCAGCCGCGCGCCCTTCAATTCCCTCAATCTCGGCTTCAACACCGAGGATCCCCTGCACAACGTCGAGGCCAACCGCTCGACCCTGGCGCGCAGCTTCGAGGTGCCGCCCCATCTGCTGCTCACCGCGCGCCAGGTGCACGGCACCGATCTGCTGGTGCTCGACGAGCCCAATCCCGACCTGTCCCACTTTCTCCAGGTGGAGTGCGACGGGATCATCACCAACCAGCCCGGCATTCTGATCGGCGTGCTGGTGGCCGACTGCTACCCCGTGCTGCTGTTCGATCCCTTCGCCAAGGCCGTCGCGACGATCCACGTCGGCTGGCGCGGCGCCGCGGCGGGCATCCTGACCAAGGCGGTGCGCTCCCTGGGCACCCTGTTCGGCAGCCGTCCGGAACAGCTGCGCGCCGCCATCGGCCCCGGCATCGGCGCCCACAAGTACGAGGTCGACCGGCCGGTGCGCGAGGCCTTTCGGGGCAACAATCACGACTGGGATGCCATCGCCGAGGAGAAGGCCCTGGGCAAGTGGCGGCTCGATCTGCGCAAGAGCTCTCAGCTGGAGTTGGAGCGCGCCGGTTTGCTTCCCCCCCATATCGAGGCGGCCGCCGAGTGTACCTGCTGCCATCGCGAACTGCTCTTTTCCCATCGCCGCGACCATGGCCACACCGGCCGGCAGATGGGTTTCGTCATGCTTCCCGAGTGAAGGCCGACACCCTCAAGCCCTTGGAGGCAGACATGGACATCAAGGTTCTCTTCGCCGACGATCACCAGGTGTTTCACGACTGCGTCAAGGCCCTGTTCGAGCCCCATGAGTGCATCCGCATCATCGCCACCGCGAGCGACGGGCGCGCCACCGTCAAGCTCGCGCGGGAGCTCAACCCCGACGTGGTGGTCATGGATTTGTCCATGCCCCTGCTCAACGGTATCGACGCCACCCAGCAAATCCTGGCGGAGAATCCCGACGCCAAGGTGCTGGTGCTCTCCAGCCACAAGGATCGCAAGACCATCGTATCCGCCATCAAGGCCGGGGCGCGCGGCTACATGGTCAAGGAAGCGGCCATCGGCGAGTTGATCCAAGCCATCGAGGCGGTAGCCGCCGGACGCATGTACCTGAGTTCCCACATCATCGACAAGGTGCTTGACGCCCTGCTCGTCGAGGAGGGTAGCCAGGAAGAAACCTCTCCCCTCGATCGGCTCTCCACTCGTGAACGGGAAATCCTGCAGCTTCTCGCGGAAGGGAAAAACGCCCGCGAAATCGCCAAGATCATCAGTCTCAGCCAGAAAACCGTCGAATCCCACCGCCAGAATCTCATGCAGAAACTCGGCGCCGAAACCATCTCCGATCTGACCCGCATCGCCATCCGCGAAGGGCTGACGACCCTCTGAGGTCGTCGACTCCGGCCCTCCCGCAACCCTTCTCCTCCTTTTCCTGACGCATTTTCAGGTTTTTTCCGGCAAAAATCAGGTTTTTCCTGATGGTCAGAATTTTGGGAAAAGAGTATTGTTTACGCCGGACGCAACTGTTTCAGCGCCGGTGCGAGCCGACGTTTGAATTTAGACGACGTGAAGGAGGGACCCGGTTTTTCGGAACCGGACGAAAATTTGCCGTGACTGCTTTTGGCCTGGTCGGAGTTATCCGCCCAGGCCGTTTTTTTTTCAGGGAGGCGATGCCGGGTTGGGCGAGGCGGCGGGCAGGCTGTGCAGAAAGTCTGCCCAGGCTTGCCAGTAGAG
>NZ_JAUVWH010000008.1 GCF_030604225.1 Geoalkalibacter sp.
CCTTTTGGGGGTGCTGCCCTTTTTCATTTGGAGCGCAACCACTGGGCGCGGGCCAGCAGCAGCAACAGGAGGAGGGCCGAGGCCAGCATGAGCGGAGAATCGGCGCGTTCGCCGAGATCCTGCACCCAAGTGCTGAGGTCGGCGCCGGACCAGGCGTAGACGCGGTTGGTGAGCCAGCCGAGCAGCAGGGAGCAGACGGCGATGGAGGCGAGGTAGGTGAGGGTCGCGGCGCGTCCCCAGAACCGTCCGACCACGGTAAGGGTGGCGGCGTTGGTGGCCGGACCGGCCAGCAGAAACACCAGGGCGGCCCCGGGCGAGAGGCCCTTGAGCACCAGCGCCGCGGCGATGGGCGTCGAGGCGCTGGCGCAGATGTAGAGGGGAATGCCGACTCCCAGCATGATGAGCAACGAGAGAAATTCGCCGCTCAGATAGCGCAGGAAGAAATCCTCGGGCAACAGGTAGGAAATGACCCCGGCGATGACGATGCCGAGGAGCAGCCATTTGCCGATATCGCGCAAGAGCTCGCCGAAGGCATAATCCAGCCCGGCGCGCAGGCGCCGGGGTAAGGAGGGCTGATCGGGCGGCGGGCAACTCCCGCCTTCCTTGGCCGGTCAGCCGCAGCCCGGCGGTTGGGCCGGGGCCGGGGGCGAAAGGGGCGGTCCCTCGGGCAGCAGGTTGATGAGCACGCCGGTGACGGTAGCGGTGAGAAACGCGGCCAGGGGCCGCACCAGGGTCATGATCGGATCGAGCAGCGCCCAGGTGATGGCGATGGAATCAACGCCGGTTTCCGGCACCGAGACGAGAAACGCGGCCGCCGCGCCCTTGCTCGCCCCCTGGCGGCGCAGGCCGATGGCGGCGGGGATCACGCCGCAGGAGCACAGGGGCAGGGGCACGCCGAACAGCGAGGCCTTGAGCACCGCGCCCAGGTTGTTGCCGCCCAGATGGCGCGCCACCGCCTCGGGCGGGATGAGCGCCTGAAGCAGGCCCGCCGCGAAAAAGCCGAACAGCACGTAAGGGGCGGCCTCGGCGAAAATCATCCAGCACTCGCGCAGAATGCCGACGAGCATCTCGAGCATTTTTCACGCCCTCACAGCGGCACGCGCGCTTCGCAGGGGATCCTGACCTGGCACAGGCCGCAGGGCGTGGCGCCCGTCCCGAAGGTCTTCGTGGTGTAGGGGGTGGTGACTTCGCGGATGTAGGCGTGGCAGCTTTTCTTGTCATGGCCCGCGGCGGTGGTGATGGCATCCACCGGGCAGCGCCGCGCGCAGACGCCGCAGGTGCCGCGCGCATGCCATAGGCACCAGGCCTGATGATCTTCGCCGTAGGGGCGCGCGCTGGCCGGCAGCGCCAGTTTCGTCACCACCGAGCCGAAGCGCACCGCCTTGCCCCAGGGAGTGATGAGGCCGTCGGAGAGGCCGAAGGTGCCCAGCCCGGCGACAAAGGCCGTGTGGCGCTCCGACCAGTTGGAGGCCAGGCCGAAGCCCTCGGACTGGCGGTAATCGAAGCCCGGCAGGCGCTCCGGGGCGACGGCCGGGTAGCCGGCGGCGCTCAGGTTCGCCGCCAGGTGCAGGCGCAAATCGCAGTTGAACTGCTCGCCGAAGAAGCGCGAGCGCGCCCAGCGCTCGGCGGGCAACTCCCGTTCCTGGGCCTGGTCGCGGCGGGTGGCGGCGGTCTGCGGCAGCACGTAGCTGAGGACGCTGAGTTCCGCGGGGGCGGCCGGCGCTTCGGGAAAGGCCAGGGCGAAGGCCTCCGCGGGCGTCCAGTAGAAGGGCCCGATCATCTCCTTGAGGCGGGCGAACCAGGGATCGTCGCCGCGCGCCACGGCCAGGCGCGGCATCTCCCAGGCTTTTTCATCTCCCGGCAAGTGCAGGCTGTTGGATGGGGCGGTGCGCCAGAAATCCTCGAGGATTTCTTGCACCCAGGCGAGATTGTGCGCGGTCGCATCGGTCATGGTCTTCTCCCCAAGATGAAGAAGGTAATCACCTGCGGTAAACCTCTTTGCGTTGTCCGACCTGAAGTACGGAAAGAATGCGGAGCTCCTGGTCAAGAACGTAGATGACGCGGATTTTTCCGTAGCGATAGCGATAGAGTCCCGAGAACGGCCCGGTCAGGGGTTTTCCCAGGGATAGAGGGTTTTGTGCCAGGTAATCGCGAACTTTGGCGATGATTTTTTTCGCCAGGGCCTTGTCCTTAAGTGCTCTTAAGTCCTCGAGGGCCGCCTCGTGCCATCGCACCTCAAAGATCAAGAAGTTTCTCCACCTCTTCGCTGCTGCGGAAGCGGGCGTTGGAGTCGCTCCGCCGCTCCAGGGCCAGGTAGGCTTCCTCGAGCTCGTGAAGATGGCTTTCAAGAATCTCCCTGACATAATAGCTTTTGGTGCGATGGGTTTTTTCCGCCAGCCGGTCGAGTCGTTCGGCAACGGCGTCGGGAACTCGAACATTGACCGTTTTCATAAAGTCCTCAGATTAGTTTGTAATATTTGTAACACAGGTAACACGCCAAGGGGCGAATGAAAAGCGAAAATTATTCGGCGGGAATTATTCTAGCCCCGCGCCAGGCTGCGCGGCAGGGCGCGGGTGAGCACGAACAGCAGGGCGGCGCTGACGACGATGGAGGGCCCGGCCGGGGTGTCCCAGCGCAGGGAAGCGAAAAGGCCGCCGCCCACCGCTAGGCAGCCGATCAGGCTGGCCAGGGCCGCCATGGCTTCGGGGGAGCGGGCCAGACGGCGCGCCGCGGCGGCGGGGATGATGAGCAGGGCGGTGACCAGGACGATGCCGACGATCTTCATCATCACCGCGACCACGAGGGCCAGCAACGCGGTGTAGAGCCACTGCACCAGGCCGGTGGCGACCCCGTCGACCCGCGCCAGGTCCTCGTGCACGGTGAGGGCGAGAAGCGGCCGCCAGATGGCCGCCAGGACGCTGATGGCGAGCAAGCCGCCGCCGAAAATCCAGGCCAGGTCGCCGCGGCTCACGGCAAGGATGTCGCCGAACAGATAGGCCATGAGATCGACGCGCACGTCCCGCAAAAAGGCCAGGGCCACCAGGCCCAGGGCCAGGGAGCCGTGGGCGAGGATGCCGAGGAGGGTGTCGCCGGCCAGTTCGCGTTGGCGTTGCAGGACAAAGAGCAGCAGGGCGAGCAGCTGGCAGACCGCGACCGTCGCCAGGGTCAGGTCGAGATGCAGCAAAAAGCCCAGGGCGACGCCGAGCAAGGCGCTGTGCGCCAGGGTGTCGCCGAAGTAGGCGAGGCGCCGCCACACCATGAAGACGCCGAAGGGTCCGGACACCGCCGCCACGCCGAGGCCGCCGCACAGGGCGCGCAGGAGAAAATCGTCGAACATGGGATCAGGGCTCCTGGGGCGGATGAAGGTGTTGGCGGTCGTGGCTGTAGATGGCGAGATTGCCGGCGCGCGCGCCGAACAGCTCGATGAAGGCGCCGTTCTGGGCGATGGCTTCGGGGGTGCCGGTGCAGCAGATATGGCGGTTGAGGCACACCACGCGATCCGTGGCGGCCATCACCAGGTGCAGGTCGTGGGACACCAGCAGGATGGCGCAGCCGTGGCGGCGGCGCAGGGCGTCGAGATACTGGTAGAAATCGAGCTGGCCGTGCACGTCGATGCCCTGGGTCGGCTCATCGAGCACCAGCAACTGCGGCTGGTTGAGCTGGGCGCGCACCAAGAGCACCCGTTGCAACTCGCCGCCGGAGAGTTTCTGCAGGGGCCGCTCGGCGAGATGACCGAGACCGGCGGCGTCCAACTCGGCGAGGGCGTCGAGTCCGCCGCGTGGAGCCAGGCGCAGAAAACGGCGCACGCTCAGGGGCAGGGTGTCGTCGACGTGCAGGCGCTGCGGCACGTAGCCCAGGCGCAGGCCGGGGCGGCGCCAGACCTCGCCCTGATCGGGCTTGAGCAAGCCCAGGGCGATGCGCAGCAGGGTGGTTTTGCCCGCGCCGTTGGGGCCGACCAGGGTGAGAATTTCTCCAGCGGCGATGTCCAGGTCGATGTTGCTGAGGATGTCGCGCTCGCCGCGGCGCGCGCCGACGCCCGTGACGCGCAGCAGGGTGGAGGGGGCTGTCATGGCGTTCAGTCCCGACACTGGGGACAGAGGCCGAGAATCTCCACCGTCGGTTGGCGCGGGGTAAAGCCCGAGGCCTGGCTGGAGCGGTCGATGGCCTTGGTGATGCCGGCATCGTCGAGCTCGGCGAGGTTCTGGCACTGCTCGCAAATCAGGAATTGCCCGGTGTGCGCCTCGCCGGGGCGCGTGCAGCCGACAAAGGCATTGAGGCTGGAGATGCGATGGATCAGACCTTGTTCGAGGAGAAAATCCAGGGCGCGGTACACCGTCGGCGGCGCCGCCGGACCCTGCTCCTGCAAGCGGGCCAGCAGGGCATAGGCGCCCACCGGCTTGTGGCTGGTCCAGACCAGCTCCAGAACCCGCCGCCGCAGCTCGGTCAGTCGCACGCCGCGCGCGCGGCACAGCTCCTCGGCGGTGGCCAGGGCGGCGCTGATGCAGCCCTGGTGATCGTGATCCTGGCGGGGAAAAGACGAATTGGCGATCAGGCTCAAGGGGCAGGTTCTCCTGTTTTTGACTTGACAATGTTATAACCTAACATATGCTGGTGCGCAAGGCGAGTTGTCCTTTGTCATTTGTCCTTTGTGTCCGTCCGTGCCTGGCCGTGCCCGTCTGACCCCGTCGGAGGTTTCATGCACAAAAAACTGCTCATGGTTCTTTTGCCCCTGCTCCTTGCCGTCCCTGCCTGGTCCCAGCCGGGGGTGGTGGTCAGCATCAAGCCGGTGCATGCCTTGGTCGCCGGGGTGCTCGAAGGCGTCGCCGAACCCGAGCTGCTGCTGAGCGGCGGCGAGTCGCCCCACAGTCACGCCCTGCGTCCTTCCCAGGCGCGCGCCCGGGCCGAGGCGCGCCTGGTGTTCTGGGTGGGGCCCGAGCTGGAGACCTTCCTGGCGCGGCCGCTGCGTTCCCTGAGCGGCGCGGCGCGGGTGGTGCGCCTGATGGATGCCGAGGGCGTGGAACTGCTGCCGGCGCGAAGCGGCGGGGTGTGGGACAGCCACGACCAGGCGCATGGCCATGCCCACGGCGGACACGGTCATGCCGAGGAACACGGTGCTGACCCTCACCTGTGGCTCGACCCGGTCAACGGACGGGCCATCGTCGCCATCGCCCTGCGGGAATCGCAGGCGTTGTTTCCCGAGCAGGCGGAGCTGCTGGCCGCCAACGCCGCGCGTCTCGACGCGCGGCTGAGGCAACTGGAGGCGGAGCTGGCCGAGCAGCTGGCGCCGGTGCGCGCGGTGCCCTTCGTGGTGTTTCACGATGCCTACCAGTATCTGGAGCAGCGCTTTGGTCTGAATGCCGCGGGCTCCATCACCCTTGATCCCGAGCGCGTTCCCGGCGCCCAGCGGGTGCGCGAGGTGCGGGAGCTGATCCGCGCGCGCGACGCGCGCTGCGTCTTTGCCGAGCCCCAGTTCACGCCGCGCCTGGTGGCGACGGTGGTGGAGGGCAGCGGTGCGCGCCAGGGCGTCCTCGATCCCCTGGGCGCCGACCTGCCCCCCGGCCCCGAGGCCTATTTCGACCTTCTGAGCCAGCTGGCGGCTAATCTGCGCGGCTGCCTGGAACCCTGAATGTCCCTGCCCGATCTGATCGCCGCCTATCAGCGCCATCTAGAAGGATACGACCGCTGGTTTGCCGCCTGCATGGCGCGCTTTGGCGAGCGCATCGTCTGCGCCGCGGGCTGCGCCGCCTGCTGTCGCGCCCTCTTCGACATCAGCCTGCTCGACGCGGCTCTCATGCAGGAGGGTCTGCGGCGTCTGCCCGAGGCGGCGCGGGCCCAGGTGCGCGAGCGCGCCGGAGCGATCCTTGCGCGCCTGCAACGGCGCTGGCCCGAATTCGCCCAACCCTTCACCCTCAATCATCGGCCCGAGGAGGACTGGGAGGTGCCCGAGGAGGACGACACGCCCTGTCCCTTCCTCGCCGCCGACCAGCGCTGCCTGGTCTACGCCTTTCGCCCCGCCACCTGCCGCCTGCACGGCCTGCCCAACGTCGACCACTGCGGGGAGATCTTCCAGGAACAGGGCTGCTCGCGCAATTTCCCCGGCGAGGAGGTGCTCGCGGTGCCTGAACTGCGCGGCGATTTTCGCGCCGCCTTCGCGGAAGAGGGGCGCTTGTACCGGCAGTTCGTCGAAAGACTATGGGGCTCGCCGGACCTCCAGGCCGACACTCTCATCGCCGCCGTGCCCTTTATCGATTTCGCCGCCCTTGGCGCGGCGCGGGGGCGTGGTACCCTTTAGGAAAATCCTCCAAACGGAGATTTTCCCATGCCCATTCCCCTGCCCGTCTATCAGCCCCCCGATTTCACCAGCCCCCGCCTGGCGGGCGCACCCCTGGCGCGGTTCGCGGCCGTGGCGCACGACGGGGTGGCGCCGCCCGATTATCACGCCACCTCGATTTTCCCCGAATACCTGCACTTGGCTCCCGGCGATTGGCGGCTGTTGCGCGCGTCGCGCATGGATTGCGTGGTGCGCCTGTGTCCCGACGGCGAGTTGGAAGTGGTGGAATTCCGCCGCCTGCGGCGCGGCGATCAGGTGGCACTGGGGCGTGGGGAGGATGGCCGCGACGGCATCCTCGTGCATGACGGCGGTTTTCCCGAGACGGCGCGGCTTGCCGAGAAATTCGCCTTCCGCACCCTGACCACCCGCGAATCCTCCTTTTCCTTCGATTACGATGAGCTCTATCAGTTGCTCGCCCATGAGCGCCGCGCGGGCTTCATTCTCTGGGTGCTGGGTCCGGCCCTGGCCTTCGACCGCGACGCCCGCGAGGCCTTCGCGCGCCTGGTGCGCGGCGGTTACGTCCAGGGCTTGCTGGCGGGCAATGCCCTGCCCACCCATGATCTGGAGGCGGCCCTCTACGGCACCGCCCTGGGCCAGGAGATCTATCGCAAGCGGACGGTGGCGGCGGGCCACTACCGGCATCTCGATGCCCTCAACCGCATCCGCGAACTGGGTTCCATCGAGGCCGCCGTGGCCAAGGGGCTGGTGCGCGAGGGCATCGTCCACGCCCTGGTGGCGCAGGGCATCCCCTATGTGTTCGCCGGCTCCATCCGCGACGACGGGCCGTTGCCCGGGGTCATCGCCGATGCCTACGCCGCCCAGGACGCCATGCGCGACCTGGCGGCGCGCGCCACCACGGTCATCGGCCTGGCGACGCAACTGCACACCATCGCCGTCGGCAACCTGACGCCCAGCTACCAGGTGCTTGCGGACGGCGCGGTGCGGCCGGTCTATTTCTACAGCGTCGACATGTCGGAGTTTGCCGCGCAAAAGCTCATCAATCGCGGTTCCCTGAGCACCCGGGCGGTTCTCACCAATGCGCAGGATTTCGTGGTGCTGCTGGAGCGGGGATTGAAAAAATCGGCTGAGACCTAGGATTCGTCGCGCACAATTTCGGTGCCGGCGTCTCCGGCGACGGCGGCTTCGAGATCTGCGACGGCGCAGATCAGTGCGCGGCGCCCGCCGCCGGCGAGAAAACGCAGGCAGGCCTCGACCTTGGGCGCCATGGAGCCTGGCGCGAACTGGCCGGCGCGCAGATGGGAGCGGGCCTCGGCGGCGCTGATTTTCCGCAGGAAGCGTTGCCGCGGGCCGGCGAAATCCAGGGCCGCGCCGGGCACGTCCGTGGCGATGAGAAACAGCTCCACCCCCACCTCCTCGGCCAGGCGGGCGCTGGCCAGATCCTTGTCGATCACCGCGTCGATCCCCTGGAAGCCGCGCGCCTCGCGCACCACCGGAATGCCGCCGCCCCCGCAGCAGATGACGATGAAACCCTGGGCGGTGAGCAGGCGGATTTCGCGTTTCTCGACGATGGTGCGCGGCTCGGGCGAGGCCACCACCCGCCGCCAGCCCCGGGGCGTCTCAATCAGGGGAAAATTCGCCGCCGGGCGCTCGGGATAAAAGGGGCCGATGGGCTTGCTCGGGTGGGCGAAGGCCGGGTCGGCGGCGTCCACCACCACATAGCTCAGCAGGCTGACCAGCGGCGGCGGATCCGCGATGCCCTCGGCCATGAAGGCCGCGTCGAGGCTTGATTCGATCATGTAGCCGATCTGCCCCTGGGTCTGGGCGACGAGGATTTCCAGGGGCAGGCGCGGCACCTCGCCGCAGCTTTCCTGCTGCAGCAGCAGGTTGCCGACCTGGGGGCCGTTGCCGTGGGTGATGAGCAGGCGATAGTCGCGCGCCATGCGCGCCAACTGGCGCACCGGCGCCGCCAGGTTGGCGAACTGCTGGGCAAGGGTGCCCTCCTCGCCGGCCCGCAGCAGGGCGTTGCCGCCCAGGGCAACCAGCAGCAGGGGCAAGGCGGCGCGCTCGTTCATGGCGTCCTCCCCTTGGTGGCCGGCAGGCCGCGCAGACGCGGGAGCACCACCTCGGCGAGGGTCGGGCGGCCGACGTCGGCATGGTCGTAGCGCACGCGCAGGCACGGGTGGCGGATGCGGAGCAGCCGTGCCAGATCGCTGGGGGTGGCGAACAGCACCAGGTCGCAGGGCACGGCGTTGATGCTTGCCTCCAGGTCGGCCATCTGCCGGGCGCCGTAGCCCAGGGCGGGCAGCGCCGCGCCCAGGTGGGGATAGTCGCGGAACGCCTCGGCCAGGGATCCCTGGGCGTAAGGGCGCGGGTCGATGATCTGCCCGGCCTGGTGGCGCCGCGCGGCGAGGGTCGCGGCGCCGAAGCTCATGCCGCCGTGGGTGAGGCTCGGGCCATCCTCCACCACCAGCACCCGTTTGCCGTGGATCCGGTCCGGCCGCTCCACGCGCAGCTCGGTGCCGGCGAGGACCACCTCGGCCGCGGGGCGCAGTTCCGCGATGCTTTGGCGCAGGGCCGCGACGGCCTCCGGTGGGGCCGAGTCGCTCTTGGCGATGATGGCGACATCGGCGCACCGCAGATTGCTCTCGCCGGGGTAGTACTGGCGTTCATGACCCGGACGGTGGGGATCGAGGAGCACCAGGTGCAGGTCGGAGCGGAAAAACGGCAGATCGTTGTTGCCGCCGTCCCAGATCAGCAGGTCGGCCTCGCCTTGCGCCTGGTCGAGAATCCTCTGGTAATCGACGCCGGCGTACACCACCAGGCCCTCGTCGAGGAGCGGTTCGTACTCCTCGCGCTCCTCGATGGTGCACTGGTGCTGGTCGAGATCGGCATGGGTCGCGAAGCGTTGCACCGCCTGGCGGGCCAGATCGCCGTAGGGCATGGGGTGGCGCACCACCACCGGGCTCAGGCCCAGGCCGCGGGCCAGGGCGCAGAGCTTGCGGGTGACGGCGGACTTGCCGCAGCCGGTGCGCACCGCCCCCACCGAAAAGACGGGACGGATGGCCGCCAGTTGGGTGCGGCGCGGGCCGAGCAGCAGGAAATCGGCGCCGCGCGCCAGGGCCAGGGAGGCGCGGTGCATGACCTCGGCGTGGGTGACGTCGCTGTAAGCGAACACCACCACATCCACCGTCTGGGCGCGCAACAGATTGTCGAGCTCGCTCTCCGCCAGGATCGGGATGCCCTCGGGATAGAGCGGTCCCGCCAGTTCCGGCGGATAGCGGCGCCCGGCGATGGCGGGGATCTGGGTGGCGGTGAAGGCCAGCACCCGGTGGCTCGGGTCCGCGCGGAAGACCAGGTTGAAGTTATGGAAATCACGGCCCGCCGCGCCGAGGATGATGACGGATCGGCTCATGCATCGCGCCTCCTTCGGCCTTTTCTTTCTAGTTTAACGGCAAAATCCTGCCCCGCGCCCCGGGAAAACTGCTACAATGCGGATCTTCTCAGGAGTTTGTGTCACAGGGAGGTGCCGGCATGGCCCGCAAGAAAGGCGAAGATGGCGGAATTATCAAGGGAATTTTCGCCGGTTATCTGATTCTCGTCCTCCACGCCCTGCTCATGCTGGTGGTGGCGCTGCTGGTGGTGTTCCTGCGCGGCGTGGTGGAGTACATGCTGTGGATTTTTCTCGGCGGGGTCGCGCTGATCGGCGGCTCGGCCTATTTTTTCTACCGGCGCTTGAAGAAGGGGTCGGGCAATCTGGGCAGCGTGCTCAATGATCCGGCCTGGCGCGACCGGCCCGTGGAAATCAGTTTTCTCGGCGGGCTGGCGTCGGTGCGTTTGGGTCAGCCCGGTCAGGGCGCCGGCGGCGAGGCGCCCCGCGCCCTGGAGGGCCGTCTGGTCGAGGAGCCGGCGCGCATCGAGGATCCCGAGGCGCTGCGGCGCCGCGAGCTGGCGCGGCTGGTGCTGATGCTGGAGAGAAACCTCATCACCCAGGAGGAATACAACCGCCTCAAGCAGGATCTGCTGCGCTAAGCTCTCGCCTTTAGCCGCGAAAATTGCGGCTGAAGTTCTCTTCTTGCTCGGGGCTGCCGATGAGGATCAGCCCCATTCCTTTTTCCAGCAGGGTTTCCGGCGGCGGCACCACCAGCGGCTCCTCGGCATCCTCGCGCTCCAGGGCGACGATGGAGCAGCCGGTGAGGGGGCGGATGCGCGATTCGGCGATGGTCTGGCCCACCAGGTTGGGGGGCAGGGGGCGGCGGAAGACGTTGATGCCCTCGGTGAGGAAAATCGATTCCTTGCCTTCCAGGACATTGTTGAGAATGCTCGCGCCCACCGAGGCGTTGGAGATGACGAAATCGGCGCCGGCGGCGTAGAGCTGGTCGACGTTCTCCTCGCGGTTGGCGCGCGCGACGATGCGGATGGACGGGTTGAGGTGGCGGCTGGCGAGGGTGAGAAAGATGTTGATGCTGTCGTCGTTGGTGGTGACGATCAGGCCCTTGGCTTGGTCGATGCCCGATTCACGCAGCACGTGGGGGCTGGTGGCGTCGCCGATCACCGCCACATGGTCGAGGCAGTCGGGACTGGGCTGCTTGTCGATGAGGATAAAGGGCACCGGGCGGCGATCGAGAAAGCTTGCCGCCGCGCAGCCGATGCGGCCGTGGCCGAGAATCAGGACCAGATCGTCGCTCTCTTCCTCGCCCGTGACCATTTCCAGGGCCTCGAGCTGCTCGCGGGTGCCGGCCAGCACCATGAGCGCCTTGGGCGACAGGCGCGTCGCGGCATCCGGGGTGGTGAAGCGGCCGCGCTCCCACAGACCGATCACGGCCAGGCCGGTGCGCTGGCGGATCCGCGCCTCGGCCAGGGTCTGTCCGGCGAAGGGCGTGGCCTGGACGGGTATCTCGGCGATCTGCAGGCGGCCGAAGGAATCAAGCACATGGGCCAGGGCCCCGCGGGTGGTGGCGCGGGTGGCCAGGTAGCGGCCGAGGATGCGCTTAAGGGCGATGGCCTGGTTGGCGCCGGCCAACCGCAGCAGTTCGCCGTGTTCCAGCTGTCCGACCAGGGTGGCGATGGGGGTTTCGCACAGCGACCGCACGGTCAGGCAGAGGTTGGTGTTTTCGGGATCGCTCAGGTTCGCAATGATATGGCGCGCCGCTTGCACGCGTGCGCCCTTGAGAAATTGGGCGTCGGTAGGGATTCCGAGAAGTACGCGAAACCCTTCTTCTTCCAGGCGCACCGCCTGGGCGTGGTCGGAGCAGACCACGATGAAGGGAATCTGGCGATTTTGCAACTTGCGCGTCAGGGCGCGGGTGACAGCGTCGAAACCGAAGATCAACACGTGATCGCGGGTTTCCTCGGGCAGTGCGACGGTTGGTCGATAACGCAGGCGCTGCTCGATCCACGGGGCCAGAAACAGGCTGATCATGCCGAAGGGCAGCAGGATCAGCATGAATATCACTCCGGAGATGGTGACGATGGTGGAAAACAGGTACCCGGGTTCGGTGGTGAAGGTGATGTCGCCGTAACCCAGAGTGGTCATGGCGACGACCGTCCAGTAAAGGCCGGCCAGAAACGAGTATTCGCGGCCCTCCAGCTGCCACATGAGAAAGCGGAAGAGGGCGCTGTAGGTGAGCACCAGGATCAGCAGGAAGGTGCAGTAGAGGATGAGGAGCTTGAGGTTCTGACGCGCCTGGCCGCGCAGGAAGAAGGCCAGCTCCGCGGCCAGGGTTTTCACAGGTTCTCGTTGACGCGGCCGGCGCCGACCAGGCGTTTTTTCCAATAGGCGCTGTCGAGATCGGCGATGGATACCCGTTTGCCGGGCGAGGGGGAGTGGACGAATTCGCGGCCTTCGAGATAGATGCCGACGTGATCGATGCGCTGGCCGCGGGTGCGGAAAAACAGCAGGTCGCCCGGTTTCAGTTCCTTGAGGTCGACGGGGTCGACCACCTTCATCTGGCTGGCGGCGCCGTGGGGCAGTTCCACGCCCACCTGAGCGAAGGCGAAGCGCACCAGGCCGCTGCAATCGAAACCGCCGGGGCCGGTGCCGCCGCGCCGGTAGGGCACGCCGATCTGCTCCAGGGCCGCTTCCAGAGCTCCGGCGCTCAGCAGATTGAAGCGCGGCGGCTCAGGTTCGGCTTCCTTGAGGGGGTGGACTTCGCACAGGGCCGGCGGCGACGGCAGGTCGGTCAGCCGCGGGCGGCTCTTGATGTTGGGGGGCGTGGGCGCCGCGGCGGGCGCAGGGGGCGACGGCAGTTCGGGGCCGCTCGGAACCAGGGCGGGTGCCTGAAAGGCGGACTCCGCGGAATAATCCCCTTGCGGGGGACGCGCGCAGCCCATGGCCGCGAGCGCAGCGGCGGTGCCGGTCAGAAACAACAATTTCAAGATACGCGACGAAGGCAAGAACATCATTCCGTTCCGGGAAAAAGAATACGGGGAACGTGTCTTTTTATCCCAATCGCGTTCTTGAGGCAAGAGCTATTTGGCTGACGGCTTCTCGCGTGATGCATCCGCCGGTGTTTGCGGGTATAATCGACCATGTGAGTCTTCAATTGCCTCGCGAACCTGGGACGAAAGGAATCAAGCCATGCAAAAGCTGCTTCTCGGCCTATTGAGTGTCGTTTTTCTGGTGGTGGTCGCCCCGACCCTGATGTTTGCCCTGTTCGCGCCTTACGCCATGGGCACCATCCTGGTGGCCTGGAGCACGGTGGTGGCCTTGGCGACGGTCATCGGCGGCGGCATTTGGGTTTTCGCGGCGCGCGCCGCCCGCCTGTCCTGACCGGCAGGGAGCAAGCCGCTTGAAAGGAATTGATGATGCGATGAGGGGATGGCTGTTTTTTTTGCCGCTGCTGTTGTGGGTCGGCCTGACGCATGGGATGGCGGCTTCGGCCGGCGACGATGCGCAGGTGCGTGAAATCCTGCGGCTGCGCATCGAAAGCGCGGGCCTTCCGGCGGAACTCCAGGCCGCCGGGGAAGCGGTGCGGGCGGCAACCGCGGTGCCGGATTTCTATGTGCGGCGGTTTTACCAACCGGCCTGGAGCCGTCAGGGCCAGCCCACCGCGGAGGCCGAGGCGATGCTGGGGGCGATCGCCGACAGCCGCCTGGAGGGCCTCGAACCCGCGCATTATCATCAGCCGGCCATTGAATCCCTGTGGTCCGGCCTCAGGGATGAAGCTCTCGATCAGGAGCGGCGCCTGTTGCTGCTGGCCGATTTCGACCTGTTGCTGAGCGACGCTTTCCTGCTGCTTGCCGCCCATTACCAGCAAGGCCGGATCAATCCGGAAACCATCGATCCGGACTGGCGCGCCCGCCGCGGGGATGCCGATCCCCTGCCGGTCCTGGAGGCGGCCCTGCAATCCGGGGAGATTCGTGCCTCCCTGGAGGGCCTTTTGCCCCAGGCGGCTGAGTACGCGGGGCTGCGCGCCGCCTTGGTGGACTATCGCGCCCGCCAGGCGGCGGGCCCCTGGCCCCAAGTGCCGTCCGGGCCGACCCTGCGTCCCGGCCAGCGCCAGGAGCGGGTGCCGGCGCTGCGCGCGCGCCTGATCGCCGGCGGCGATCTGGCGGCCCCGGCCGAGGATGAACGGGACAGCGAGCTCTATGATGACCAGCTGGTGGAGGGGGTGCGCGCCTTTCAGTCGCGTCACGGCCTCAACCCCGACGGCGTCGTCGGCCCCGCGACCCTGGCGGCCCTCAACGTGACCCTCGACGAGCGAGTGCGGCAGATCGAAATCAACCTGGAGCGCTGGCGCTGGTTGCCGCGGGATCTGGGCGAGCGCCACATCCTGGTGAACATCGCCGCCTTTCAGGTCGAACTGGTGGAGCAGGGGCGCGCCGTGCTCGACATGCGCGCCGTGGTCGGCCGGCTCTATCGGCGCACGCCGGTGTTCAGCGGTTCCATGACCTATCTGGTGCTCAATCCCAACTGGCAGGTGCCGCACAGGCTGGCGGTGGAGGACATTCTCCCCCAGGTGCAAAAAGACCCCGGCTACCTGAGCCGCCAGGGCTACCGGGTGTTTCGCGGCTGGGGCAGCGAGGCCATCGAGATCCATCCCGCCGAGGTGGACTGGCAGCGCCTGACCAAGCGCGGCTTTCCCTTCAATCTGCGCCAGGAGCCGGGACCGGCCAACGCCTTGGGGCGCATCAAATTCATGTTCCCCAACCCCTACGACGTCTATCTCCACGACACCCCGGCGCGGGAGCTGTTCCGCAAGGAGGCCCGGGCCTTTAGTTCCGGCTGCATCCGCATCGAGAAACCCCTCGACCTGGCCCTGCGCCTGCTGGCGGGCACTGCCCTCGGCGAGCCCGAGGGGCTGGCGGCGGCTCTGGAGCGGCCCGGCCCGCGCACCGTGCGCCTGCCGCGGCCGGTGCCGGTGCACGTCCTCTACTGGACGGCCTGGGTCGATCCTCAGGGGCGTCTGCAACTGCGCGCGGACATCTATGAGCGGGATGAACGGCTCGGTCAGGCCCTGGAGCAGCCGCCGCCTCAGCCGACCCGCACCACCTCGTAGCGCTCGCGCAGTTCACGGTTGAGCAGCCCGATGCCGCAACGGTCGCCCACCGTTTCCACCGCCAGGATCAGGTCGGGATTGTCGAAATCGATGCGTCCGGGGGTGCCGTTGGCCTTGAGCTGGGCCAGGAGAAAGTCGTCCAGGTCGCGCTCGATCTCGGGGGAGAGGATCTCGCCCTTGTGGCCGCGCCGTTCGAGGCGCACATAAAAGCTCTGGTGGGCGAGGCGCGCGACAAAGGGTGCGAGGTGTTCGCGCACCTGGATGAAAAATTCCTCCACCTGAAAGCTGAACACCTGCTCCAGGGGAATGATGCGGCCGAGATCCTGAAAGGCGTAGAATTTCTTCTCGCGCTCGCGGCGGATGGTTTCGAGCATCGCCAGGGGCTCGGCCACCTGGCCGAGGGCGACGCCGAGGAATTCGGTGCGCCGGAATTCGCCGAAGGGCGCGAGATCCTCCAGCATGTGACGGTAGCGGCCGGCATGGGCCATGGTGGCTACGACGTTGAAGGTCCACATCGCGGTCTTCCTCCTGGGGAAGGGGGCACTGCACGAGGCCGTCGCGGGGCTTGCATTCATTATAAACGCAAACCGCCTTTCGTGGAGACGTGCCCGTCGGTTCCGTGCGGACGCATGCGCCTTCGCCGCCGGAAAAAAAAACAGCAGGCCTCCCACCTGGGTGCCTGCTGTTTTTTTTTCCGGCGGAGGTTCCTCAGGCGGATCGCTGATAGACCTCCTGGTAGTAGTCGCGCAGGGTGGCGATGTGCCTTTCATCCTCGCGGGCGAGCAGTTGCAGGCGTTCCTTGAGTTTGGGATCGGTGAATTCGACGGCCGAACCCGCATGGGCCTGCATGAAATCCTCTTCCATGGCGATGGCCTGCAGCAGCACCTCATCCTCGCCGAGGCGCGCGTCCTCGATGCCTTGCAGCAGACTCTGGGCCTTGAGCAGCAGCAGGTCGAGGCGGGTTTTGGACAGCGTGGGACCGGCGATGCTGGATTCCGCGGGCAGCAGGCGGGCAAAGCGGATCTGGTTGACGTGATCCGCCTCGTCCTTGGCCATTTGCAGCATCAGGCCGCGCAGACGGTCGTTGCCGCGCACGGCGTCGGCCATGCGGCGGTAGATCAGGCTCATGGTGCTTTCAATCTCGGCGCAGGTGTCAAAAAACTCGTCCATCGGTTACTCCCGGCGATTGGGTAAAATTAGAGGGATTTTATCCCTTCTTTCCCGCCAGGGCAAGCGGATTCGGCGAATTCGGCGCTAGGTTTCAAGGGGAGCACCATCACCGAGGTAGGCGCGGGCCTTGGGGCTGAGGTCGGCGGCGGGCACCTCGAGCTCGATGGCCGGCTGCTGTTCATCGCCGTCGATGAAGCCGAACAGGCCGATGCAGCGCCAGGTGCGGCCGTCGAGTTCATGGGCGGGCATTTCGCGCCATGGCGCGGGGATGCGTCCGCCGAGAGCCGCGCGAACATCCGTGGCGAAGGTCTGCCCGGCGTCGGTGGCGATGCCGCTGAACACATGATGGCCCGGCAGCCTGACGGCCAGGTCGTCGAAGGCGTCGATATAGAGTTCGGCGTTGACGTTGAAGCTGATGCGCTCCTTCATGATGCGACCCCCTTTCTGGACTCCGTCTCCATTATAACCCGAGGGGACGGCGCGGGGCAGGCCGGCTCAGGGAAGGGCGCCGCGCAGGTGCACGCTGGTTGAGAGTTGCCGGCGGGGCCGGCCGTCGGCGGGCGGGGTGTAGGTCGCGCCCGAGGGCAGGCGAAAGCCGCGCCGGGTGGCCTGGGCGGAGTCCCCCGGAGCGTCGAGGCGCGCGATGAGGGTCAGGTCGATGGCGCGGACGCGCGGCAGCTGGTCGGCGTCGGGCCGGCTGAGGCGCCGTCCGTCGTCCAGGCGATAGGAAAATTCCAGCAGGTCGAGATTGGTGCACAAGACGCGGGCGAAGCCGCCGTCGTTACGCACCAGGTTGCCGGCGGACAGGATGTAGGTGAGGGTGGGTACCAGGGCCGCGGCCTGGGGGTCGGCGGCCGGGTCGCGAAAACTCAGGTGGGTGGGGCCGGCGCTGAGCAGGGCGGCCGCCGGCGGCGCGGCGGGTTCGGCCTGGCCCAGGGCGCGCAATTCACCGGCCAGAAGCTCCAGGGCCTGACGCAGTTCGGGGCGCGCCTGACCGGCGGTCGGCGCGTCCGGGCGCGGCGCTTCGGGGCGTGCCGCGAGCTGCCAATAAAGGGCAAGTCCGAGGAAAATGCCGCCGAGGGACAGGATCTGCAGCAGCCGGCGGACGGTGAGGCCGGTCTGGTTTTTCAGATAGGACGTCATGCAAGGCTCCGCGCGGGGGTTCCCGCGCAATCTTGCAGCAATATCCGCGCCAATCGCCTGGGCGGAAAGTTAGAAATCCACCTCGCGCCAGGCGCGCAGATTGAGGGCGGGGGCATCAAGGCGAGGGTGAATGAAACCCAGGGGCGCGGTGCTGGTCGGAGTAAAGAGGGTGGCCGCCTGTCCGGGGCGAGCAAAGCGCCACACCAGCCCGCCGAGTCGGCCTTCCCAGGTCGGCCCCCGGGGATCTTCGCCCTGCGTGGCGGCCGGAAGCACCCTCGCGCCGCCCTGCCGCGCCGGGACGCCCTGGTCGTGGCTCAGGGCATGGAGCCTGGTCAGGGCGGCCAGGGAGCAGGGGGCGGCGCTGGGCAGCAGGGTCGGAAAAAATACCGTGCCGGCCACCACCAGGGGCACGCCGGCCAGGCGTTCGGCGGGCGCGGCGCCATCGGCCTGCAACGCGAGAAACCAGCCGTTTTTCTCCAGGAGCGCGCGTTCCTCGGCATCCAGGGCGCGGCCTATGACCGTATCTTCGGCAAAATCCGTCACCTCGACCAGATCGCTGGCGGTCTGGGCGCGCGTCGGAAAGTCGGCGAAAGGATGCGGTCCCTCGCGGCGGCGCGTTTCGATGAGCCCGTAGAAGGCATGGGGCCGCGGGTCGGCGTGGTCGGCCGCGTCGGCATAGCGGCCGGTACCGAAGTAGATGCGCAGGTCGCCGTGACGGTCCAGGACCAGGGTCGGACGCAGGGCGATGGGCGGCCCGCCGGTGTGGAAGCGCGCCTGGCCGCGCCAGTGACCGGCATCGGCATCGAGGAAAAACTGCCAGAGGGTGCCCGCGCTGTCGCCGGCGTACACCAGATCGAGAAGACCGTCGCCGTCGCTGTCCAGGGCCACGGGGTCGGAGAGGGCGTAATGAGCGCCGCCCGCGATGCGCGAGCCGGCTTCCAGCAGGGGTGCATCGGCGGCGCCCAGGGGCAGGGAACGGCCGTCAACGAGGGCCAGGGCGCGCAGGCCGCCGGGCTGGTCGTCGTCGCGCAGGCCGCTGGTCAGCAGGGCGGCCCAATGGCCGTGGGGGGCGAGGGGGCCGAGGACCGGCCGGGTGCCGGTGCGCGCGCCGGCGAAGGGCGCGCTTTCCCACAGGGGCAGCGGCGCGTTGGGATCGGTGACATCGAGGGCGAAATAGTCGGGCCCGCCCAGCCCGGCGCCGCCGACCAGCACCGTGCGCCAGCCCGCGGCACCCCTGCCCCAGGCGGGGTCAAAGGCATCGATGGCGGCGGGCGTCAGGTCCAGCAGGTAGGGATGGGGGTTTGACGCCGCTTCCTCCAGGCGGTCCAGAACCGTGCCCGGCACATAGGCCCAGGCTTCGCTGCCCGGGGGAGCATCGCCTTCGGCGGCGGCGCGCAGGGCATGGAGCATGCCGTCGTTGGCGGCGACATAGATCCGTGTCGGTCGCTTCTGCCGGCGCTGGCGGAAGGCGACATAGTCGGTGCCGCGGTGGGCCGCCTGGGGCGGGCCGACGACCAAGGGCGCGGCATGAATGATGGCGCCCAGGGGCCGGTGCCGCAAATCCTCGATTCGAGCGGTTTCGTGCCGGGACTTGAGGATGCGGCGCTGCTCGGGTGGGGTTGTCTCCAGTTGCCGGGATGCCGACCAGAGCGGGGTGGGCGCGGGTGCCTCGGCGTCGGGCAGGGGCAGGGCATAGGCGGCCAGGTCGCCGCGGCCGCTCAGCGGGGCGAATCCGGTCTGCAGCAGTACCTCGGACTGATCATCCCGGTTGAGGATGGCCGGCGCCGTGCCGGAGACCCACGGCTGGAGGAAGTCCGCGAGAGGTGCGTCGAACCTCTGAAACAGCAGCGTCGGATCCGCCGGGATCGGGAGCAGGTGCGGCAGTGGCGCAAGGGTTTCGCCCTGGCGTTCCGGCATCCTCTGGTTCAGCCAGTCCAGGAGGTCGGCGGGAAATGCGCTCGCGCGGCCGACGAAGATCAGATGGATGGCGGCGCAATCGGTGAGGCCGAGATGGGACGCCGGGGCCGTAGGGGGCGGGTTCCGGGGACGGGTCCAGGTTTGCACCTGGCGGCGCAGGCCATCCATCGCGCCTCCGCAAGGCGCAAGAACCAGATCGGGCGGCGGCCAGGCGTCGTCTTCGCCGCCGCCGCGCAGCAGACCGAAGCGCACCCCCAGGGGCGCGTAGCGCTCCACCAGGGCGAGGAGGGCCTGGCGCGCCAGATCCCAATAGCTGAGGGCGGCGCCGGGGGGCGTCTCCTCCATGGCGGCGCGGTCGTCGAGAATCAGCAGAACCTGGGGCGCCGGGCGGCTCTTGGCCCAGGGCGGCAATTCGGGCTGCCAGGCTTCGGCCCCGGCAAGGCGCGGCAGCCACAGGCACAGCAGCAGGACCAGGGGCAAGCGCGGGCCGTGCATCTCAGTAGCCTCCGCCCGCCAGGAGGCGCCCGGCCTCGACCTCGATGCGCGCTTGGGTGCGGTGGGCGGCGAAGCCCGTGGCGCTCAGGCGGTAGTCGAGGCGCTGGAAATCGGTGCTGTAGAGAACGGGGTGGCTTGCCCCGCGCAATTCGATGGTCACCGCGAACAGCGCCGCGCCCGTTTCATCCTGCAGGGGAAGGGGCCCCGCGGCCAAGTGCGGGGCAAAGGCCTCGTCCCAGGGAGCGGGACTCGTCTGGCTGCCCTGGTCGTCGAGGATCAGGCGCGGCGCTCGAGCGAGCCAGGCCAGGCCGTAGCGCCAGCCGCTCTCGGCGCGGTAGAAGGCCATCGCGCGCAACTGCTCGTTGCGCGCGATGGCGATTTCCACCAGGGCGGCGCCGCTTGCCGCCATGCCCAGCAGGGTCAACAGAGCCAGCACCATCAGGGTGCTCAACAGTGCCGCGCCGCGCTCCCTATTTCTTCCAAGAACTGGTGTTCTCATCCGCGCCTCCTCCCTCAATCTCTTCCGGTCCGCACCAGATCCAGGGCCAGCCCCTTGTCGCCGGTCGGTCCCCAGCGGGCAGCGACGCGCAGGCTGATCAAGCCGGGGGCAGGGTCGTTTTCGGCGACGTTCCAACACACCTGCAAACCCTGCGGTCCCTCGGGCGGCAAACAATGATCGGCACCCTGCGGATCCGCCTCCCGGTCGTCCAGGCCGGCGCGACCGTTGCCGTTGCGGTCGCGCAGGTGCGGATGATCGTCGGGTAGGGCCAGCAGCCCCTCGGCCTGGCTGGCGGCCGCGGCCCGGGCGCGACCGCTCAGCTCGGCGCCGGCCGCGGCACGCAGGGCCTGGCCTTGCAGGGCGGCGACGGCCAGAATGCCCACCGCCAGGATGCTCAGGGCGATGAGCACCTCGATGAGGGTGAAGCCCTTTTGCCGCGCGTCCCACCTCATGGCGGCGGATTGCGCAGCAGCACCGTCTCGCGCAGCGTGCGTCGCCGGGTCTGCCCCTTGTAGCTCCAGGCGGTGGTCAGGCTGACCTCGATCTGGCGGATGTCCCGGGGATTGGCCACCTCGCCGCTGAGGGGATCGGGCAGGAGCTCGACCGACGCGCCGGTTTCATCCAGGGCGAAATAGCGAAAGCGCAGGGTCTCCACCTGCTCCGCCAGGGGCTGGTGGAAACCGCCGCCCGGGTGGCCCGCCGCCCCCGCGCCGCTGCCCGAGCAGCTGCCGCCGTCGCGGCTGCCGCTGTGCATGCCGAGGGTGCCGGTGCCGTAGCGGCAGAAGGCGAGGTGTTCGCCCGGCGCGCTCAGGCGGCCGTCGGGAGCGCTGCCGGCGCCCCCCTCGCCGTTGAGGTCGCGGGTCAGGTACACATAGCCCTCGCGCGCGCTGCGGATGCCGGCGTCGGCCTGCCCGGTGGGATCGTAGCCGGCCCCGCGCAACTGGCCGGTGATCACCCCCAGGGCGGCGCGCAGGCGGCTCTGATCCTCCAGGAGGCGGCGGTTGATTTCATGGGCATCGAGGTGGGTGCGATAGAGGCCGAAGAGAGCGGTGCTCGCCAGGCCCGTCAGGGCCAGGGCGAGCAGCACCTCCACCAGGGTGAAGCCGGCGCCGCGCCGTGTCGCGTGCCGGGCAGGGGACGTTTGTTTCATGGACCGCTCCTTCGGCCTAGACTTCAAGGCGCACACTGCCGTAGAGGCTGAGGGTCAGCCGGTAGGAGGCTTGCCCGCAGCGGCTGCGCAAGTCCACGCTCCCGCTGCCGTTGCTGGGCAGGCCCCGCTGGTTGAAGCCGCCGCGACTGCTGGTGCCGAAACGGGCGCGCTCCAGGCGCAGGGCGGAAAATGGGGTGAGGGCCTGGAGCTCGCGGAGGCTGCCGTCCGCTTCCTGGGCGAGAATGCGGTAGCCGCCGCCTTGGAGCGTGTCGGCTTCCCGGAAATCGAGCAGGACGCTGCAGTTGCGCCGGGCGGCTTCGGCGCGGGCCTGCTGAAAAGCGGCGAGCAGGGCGCGCGCCTCGGCTTTTTCCTGGAGGCGGACCTGCCAGTGGCGCAGGTTGGGATAGGCGGCGGCCAGGGTCAGGGAAAGGATCAGCAGGACGAACAGCGATTCCCCCAGGGTAAAGCCCCGGGACGATCCGGACAGGACGGGCATGGCGGGTTCCCTCCCACGAGCAATGACAAGAGCGGCAGAGCCGCAATCCATACAGCAAACGGCGGTACTATGCCGCAGCGCGTATTTTCGGGCAAGAAAAAATATGCGATCAGTGAGGGAAAACAAAAGCTTGTGGTGTTTTAATCCTTTTTGGGCCAGGGTTCTCGGTAAGGCGTCCAGGCTCGTTTCACCTTTCAACGTTTTTTTCGGCTATGCTGAATAAGCGTATGCAATTCCTTGGCTGATTTAACCGTTTCCTTGCACTCACAATAAACTAACAATCCGGCCCTAGGCTTGGGGCGCATGGGGCGACAAGGATCACCGCGAAAAAATGAGGATGGCGCATGTCCAACGAAAACATTCTGGTCATCGAGGATGAGGAAGACATCCTGGCGCTGGTGCATTACAACCTGGCGCGGGAAGGCTATACGGTGACGCCGGTCACCTCGGGAGAGGAGGGGCTCAAGGCCGCCGCCCGGCAGCTGCCCGATCTGGTCCTGCTCGATCTCATGCTGCCCGGCCTGGACGGGCTGGAAATCTGCCGGCGCCTCAAGAAAAGCCCGGAAACCGCCGCCGTTCCGATTATCATGGTCTCGGCGCGCGGCGAGGAGGCCGACGTGGTGGCGGGCCTGGAACTCGGCGCCGAGGATTACGTGACCAAGCCCTTTTCTACCAAGGTGCTGCTGGCGCGCATCCGCAACGTGCTGCGCCGCCGTGAGCGCGACGCGGCGCCGCCCGACGACAACGAGGCCCTCGTCATCAGCGGCATCAGCATTCATCCGGGGCGCAACGAGGTGCTGGTGGACGGCCGGCCGGTGGACCTGACCTACACCGAATTTCGCGTGCTGCATTTTCTCGCCGGCCGCCCCGGCTGGGTGTTCACCCGCTATCAGATCGTTAACGCCGTGCGCGGCGATGATTACGCCGTGACCGACCGCGCCGTGGATGTGCAGATCGTCGGCCTGCGCAAGAAGCTCGGCCGCGCTGGCCAGTGCATCGAAACGGTGCGCGGGGTCGGTTATCGCTTCAAGGATCAGGATTAGGAATCGCGCCCATGGTCGAATTTCTCCGGTCCCGTCGCCGGCGACTGGTCTGGCAGCTGTTTCCCGCCTTCGCCCTGGTGATTCTCCTCGCCCTGGGTGCCGCCGGCCTGCATGTCTCCCATGCCCTCGGGAACTTCTATCTTCAGCAAAGCGTCGCCCACCTCGAAGGGCTCGGCCGCATGGTCGATGAGAGCGTTGCCCCTCTGCTGGACAAATCCCCGGAGGAGCTCCAGGCCCTGGTGATACGCCTCGGACGCGGCGCCGGGGTGCGGGTGACGCTCATCGCCCCCGATGGCCGGGTGCTGGCCGATTCCGATGAAGATCCGGCGCGCATGGACAACCACGGCGGTCGTCCGGAAGTGCGCCAGGCCCTGCTCGGCGCGGTGGGCAGCGAAACGCGCTACAGCCATACCCTGCTGCAGACCCTGATCTACGTGGCGGTGCCGGTGGAGCGCGAGGCACAGGTCGTCGGCTGTGTGCGCACCGCTCTTTCGGCGGCCGCCATGGAGGAGAACCTGCGCACCATCCACCAGCGGGTGCTGGCCGGCGGACTGGGGGCGGCGCTCTTGGCGGCGCTCATCAGTCTCGGCTTGGCGCGGCGCATCAGCCGGCCCCTGGAGGATATCCGCCAGGGGGCGGAGCGCTTCGCCCAGGGCGATTTGGGGCGACGGTTGCCGGTGGTCGGTTCCGAGGAGATCGCCGGGCTCGCCGAAGCCCTCAACCAGATGGCGGCGCAGCTCGACGAGCGCCTGCAGGCCATGCTGCGCCAGCGCAACGAGCAGGAGGCGGTGCTGGGCAGCATGGTCGAGGGGGTGCTGGCGGTGGATACCGACGAGCGCCTGCTGCGCATCAACGCGGCGGCCGCCGCGCTGCTCGGCGTCGATGGCCCGGCGGCCCAGGGGCGGGTGATCCACGAAGTGGTGCGCAAAGCCGATCTGCAGCGTTTTGTCGCCCGCGCCCTGGCCAGTTCCGCGCCGGTGGAGGGCGACATGGTGCTGCACGGCGCGCGCGGCGAGCTCTATCTGCAGGCGCACGGCTCGCCCCTGCGCGACAGCCAGGGGCGCAACATCGGCGCCCTGGTGGTGCTCAACGACGTGACCCGCCTGCGCCGCCTGGAGCGCATCCGCAGCGATTTCGTCGCCAACGTCTCCCACGAACTCAAGACGCCCATCACCGCCATTCGCGGCTTCGTCGAAACCCTGCTCGACGGCGCCCTCGACAAGCAGGACGACGCGCGGCGCTTTCTCGACATCATTCTGCGCCAATCCGAGCGCCTGCACGCCATCATCGAGGACCTGCTGGCCCTCTCGCGCATCGAGCAGGAAAGCGAGCGCGGCATGCTCGACCTGCAGGAGGGGCGCCTGCAGCCGGTGCTGGCCGCCGCCCTGCAAGTGTGCGAGCCCGCGGCGGCGGCCAAATCCCTCCAGGCGCGCCTGGTCTGCCCGGAGGGGCTGAGTCTCGCCATGAACGCGCCCCTGCTGGAGCAGGCCCTGGTCAATCTGGTGGACAACGCCGTCAAGTACAGCCCGCCGGGCAAGGACATCCTGGTGGAAGCGGTCGGGGACGACAAGGAGGTGCTGATCCGCGTGCGCGACTGGGGCGTGGGCATTTCCCGCGAGCATCTGCCGCGGCTCTTCGAGCGCTTCTATCGGGTCGACAAGGCGCGCAGCCGCAAGCAGGGCGGCACCGGCCTGGGCCTGGCCATCGTCAAGCATATCGTCCAGGCTCACGGCGGCCAGATCGGCGTCGAGAGCACCCCCGGCCAGGGCAGCACCTTCAGCCTGCGCCTGCCGCGCCGGCGCGCGTCCCAACGTCCACAATAATTCGCGAACTTCTCACACCGGCCTAACAATTCCCTAACATGAAAGTTGATAATTCGTTAGCGACAGGGGGGCGCTCCGACGTCCCTCACCCAACTCTAACGGACAGCAAGGAGATGACTTTCATTATGCGCAGCACGATGAAAACCCTGACCAAACGCACCCTTCTCGGCCTGGCCGCCCTGGTGGCCCTGAGCGGTCTTGCCCAGGCCGCGGCCCCCCAGGTGGATCCCAACCTGCCCGACTATCAGCGGACCCAGGGCGTCTCGGGCAACCTCAACAGCATGGGTTCCGACACCCTCAACAACCTGCTCACCTTCTGGGCGGAAGGTTTCCGCCGCGCCTATCCCAACGTCAACATCCAAATCGAGGGCAAGGGATCGAGCACCGCGCCGCCCGCTCTCATCGAAGGCACCGCCCAGATCGGCCCCATGTCGCGGGCGATGAAGAAAGAGGAAATCGAGAAGTTCGAGGAGCGCCACGGCTACCGTCCGACCGAAATCGCCGTGGCCCTGGATTCCCTGGCGGTGTACGTGAACAAGGACAACCCCATCGAGAGTTTGTCCCTGCCGCAGGTGGACGCCATCTTCTCCAAAACCCGCCTGGGCGGGCTGGCCGAGGACATCGTCACCTGGGGACAGGTCGGCCTCACCGGCGAGCTGGCGAGCCGCCCCATCAGCATCTACGGGCGCAACAGCGCCTCGGGCACCTACGGCTTCTTCAAGGAAGTGGCTCTGTTCAAGGGCGACTTCAAACCCATCGTCAAGGAGCAGCCCGGCTCGGCCTCGGTGGTGCTGTCCGTGACCGAGGATAAGGCGGGCATCGGCTACTCGGGCATCGGCTACCGCACCTCGGGTGTCAAGGCCCTCGCCCTGGCCAAGAAGGACGGTGAAACCGCCTACGAACCGAGCTACGAGAACGTGCTGAGCGGCAAATATCCCCTGGGGCGCGCCCTCTACCTCTACATCGCCAAGAAGCCCGGCGAACCCCTCTCGCCCCTGGTGAAGGAATTCCTCAAATTCATCCTCTCCAAGGAAGGCCAGGAAATCGTGGTCAAGGACGGCTACCTGCCCCTGCCCCTCGATGTGGTGAATAAGCAGCTGGCGCTGCTTGACTAAAGACAACCGACCGGGGCCGAGATCCTCTCTCGCCTCGCTACGCAGACCGGGTCCCGGCAACGAAAGCCTTGCTTTCACTGCCGGGACCTGAAGTTGTTTTCCTACTGTGGGACTGGGAGTACATGGACCAAAATCTCCTCAAACGCATCAAGCGGCGGGATCGGGTGGCGCGCTGGGTCATCACCGCCGGCGGCTTTTCCGTCATCTTCTGCGTGGCGCTCATCCTCGTACTGATCGTACGGGTGACCCTGCCCCTCTTTCAGGCCTCCAAGGCGGAGGTCTTCGCCAAGCTCGCCCCCGAGGCCCTGACGCAAAACGGCGCGCGGGTGCTGGCCGCGGGCCTCGACGACTATCTGGAGAATTCCTACGTTCTCGCCGCCGATGGCTCCCTGAGCCTGTTCAACACCCTGACCGGGGAGTTGCTGGGTCGCGAGCCGTTGGCGCCGCCCGGCGCCGCCGATGCCCTGCCGGTGGACCTGGAGCGCAGCGGCGCGCCGCTTTACACGCTGTTGTGGAGCGACGGCGCGGTGTCCGTCGACGCCCTGCGCTTCGTGCCGCGCTTCGATGAGCGCGGGCAGCGCAGCATCGTCCATCGCCTGGAGCGCCTCGGTGAATTTGCTTCCGTCGCGGGGGATGCGCCGCAACGCATCCTCGCCCGGCCGCGCAAGGAGGACGGCGTGGTGCTGGTGCGGCAGTTCGGCGACAGCCGATTGCTGGTGACCCATGAGGTGGTCACGCGCAGCCTGTTCGGCGGCGAAAGCCGCGAAGCCTTCGAGGTGGAACTCGGCGAGACCGCCGGTGAAGTCATCACCGCCCTGGCCCTGGACAGCGACGGCAGCGACCTCTACGCCGGCACCGCGCGCGGCGAGTTGCTGCACTGGTCCCTGAGCGACCCCCAGGCGCCGCGTCTGGCCGAGCGGGTGCAGGCCTTTCCCGACCGGCGTGCCATCACCGCCCTGGCCCTGGTGTTCGGCGATGCTTCCCTGGCCGTTGGGGATGAACAGGGCGGGCTGTCCACCTGGTTCCGGGTGCGGGTGGCGCCGGACCGCGCCGAGTTCGAGCTGCGCCACATTCACACCCTCAAGAGCCATCCCGCCGCGGTGACGGCCATCGTTCCCTCGCAGCGCGACAAATCCCTGCTCAGCCTCAACCGCAAGGGCACGGCCCATTACGATCACATGACCAGCGGTCGCCATCTGCTGGCCCTGGACGCCCTTAATCCCCTTGCCCAGGTGTCCCTCAACGGCCGCAACACCGGCCTCATCGCCCTGGACAGCCGCGGCGAGGCGCTGGTCTGGCGCCTGGACGTGCCCCACGCCGAAGTAAGCCTGCGTACCCTGTTCGGCAAGGTCTGGTACGAGGGTTATCCCGAGCCGGCCTATGTCTGGCAGTCTTCATCGGGCACCGATGACTTCGAGCCCAAGATGAGCCTGACGCCCCTGATCTTCGGCACCATCAAGGGCACTTTCTACGCCATGCTGTTCGCCGTGCCCCTGGCGCTGCTGGCCGCCATCTACACCAGCAGCTTTGCCCGACCGCGCTTTCGCGAGATGGTCAAGCCGACGGTGGAGGTGATGGCCGCCATTCCCTCGGTGGTCATCGGCTTTCTCGCCGCCCTGTGGCTGGCGCCGCTGCTGGAGCGCAACATCGCCTCATTCTTTCTCAGCGCCGCCTTCATCCCGAGTTTTCTGCTGCTCGGTGTGCTGCTCTGGCAGGCGCTGCGCAAGATCGCCCCGCTGCGCAAGGTCGAGCGCGGGTTCGAGTTCCTCACCCTGGTGCCGATCCTGTTGCTGGCGATCTATGCCGCCTTCGCCCTGGGGCCCTGGTTCGAGCAGCTGGTGTTCGGCGGCGATTTCAAACTCTGGCTGTTCAATGAGACCGGGGTGCGCTACGACCCGCGCAACTGCATCGTCATCGCCTTCGCCCTGGGCTTCGCGGTGATTCCCATCATCTTCACCATCGCCGAGGATTCCCTCTCCAACGTGCCGGGCAGCCTCAAGGCCGCGTCCCTGGCCCTGGGCGCGAGCCGCTGGCAGACCGCCTGGCGGGTGGTGCTGCCCTCGGCGAGCCCGGGCATCTTCGCCGGCACCATGATCGGCCTGGGGCGCGCCATCGGCGAAACCATGATCGTGCTCATGGCCACCGGCAACACGGCGATCATGGACTGGATCATCTTTAACGGCATGCGTCCGCTGTCGGCCAACATCGCCGTGGAGATTCCCGAGGCCCCGGTGGGCGGCACCCTTTACCGGGTGCTGTTTCTCTCCGCGGTCCTGTTGTTCATGATGACCTTTGTCCTCAACACCGCGGCGGAAGTCTTCCGCCAGCGGCTGCGCAAGAAATACGGCCGGTTCTGAGGAGGCCCCGACTTTGAGCAATCTGCACGGCAAATCCATGAGAAAATTCTGGCGCACCGGCGAGCCCTGCGTGTGGTTCACCGGCGCCGCCCTGTCCCTGACCCTGCTCATCGCCGCGACCCTGGTGGCGGTGGTGCTGGTCAACGGCCTCGGCGTGTTCTGGCCGTCGCGCGTGGCGCTGCTGGAACTCACCGACGGCAGTCGCCTCATCGGCGAGGTGATGCGTTTCGAGGAGCGCCCCGAGGGCGCCGGCGAGCGCCTGCAGCTCAAGATCGGCAACCGTGACCTCTACGGCCTGGATTTTCGCTGGGTGAATGCCGATGAGGTGGCGCGCAAGAGCTTTCCCGAGGAGATCGTCGTGCTCGAACGCAGCGAGCACGGCAATTTTTACGGCTATCTGCGCGCGGTCGCGGCGCCGGGCCTCGATCTGCCCGCCGATCTCGCGCCCCTGGAGGCCTTTGGCCGGGCCTCGGTCGCGGTGGCGGAGCGGCAACGCGACATTGATGCCCTTGGCGCGCGCCTCGCCGGGCTCAATTCGCAGCTCGAGCGCCTGCGCCTGCAACTGCTCAAGCTCGAATATCGCGGCCGGGGCGGCGAGGATGCGGCGGTGCTCGACATCAAGCGCCGGCGCACGGTGCTCAAGGATGACTTCGAGCAACTAGTGGCGCGTCAGGGCCTGATGCTGGCCGAGCAGCGCCAGATCCGCGCCGAGTTCGAGGAGGCCGGCGGGCGCGTCAAGGAGATCGCCCTGGCCGAGGTGGTGCGCCTCTATCAGCCCAACGCCATGTCGGTGCCCGCCAAGGCCTGGTTCTACCTCGGCAAGCTCAAGGAACTGCTGTTCGCCGAGCCGCGCGAGGCCAACACCGAGGGCGGGTTGTTTCCCGCCATCTTCGGCACGGTGATCCTGGTGTTTCTCATGACCCTGGTGACCTTTCCCATGGGCGTGATCGCCGCCGTGTACCTGCGCGAATACGCCAAGGAGGGCCTGCTGGTGCGCATCGTGCGCATCGCGGTGAACAACCTGGCGGGCATCCCCTCGATTGTCTACGGCATTTTCGGCCTGGGCTTCTTCGTCTACGGGGTGGGCGGCGCCATCGACCAGCTGTTTTTCCCCGGGCGCCTGCCGACGCCGACCTTCGGCACCGGCGGCATCCTCTGGGCCAGCCTGACCCTGGCCCTGCTCACCGTGCCGGTGGTGATCGTCGCCACCGACGAGGCCCTGGGCGCCATTCCCGGCGGGGTGCGCGAGGGCTCCCTGGCCCTGGGCTCGACCAAGTTCCAGACCCTCATGCGCATCCTGCTGCCCATGGCCTCGCCGGGCATCATGACCGGGCTGATCCTGGCCATGGCGCGCGCCGCCGGCGAGGTGGCGCCGCTGATGATCACCGGGGTGGTCAAGCTTGCCCCGGCGCTGCCCCTCGACGGCACCTTTCCCTACCTGCACCTGGACCGCAAATTCATGCACCTGGGCTTTCACATCTACGACATCGGCTTTCAGTCGCCCAACGTCGAGGCGGCCAAGCCCATGGTGTTCGTCACCACCCTGCTGCTGGTGCTGATCGTGCTCGCCATGAGCAGCGTCGCCATCCGTTTGCGCAACAAGATGAAAAAACGCTACACTTACAGCACTTTCTAGGACGAAGGCATGACACCCAAGACCAGCGACATTGCGATTACCGATCCCGTCATCGAGGCGGACAAGCTGCATTTCTACTACGGCTCGAGCGAGGCCCTGCACGACATCAACCTGCGTTTTCCGCGCAAGCAGGTGACCGCCCTCATCGGTCCCTCGGGTTGCGGCAAATCGACCTTCCTGCGTTGCCTCAACCGCATGAACGACCTCATCGACAACACCCAGGTGGTGGGCAGCATCCGCCTCAACGGCACCGAGGTCAACTCGCCCAACATCGACGTCATCGAGCTGCGCCGCCGGGTGGGCATGGTGTTCCAGAAGTCCAATCCCTTTCCCAAGACGATCTTCGAGAACGTGATCTACGGCCTGCGCATCGCGGGCATCAAGAACAAGGCGGTGCTTGAGGAGACCTGCGAGAAGGCCCTGCGCGGCTCGGCTCTGTGGGACGAGGTCAAGGATCGCCTGCACCAGTCGGCTTTGGGGCTCTCGGGTGGGCAGATGCAGCGTCTGTGCATCGCCCGCGCCATCGCCGTCAACCCCGAGGTGATCCTCATGGACGAGCCGTGCAGCGCCCTGGATCCCAAATCCACGGCGCGCGTCGAGGAACTGATCAGCGAACTGCGCGAGAACTACACCATCATCATCGTCACCCATAACATGCAGCAGGCCGCGCGGGTCTCGGACCACACGGCGTTTTTCTTCGAGGGGCTGCTGGTCGAATACGGCCCGACCAAGCAGATGTTTCTCAAACCCAAGCACAAGCAGACGGAAGACTACATCACCGGACGCTTCGGTTAAGGACTCTCGCCATGACACTGCACATGCAACGCGAAATGGAAAAACTCAAGAAAAGCATCCTCGGTCTCGGCGCCCTGGTCGAGGAAACCGTGCAGAAGGCGGTGCTGGCGGTGGAAAACCGCGACATCGCCCTGGCCCAGGCGGTCATCGCCGGCGACGATCAGATCGACGATCTCGAAGTTGATTTCGAGGAGGACTGCCTCAAGGTGCTGGCCCTGCACCAGCCGGTGGCCAACGATCTGCGCTTCATCATCGCGGCGCTCAAGATCAACAATGATCTGGAGCGCATCGGCGATCTGGCCACCAACGTCGCCGAGCGCGCCCTGGCCCTCACCGAATTCGAGGCGATCCCCGCGCCCTTCGCGTTCTCGGCCATGGCGGACAAGGTCGAGGAAATGCTCAAGAAAAGCCTCGATGCCCTGGTCAACAACGATTTGCGCCTGGCGGCCCAGGTGTGCCGCATGGACGACGAGGTCGACGGCCACCACAAAAACACCTACAGCCTGGTCAAGGAAGAGATCCGCAAGCACCCCGAGCGCCTCGACTGCCTGATGCACTATCTGTCCATTTCGCGGCATCTGGAGCGCATCGCCGACCTCGCCACCAATCTCGCCGAGGACGTGATTTACATGATCGAGGGCGATATCGTGCGCCATACCTCCCTGACCCGCTGACGGCCAAGGCCCGGGGGCAGGGTGTGGTCGGTCCCGCGGGGCGCGGCGGCATCGCTTGCATTTTTTTTATGAAAAAAGTCGTTTCCCTTGGGGAACGGCTTTTTTTTTGCAAAAACTCTGCGCTATACTGCGAAAATTGTCAGGCGCAAAGGAGTCATACGTGCGGGACAAGGGAATCCTGGGGCTGCTGGTCGCGGCCCTGCTGTTGTGCGGAGGCACGGCGGCCCGGGCCTTCTGCTTCGAGGAAGCCGGCGCCGAATACAACGTGCCGCCGGGCCTTCTCTGGGCCATCGCCAAGGTCGAGTCGGGGTTCGATCCCCTGGCCTTTCAGCGCAACGCCAACGGCAGCACCGATTTCGGGGTGATGCAGATCAATTCGAGCTGGATCGGCCGCTGGCCCGATGTCAGCCTCGAAACCCTGCGCGATCCCTGCAGCAACGTGCGCATCGGCGCGCGGGTGCTGGCCGACTGCCTGGAGCGACACGGCTACACCTGGGAAGGAATCGGCTGCTACAACGCCCTGAGCATCGACAAGCGCGCCGCCTATGCCCGGCGGGTCATCGCGGTCATCGAGCGCATGCAGCCCTGAGGTCGCCGCTGCGTCGGTCCATCGCCCCCCACCCCTGACGGGTCGGGGGGCCGTTGCACTTTTATTGTTTTTGGAATGCCTGAATGCCGTGTTTTGCCGGAGGGGTTCGCCTTTCGGCAAGACCCTCGCGTAGGGGATGAGCTCTGATGGTTCGTGGATTCGACAAGCTGTTCCTGTTGCTGGCCCTGCTGCTGGGCCTATCGAGTGTCGCCCAGGCGCGCCTGACCCTGGGCGTGGTGGAGAACGCCAATCTGCTCGCGCCGCGCGAGGCGCAATTGCGCCTGCTGGCCGACTACCTCGCCGCGGAACTGGGCGAGGAGGTGCGCATCCGCCTGTTCCACGAACCGCAAAACCTGATCTTGTGGATGACCCGTCATCGCGAAATCGATCTGGCGGTGCTTCACCATGACCAAGTGCGGGGGCTGCGGGCGGGCGAGGTGCTGCCGGTGGCCGACTTCCAGCGGCGCGGCCAGGCCGGCCTGGCGGTGGACCAACTGGTGGCGAGTCAGGGCCTGAATGCCGCCCGGCGCGCCCGCCTGCAACAACTGCTCACGGAGATGGAGCGCAGCCCCGCCGGGCGCCGCACCCTGGAGCAGCTGGGTGTCGAACGGTTCCTGGCGCCGGGCAGCGGTCAGCCGCGCCTCGCCGAGGTTCGGCCGGAGCCTGCTCCCGCCCTCGCGCCCCCCGCTCGGGTCGCTCCTCGTCCCGCTCCCGCCCCCGCGCCCCAGGTCAGCAGGCAGCCCCCGCCGGCCGCCCCCGCACCCCGGCCGCAACCCGCACCGCAACCCGCGGTCCCGCCCAGCGAGCCGCCCGCCGTTGCGCCGGCCGAGCCGCCGGCCGAGCCGCCGGCCGAGCCGCCGGCCGAGCCGCCGGCAAGCGTCGCTCCCGCACCCAAGCCCGCCGCCCCAGCGCCCCGGATCTGGGCCGACGAGGCCGCCGGCAAGCCCGATGCCGCTCCCGCACCCAAGCCCGCTCCGGTTCCGGAACCGGAGCCTTCTCCGGTACCAGAACCTGCCGCGCCGATACAAGAAACCGCTCCGGCGCCCGCCCCGGCACCGGAAGCCGCTCCGCCGGTACAAGAAACCCCTGCGGCACCCGCCCCCGCGCCGGCGCCGACACCGGCGCCCCCGGCCGAGGTTCCCGTTGGGCCCGGCGACAAGGTCATTCCCGGCTGGCGCAAGGCCCTCGATCTGCTCATCGTGCTGGCCGCCGTGGGCGGCACCCTCTGGTTTTTCCGTCGTCGGCGCCGGCGGGCCGATCAGTCGGCCCAAACGATCGAGAAACGCCGGAAAGCTTTCGAGCAGCGCGACGCGGACGGTTATCTGGAAATTTCCGGCGAATCCCTCGCGGATGCCCCGACTTTGCGCGCCGAGCCCCGTGCGGGGCGCGCCGCCAAGCCGCGCGTCGCGCCCCCGGTTGCCGTCGCGCCCATCACGGCTCGGCCCCAGGGACCCATCGAGGTCGCCGGCGGCGATTATTGCGCCTTGAACCCGGCGCAGCTTCAGGGAACCCTTGATCTGGCGGGGGTCTTTTCCCTGCTGCGCATGATCGCCGATTACCCGCGCCCCGGCACCCTGGTGGTGCGCAGCCCCCATGACGAAAAACGCATTCACTTTCGCAACGGGCACATCTCCGCGGCTTTTTCCCTCAACCTCGCCAACCGGACCCAGGCCGGCTTCCTCATGAACAAGCTCGGTTACCTGCTGGTGCGCATGGGGATGGTGAGCGAGCAGCAGCGCGACCGCGCCCTGGATTTCTGCCGGCAGCATCCCGGCAAGCGTCTCGGCGAGGTGCTGGTGCAGAGCGGCGCGCTCACCGAGACCGATCTCAAGCGTGCCTTGCGCACCCAGGCCGAGGGCGTGGTGCTCTCGCTCTTCCTGTTCCCCCAGGGACGTTTCGAGGTGGCGGGCGAATCCCTCGACATCAGTTTGGACGACGACCTCGGCATCGCCGTGCAGGACATCATCAAGGAAGCGACGCGCTACCAGGAGGAATGGGACGGCTTGCGCGCCAGCATTCCTTCCCTGGATACCGTCATCGCCTTTGATGAGGATGGGCGGGCCAAGCTCGATACCGCGCGCATGACCGAGCATCAGAAGCTGATTCTCTCCCTGGTGGACGGCAGGCGCAGCCTCAAGGACATCTGTCGCGAGGCGACCATGCTCGATTTCGAGGTTTACAAATTCATCTATCTGATGGTGCGCGCGCACATCCTCAAGCCGGTGGTGGCGTCTTGAAACGAGCCGTCGGCAAGCGGGATTCAGGCCTGGGATTCAAGGCGTGGCCGGCCGCCATCTGCGTGGCGTTGTGCCTGCTGGCGGGCGCCGCGTCGGCTCAGGCCGGCCAGGATTTCTCCCTGTGGTTGGAGGACATGCGCGTCGAGGCCCTGGCGGCGGGCATCTCCCCGGCGCTGCTCGACGAGGCCTTTGCCGGTCTGGAGCCCCTGGAGCGGGTCATCGATCTCGACCGGCGCCAGCCCGAGTTCACCCAACGCTTCGAGGATTACGTGACGCGCCGGGTGAGCGCGGCGCGCATTGCCCGTGGCCGCGAACTGCTGCGGACCCATGCCGTCACCCTGGAGCGCGTTTCCCGGCACTATGGCGTGCCGCCGCGCTTTCTCGTGGCTCTTTGGGGCATCGAAAGCAATTTCGGGCAGCACACCGGCAACTTCTCCGTGATCCAGTCCTTGGCCACCCTGGCCTATGAGGGGCGACGCGGCGCCTATTTTCGCGGCGAACTGCTCCAGGCCCTGCGCATCGTCGAGGCCGGGCATATTCCCCTGGCGCGCCTGACCGGCTCCTGGGCCGGGGCAATGGGCCAGGCCCAGTTCATGCCCTCGACCTTTGCCGGCCATGCCGTGGACGGCGACGGCGACGGGCGCATCGACATCTGGCAGTCGGTGCCTGATGTCCTGGCCTCGGCCGCCAATTACCTGGCCCGCATGGGTTGGCAGGCGGATCAGACCTGGGGGCGGCCGGTGCGCCTGCCCCGCGGCTTCGATGCCCGCCACGCCGGTTTGGAGACGCGCAAATCCCTCGCCCAGTGGCAAAAACTCGGCGTGCGGCGCGTGGACGGCAGCGCCCTGCCGGTCCGCGACCTGCACGCCTCGCTGCTGCTGCCCGAAGGGGTGGGCGGGCCCGCCTATTTGGTCTACGACAACTTCCGCGTGCTGCTGCGCTGGAACCGCTCCAACGCCTTCGCCGTGACCGTGGGCACCCTCGCCGATCGCCTCGCGACCCCCTGAAGCAAGCGGTTTGGCCGCTGCCCCTTCTGTTTTCATTCTCCGTTACCCTTCAGCCGTGACGCTGTAAAGCGCAGCGCTCCGCGGCGCGTGCTGAACAGTGACCTTTCCCCTGTGATTTTCCGTAAATTTTTCTGCTTTTTCCCCTTGGCTTTTCCGTGCGCGGGAGTATAATGTTTCACCAGAAGAGGGAAATAATAACGAAAAAAGTATCCTCTTTATGGTGAGATGTTATTTATGTGGGACAAGGGGGCAACGCGGAGGAGGCCATGAGGGAAAAACTGATCGAGGCAGAACTGTGGGATTCAACGGATCAACGCAACCCGACCCAGGACGTGATCTGCGCGTGGAGCGTGCTCTCGCGCCTGGGCGCGCCCTACCGCTACGGCGGCCGCACGCCGGACGGCAGGCTCGAGTATCTGGTGCTCAACCTGGCGGGCGGCGAGGTGGTGGCCTCGGGATGCGGCGCCACGCCGGCGGAAGCCATGTGCCGGGCGGCGCTCGCCGCGCGCTGTGCCCAACTGCCCAGGGAAGCGCTGGTCACCAGTCACTGACGGGATCCGTCGACCACGAAAAAACGCCCCGTCGCGGGGCGTTTTTTCGTGGCGGTGCGGGCATGCGCCTTTTGTGCTGAAAAAATTATAGGAATTTCAGCGGCCTGGCTTTTCTCTACGCCTTGCGGGACCCTGCCGGAGTGGTTAAATTAGGAAAAACCACCGACAGGAGTGCTCATGGCGTCGCCCCTGCATCCATCCCCCCCGTCCCATCTTCCCGCGCCCGCCCCCGATCTGGTGGTGCGCGGCGCCGACCATCTCTGGCGCATCGAGCGGATTTCCTCGGGCTTGGCCCGCTGGGTCAACGAGTCGCCCGAGGCGCTGGCGGGTCGTTCCCTGGCGGCCGTGTTTCCCGACACCTTGCCGGATCTTGGCGAACTGGCGCGCGAGGTGGCCAACCAGGGCGAACTTCTCGAGGGCGTGCCGGTGCGTTTTTCCCGGGACGGGCACGCCACTGCCTTGCTGGCCCTGGTGCAGCCGGGCGGCCTGACGGAGGATTATCGGGGGCGGCGCGTGCTGTTTCGTTTCCAGCGCACCGAGGCCGAATCCGAGGAGGCGGTGCAGGAGTTTCACGGCCTGGTCGGCGCCAGCCCGGCCATGGCCGAGGTGCGGCGCAAAATCGGCCTCTACGCGGCTTCCGACGCCTCGGTGGTGATTACCGGCGAAACCGGCACCGGCAAGGAACTGGTGGCGCGTGCCCTGCACCTGGAAAGCGTGCGTCGCGCCGGACCCTATGTGGTGATGAACTGCGCCGCCATCGCCGAGGATCTGCTCGAATCCGAACTCTTCGGCCACGAGAAAGGCGCCTTCACCGGCGCCCTGCGCACCCACCGCGGGCGCTTCGAGCGGGCTCACGGCGGCAGCCTGTTTCTCGACGAGATCGGCGACATGCCCCTGCACACCCAGACCAAGCTGCTGCGGGTGCTGGAGGCCGGGCGCATCGAGCGGGTCGGCGCCGAGCAGGAACAGCAGGTCGATGTGCGCGTGCTCTGCGCCACCAACGTGCCCCTGGAGCGGGCGGTGAGCGAGGGGCGGTTCCGCGCCGATCTCTATCACCGCGTGGCGGTGCTGCGCATCCATGTCCCGCCCCTGCGCGATCGCGTCGAGGACATCCCCCAGCTGGTGCGGCATTTTCTCGACATCTTCAACCGCAAGTACGGCCGCGTCATCCATCGCCTGACGCCGGAAGCCCGGCAGATTCTCGAGGCCTACCTGTGGCCGGGCAACGTGCGCGAGCTGCGCAACGTGCTTGAACGGGTCTACGTGGAGACCCAGGCCGAGGTCATCGGCGCGCGCGCCTTTCGCGACTGGATCGAGGAGCGGCAGAGCTTCGCCCCGGGCGGCTGGAACCTCGACGCCGGCGTGGAGCGCAGCCGCGGCCAGGCGCCGGTGTACGCCTCCTTCCAGCCCCAGCGCGCGGCGCGCGCCCTGCCGCCCGGCGGCGGGCGGGTGTTCGATGCGGAATTCCTCGCGCCCGAGGGTGCGTCGGACCGACAGCGCTCGACCCGTCCCGCCGACCTCGACGCCGAGGAGATCCGCCGGGCTTACCAGGCCGCCGCGGGCAATCTCGCCGGCGCCGCCCGCCTGCTCGGCGTGCATCGCGCCACCCTCTATCGCTATTTGCGCAAACTGGGTCTGGAGCGTGAGGCCCTGGGGGAGTGATGCGGCAGCATGCGACGCCGCAAACCCAAGCTCGACGCCAACGCGACGTCGCAAGGCCCAAGCGTTATTTTCTAAGTTCTTGATTTTGCTTTCCTGGTGGATTGCCCAACGTCGGCACGAAATCTGATGATAAGGTTGACGGCAAGTCCCTATCATCCACCAGCCCGCGAGGAGCAACAATGGACATCAACAAGCTGACCGTGAAAACCCAGGAAGCCTTGCAGGCGGCACAGAGCCTGGCCATGAAATACGGCCACGTGGAGGTCGACGGAGAGCACCTGCTCGCCGCTCTGATCGAGCAGGGCGGCGGGCTGGTGCCGCGCCTGCTGCAGAAAATGGACGTCGATCCCCAGGCCTTCGCCGCCGAGCTGCGCCGCGAGCTGGAGCGGCGCCCGAGCGTTTCGGGGCCGGGTATCGAAGCGGGCAAGGTCTATGTGACCCAGCGCTTCAATCGCCTGCTCATCAAGGCGGAAGAAGAAGCCAAGCGCCTGCGCGACGACTATGTGAGCGTCGAGCACATTCTGCTCGCCATCGCCGAGGAAGGCGGCGCGACCGCCGCCGGGCGGCTGTTCAAGCAGTTCAATCTGAGCCGCGACCGCATCCTGCAGGCCCTGACCGCCGTCCGCGGCCATCAGCGCGTCACCAGCCCCGACCCGGAAGGCACCTACGAGGCGCTGGACAAGTACGGCCGCGATCTGGTCAAGGAGGTGCAAAAGGGCAAGCTCGATCCGGTGATCGGCCGCGACGGCGAAATCCGCCGGGTGATCCGCATCCTCTCGCGCAAGACCAAGAACAACCCCGTGCTCATCGGCGAGCCCGGCGTCGGCAAGACCGCCATCGTCGAGGGGCTGGCCCATCGCATCGTGCGCGGCGACGTGCCCGAGGGCCTCAAGGACAAAAGCATTTTCGCCCTGGACATGGGCGCCCTGGTGGCCGGCGCCAAATATCGCGGCGAGTTCGAGGAACGGCTCAAGGCGGTGCTCAACGAAATCCGTCAGAGCGAGGGGCGCATTCTGCTGTTCATCGACGAGCTGCACACCATCGTCGGCGCCGGCAAGGCCGAAGGCTCCATGGATGCCGGCAACATGCTCAAGCCCATGCTGGCGCGCGGCGAGCTGCACTGCATCGGCGCCACCACCCTCGATGAGTACCGTAAGTACATCGAAAAGGACGCCGCCCTGGAGCGGCGCTTCCAGCCGGTGCTGGTCGAGCAGCCCACGGTGGAGGACACGGTGAGCATCCTGCGCGGCCTCAAGGAGCGCTTCGAGGTGCACCACGGCGTGGCCATCCACGACAACGCCCTGGTGGCGGCGGCGACTCTGTCGCACCGCTACATCAGCGACCGCTTCCTGCCCGACAAGGCCATCGATCTGGTGGACGAGGCCTGCGCCACCATCCGCACGGAGATCGATTCCCTGCCCCAGGAGCTTGACGAGGTGACGCGCCGCGTCATGCAGCTCGAAATCGAGGAAGCGGCCCTCAAGAAGGAAAAGGATGCCGCGAGCCGCGCGCGCCTCGACGCCCTGAGCCGCGAATTGGCCGAGTTGCGCCACCAGGGCGACGTTTTGCGCGCCCAGTGGGAGCAGGAAAAGGAAGGCATCCGCAAGTTGCAGGGGCTGCGCGAGGAAATCGAAAAAGTGCGCCAGCAGATCACCGTGGCCGAGCGCGAGTATGATCTCAATCGCGCGGCCGAGCTGCGTCACGGGCGTCTGCCGCAACTGGAGAAGGAGCTCCATGAGCGCGAGGCGCAATTGAGCGGCGAACAGGCCGGACCACGCCTGCTGCGCGAGGAAGTCACCGAGGAAGAGATTGCCGAGATCGTTTCGCGCTGGACGGGGATTCCCGTGACGCGCCTGGTCGAAGGCGAGCGAGACAAACTGCTCAAGCTCGACGAGGTTCTGCACCAGCGCGTCATTGGTCAGGATGAAGCCGTGAATCTGGTTGCCGACGCCGTAATCCGAGCGCGCGCCGGCATCAAGGATCCGCGGCGCCCCATCGGTTCCTTTATTTTTCTTGGCCCCACCGGTGTGGGCAAGACCGAGTTGGCGCGTGCTTTGGCGCAAACCCTGTTCGACAGCGAAGACAACATGGTGCGCATCGACATGTCCGAGTACATGGAAAAACATGCCGTGAGCCGCCTGATCGGTGCGCCTCCAGGCTATGTGGGCTACGAAGAGGGCGGACAGCTGACCGAGGCGGTGCGGCGCAAACCCTATTCCGTCATTCTTTTCGACGAGATTGAAAAAGCGCACCAGGATGTGTTCAACGTGCTGCTGCAGATTCTCGACGACGGACGGGTCACCGATGCCCAGGGGCGCACCGTGGATTTCAAGAACACGGTGATCATCATGACCAGCAACATCGGCTCGCACCATCTGCTCGACGGCGTCGACGCCCAGGGCGGCATCAAGGAGGGCGCGCGCGCCCTGGTGATGAAGGAGTTGCGCGCTCATTTCCGCCCGGAGTTTCTCAACCGTGTCGATGACCTGGTGCTGTTCAAGCCCCTGACCCTGGAGGAAATCAAGCGCATCGTCGATCTGCAGACCGAGGATCTGCGCAAGCGCCTGGCCGGGCGGCGGCTCAGCCTGGAGCTGAGCGAGGAGGCGCGCGCCTACATCGCCGAGGCCGCCTACGACCCGGTGTACGGCGCGCGGCCCCTCAAGCGCTACCTCCAGCATCAGCTCGAAACGCGCATCGGCCGGGCGCTTATCGCCGGGGATATCCGCGACGGCGCGACCATCCGCATCGCGCGCGGCGTCGAGGGGCTGGAGGTGAGCCATGTGAACCCGCCGGCGGAGGATTAAGGCGCACCGGTCGGAACAGGTTTGGTGCAAGGGCGTCGCCAGGGTGCGGCGCCCTTTTTTTTTGAATTAATATGAAACCGGTCAAGAAAGGTTTGCAATTCGAGGAAAAGCTAAATATGATTAATTTTTATGAATTGGTCGCGGCAAACAAGGAGATAAGCACCCATGAGTCGACGCAAGCGGTTCGGCGAAATCCTCATCGAGGCGGGCCTCCTCAACGAAGAGCAACTGCGGCAGGCCCTGGAAAAACAAAAAGGGACTCGGCAGCGCCTGGGGCGCGTGCTGGAGGAACTCGGCGTCGTCACGGAAAAGGATATCGCCGTGACCCTGGCCCGTCAGTTCGAGTTTAAGACCGTGAGCGGGCTGGCCCGATTCAGTTACTCCCAGGAGGCATTGGATCTGGTGAGCGGTTCCCAGGCCCTTGAAAAGCTGATTTTTCCCCTCAAGAAACAGGAGCGCACCCTGTTTCTGGCCATGGTCAATCCCCTGGACATGGAAACCATCGACGGCCTGACCTTCCGTAACGGCTTGAAGATCGTGCCCTGCGTCACCACGCCCTCGGAAATCCAGGCGGCGGTGGATAAATTCTACCTGAGCAAAAAAGAGGAGGCGTCCTCGGACTGGTGGACGATTCTCGTCGTCGAGGATCAGGAACTGACCCGCGCCGCCGCGGCCGCCGCCCTGAGCAAGCAGGGCTACAAGGTGGTGCAGGCGGAAAACGGCGCCGAGGGTCTCAAGGAGGTCCATCAGCGCAAGCCGCATCTCATCGTCGCCGACACGGTCATGCCGCGCATGGACGGCTACGAGATGTTTCGCGCCTTGCAGGCCTCGCCGGCCACGGCGCGCATCCCGGTGATCGCCATGTCGTCAAAATCCTCGGCCGAGGAGGAGGCCCATGTCCTCGACCTGGGTTATTTTGACTTCATCGCCAAGCCCATCAATCCGGTACGCTTGACCGCGCGGGTGCGCCGGGCGCTGAAAATGGTCTACGGTGACCAGCCCCCGGCATCGCGCTAGGACGCTGAAATCGTCGTGATTTTTACCGATTTTCCTTGCCTGGGGCGGCCTGCGGGTTATAATATAACCGAAATTGTCAGCAAATAGCCGAAAGGGAGGAAGGAATGCGCATCGATGTTCTCTGCAAACCCGAAGGCGATAAACGATGTGAACGCACCCTCTCCCGGGTGCGTCAGGCGCTGGAGAATTTGGGCATGGAAGCCGAGGTGCATCTTTACCGCGACCAGCGCAAGATGATCGACTGCCGCGTGTACGTGGCACCCGCGCTGCTCATCGATGATATCGTTCGCGTGGCGGGGCGCGTTCCGACCGTCGAGGAAATCGAGCGCTTGCTGCGCGAGCGGCCGCGCTACCTGAAACGCATGCAGGCCGTGGCCTGAAACGGCTGGGCCTGATCCCGAAGCCAAACCCCTCGAACCCTCCAAGGCCGCTTGGGGGGTTTTTTTATGCCTCGGGGGGCAGCAAAATGCCCTCGGACACCGCGAAATCGACGAACTCCTCGCCTTCGCGGCGGTTGATGCTGCCGGCGAAGATCTCCCGCGGGGAGCGGCTGCCGTCGCTGTGGTCGAGCAGCTTGGCGAAGTCTTCCTCCAAGGACTCGCAGTAAACCTCGTTGCCGCGCCGCGCGAAGAGGGCCGCGGAGCCCACGGGCCGAAACAGGCGGGTGAACTGTTCCAGGTCCATGTCCTCGACTTGCAGCAGATCGATGATCTCGTAGCGAAAGCGCACCAGGTGCGCCGCCGGGTTGAGGCGCCAAGGCGTGGTCCAGAGGTCGCGGCCGCGCAGCAGCTCGCTCTCGACGGGCAGGGTCTCGGGGCCGAGCAGGGTCTCGGCGTAATAATAGTGGTAGCGGATCAGGTCGCGCGCCGCGGGAATCAGATGGCCGCGCTCCCGCTGGGTGAGCAGGTGCGCGGTGAATTCCATGTGCAAATCGCGAATGGCGCGCGGCAGCCAGGCCTCGCTGTCGCGGATCGCGGCCTCGCCCAGCGCCTTGTCCGCGCGCAGCCAGCGCAGGAATTCCTCCAGCAGCGCCAGGGCGCCGAGACCCGCGCCGCGTTGCAGGGGCACGAAAAAACCCACGGCGCGTCCGCGGTTGTAGAAGATGTCGGTGACGGCGGCCAGCAGGCACGCCTGCTGGAGATCGTCGGCCGGGAAGCCGGGCGCGGCTAGGATTTCATAGGGCGGCGCGGGTTGGCTGTCCAGCCCCAGGCGCTCGCGTTCGCGATGCAGAATGGTGCCGGGCAGCACCGCCAGGGGAAAGATGTCGATCTGGTTGGGACGCTGCTCCAGGGCGAATTCGAGGCTCGCGCCGAATCCGGCGAGGCTGTCGCCCGGCAGGCCGTAGATCAGGTCCAGTCCGTAAGTCACCCCCTCGGCGGCGAGCAGATGAATATTTTTGCGAAAGTCATCCGGGTCGAGGTTGCGGTGGATGGTCCTGAGCACCTTGGGGTGCGCCGATTGCAGGCCGATCTGCACCGAGCAGGACAGGGCTCCAAGCAGATGGGCGGTCTCCCGATCGAGAAAGTCGGCCTTGGCTTCGAGATGAAAGTGAATGTGCGGCGCCTTTTCGGCGAGCAGGCGCAGCAGCTTCTTGCCCCGCTCCGGCGGGTAATTGAAGGTCGAATCGAGCACCCAGATCTGCGCGACGCGCGCGCGCACGAACAACGCGAGTTCCGCCTCCAGGCGCTCCCAGGGCAGGGGGCGCACGCGATTGCTGCCGCGGCTGTCAAAACAAAAGTCGCAGGCAAAGGGGCAGCCGCGCGAGGTTTCCCAGAGCAGGCCGCCATCGGCGGGGGGAGTCAGTACCCCGCTCAGCCAGGGCGAGTTCAGCTTGTCTACCTCGGGCTGGGGGGCGGCGGGACCGCTTTGCAGCTGTCCGCCGTCGAAACGCGCGACGCCGGGGGGCGGTTGCGCGGTGTCGGGGGAGAGGGTTAGGACTTGGGGCAGGATGTCCTCGGCCTCGCCCTGGATGAGCAGGTCGATGGTCCCGGGGGCGAGCAGGGCCAAGGGGGCAGCGCCGGCTTCGGGACCACCGGCGATGATGCGCAAGGCGGGCTGCCGGCGCCGCAGCAGCGCGGCTAGTGCCAACAGGCGGTCGCGGTTCCAGACGTAGACCGGCAGGGCCACCAGATCCGGGGCCGCGTCGAGGACTGCCTCGGCCATCTCATCGAGGGATTGGCTCGGAAAAAGATCGACCAGTCGCGCATCGCGACGTGTTTCCTCGGGCAGGGCCGCGACCAGGCAGCCGGCGGCCAGGGGCACGGCCTGGGCGGAGGGGCGTACATGCAGGGTGGCGAAGACAATGCGCATGGGGTGATCCTCGGCCGGGGTTTAGCCTGTCTGCCTGCCGGGGGGCGGCAGGTCAAGGGCATCGCTGGTGCAGGCAATCCCGTGGCGATCAAGGACGGCCTGCATTTGCTTATATTGTCCCTTGAGATGGGCGAGCGTCAAATAATAGCTGTGGGTCATGACCTGGCAACGCGCCTCGAAGCTCATGGGATTCTGCAGAAAGAACAGGGATTCGGTCGGTTCGGGCTCGATGAGCAGGATATCCACGTCGGGGTGGTTGCGCCGCAGCAACTCCAGGCTAAGGGCCAGCTTGAAGCGGTCCTCGATGCGCTGCGCCTGCCCCCAGACGTAGCTCATCCCCAATTCGGCGATGCTGGAGCAGCGCCCGTAGGAGAGGGAGGGCAGGCAGGCGTGGCTCGGATCGTTGAGCATGGGCACCAGGGGATTGACCACGATGATGAGCCGCGCGCCATGGGCGATGGCGATGTCG
>NZ_JAUVWH010000093.1 GCF_030604225.1 Geoalkalibacter sp.
AAATGTTTTTTAACGCCCTTAACCTTGATCATGCGCCGCTCCTGTTATTCATAACGCAGCGCTTCGGCCGGATCCATGCGTGAGGCATGCCAGGCCGGATAGATGGTGGCGAGCAGGGAAATGCTCATGGCCACCAGGACCACGGCGGTCACATCGCTGGGATTGACCACCGAAGGAAAACGATCCATGCCGTAGACGGCCTGATCGAAAATCTTGAGCTGAAAGACGCTTTCCACCTTTTTGATGATGGGGTCGGCATTTTTGGCGATGAGCAATCCCAGCGCCGTTCCCAGACTGGTGCCCAGCGTGCCGATGATGGCGCCCTCCAGAACGAAAATTTTCATGATACTGCGCGAGGTGGCACCCATGGAACGCAGGATGGCGATGTCCTTGTGCTTTTCCATGACCACCATGATCAGGGTGGTGGCGATGTTGAAAGCCGCCACCAGGACAATAATGCCCAGGACGATAAACAACCCGAGTTTCTCCAGGCGCAGCGCCGAGAGAAAGGAGCCGAACATATCCTCCCAGGAACGCACCAAATAGGGAAATTCAAACGTCTGGCGCAAGACGGTAACCACCGGCTGGGTATCGTCGAAATGCATCACGTCGACCTCGATACCAGTGACTTGTCCAGGCAGGTCGAAAAAATCCTGGGCGACGGCCAGGGGCACATAGGCATTGAAGGTATCGATCAGACTGCCTTGCTGACGCAGGATGCCGACCACCTGGAAGGGCTTCATCTTGGGGATCATGCCGAAGGGAGTGATGGTGAACATGGGCGGAATCACGTTGATGGTGTCGCCGATGGCCACCCCGAGACTGGTCGCCGAATCAATGCTGATGACGATGCCCGGACGCGGGCCGCGGCCGTCAAACAGCAAACCTTCGAGATCGCCGCCATCCAGGGCGAGGGCTTCCTGGCCAAACGCCTTATGCCCGCGCTCGACCCCCTTGACCTGCACCGCCGCCACGTTGCCCTGCGAAAGCAGCATCGCCTCGCGGGAGATAAAAGGCGTGACCTCGCTGACGCGCGGCACGCCGCGTGCCTTTTCCGCGACATCCTCGTAGTCCGCGATGGCTTCGCCATATTTCTGGATGAGGATATTGGGCAGATTGCCGAGAATCTGCTGGCGCACCCCATCGTGAAAGCCGGTCATGACCGCGAGGACCACGATCAGCGCCGCCACGCCCAGGGTCACCCCGCCGATGGAAATAAAGGAGATGACGGAGATAAAGGTCTGCTTGCGCTTGGCCCGCAGGTAGCGCAGACTGACGAAGAGTTCATAGCTCATAGAATTGGGGGAGAATAGAGCCGCGCCCAGGCGCGGCCCTTACCTTTCAGGGCGCAATTGGGGGAACAGAATGACGTCGCGAATGGAAGCCGAATCGGTCAGCAACATCACCAGCCGGTCGATGCCGATGCCCTCGCCCGCCGTGGGCGGCAGACCGTATTCGAGGGCGCGGATGTAATCCTCGTCCATGGCGTGGGCCTCTTCGTCCCCGGCCTCCTTCTCGCTCAGCTGCTGCACGAAGCGCTCGCGTTGATCGATGGGGTCGTTGAGCTCGGAGAAGGCATTGGCCAACTCGCGACCGACGATGAACAACTCAAAGCGGTCGACGACCTCGGGCCGCGCGTCGTTCTTGCGCGAGAGCGGCGAGATGTCGGTGGGATATTGCGTGATGAAGGTCGGCTGCCAGAGATGGGGCTCGACCACCTCATCGAAAATTTCCGCAAGAATCTTGCCCAAGGGCATGCGGCGATCAAGCTCCAACCCCAGCTTGCGGGCATAATCAAAAGCCTGGCCGTGATCCTCGAGAACGGCCAAGTCCACCTGGCCGTAATGGGCGATAGCCTCGGTGAAGCTCAACCGCTTCCAGGGGCGTGTCAAATCCACCTCGCGGCCGCCGTAGCTGAGTTTGAGGCTGCCGCAGACCTCCGTTGCCACATGACAGATGAGTTCCTCGGTGAAATCCATCAAATCCTCATAGGTCGCGTAGGCTTGATAGAACTCCATCATGGTGAATTCGGGATTATGCTGGATGGAAATGCCCTCGTTGCGGAAGTTGCGGTTGATCTCGAACACCCGCTCCAGCCCCCCGACCACCAGGCGCTTGAGATAGAGCTCCGGGGCGATGCGCAGGAACAGATCCATCTTGAGGGTATTGTGAAAGGTCTTGAAGGGCCGCGCCGTCGCACCGCCGGCGATGGGCTGCATCATCGGCGTTTCCACCTCGAGGAACTCGCGGCTCTGCATGAACTCGCGCACCAGGCTGATGATGCGGCTGCGCTTGAGGAAAACCTCGCGCACCGCCGGGTTGACCATCAGATCAAGATAGCGCTGGCGATAGCGCGTTTCCACGTCGGTGAGGCCGTGCCATTTTTCGGGAAGGGGCCGCAGGGACTTGGTCAGTAGCCGCAGGTTGGAGGCGCGCAGGCTCAACTCATCGGTCTTGGTGCGAAACGGCGTACCGACCACCCCGACCACATCCCCCAGATCGAGCTTGCGGAAGAGCTCAAACCCCTCCTCGCCCAGCTGATCGCGTGCCACGTAGACCTGCAGGCGCCCGGCACGGTCCTGCACCTGAACGAAAGCCGCCTTGCCGAAATCGCGCCGCGCCAGAATGCGCCCGGCAATCGCATAGTCAACGGGGTTTTCCGCCAGGGCCGCGGCATCCTGCGCGCCATGGGCGGCGTGGATGTCGGCCGTGGTGTGAGACACCCTGAAATCATTGGCAAAGGGATTGATGTCTTCCGACCGCAAGCTGTTGAGCTTGTCGCGCCGCTGAAGCAGAATATCGTTGAGTTCTTCCATTAATTCCAATACCTTTCGGCGTTTTTCCAAGGCAGGTACCTTACCCCCCGGTCCTAGGCAAGTCAAGGGAAAAGGGGGCGGCGAAGGCTAGCTGCGGCTGAGCAGATAGGCCTCGATAAAGTCCTCGATGTCACCGCCCAGCACCGCTTCGGTGTTGCCCACCTCGAACCCCGTGCGATGGTCCTTGACCATGCGGTAGGGATGCAGCACATAGGAGCGGATCTGGCTGCCCCAGCCGATTTCCTTCTTTTCCCCGGAAATGGCGGCCGCTTCCTCTTCCTTCTTGCGCACCTCCATTTCGTAGAGGCGAGCCTTGAGCTGCTTAAGGGCCGTGGCGCGGTTCTTGTGCTGGGAGCGCTCGTTCTGGCAGGCGACGACGATCCCCGTGGGCATATGGGTTATGCGGATCGCCGAGTCGGTTTTGTTGACGTGCTGACCACCGGCGCCGCTGGAGCGATAGGTATCGACCTTGAGATCCTTCTCGTCGATGTCGATCTCGATGTCGTCATCCAGTTCGGGGAACACAAAGACCGAGGAAAAGGAGGTATGGCGCCGGGCGCTCGAATCATAGGGCGAGATACGCACCAGGCGATGGATGCCCATTTCGGCGCGCAGATAGCCGTAAGCACACTCGCCCTCCACGGTGAAGGTCGCGCCCTTGATACCGGCTTCCTCGCCCGGCTGGTAGTCGGTGATCTCCGTGCGCCAACCCTTGCGCTCGCAGTAGCGCAGGTACATACGCAACAGCATCTCCGCCCAGTCCTGGGCTTCGGTGCCGCCGGCGCCGGCATTGATGCTGAAGATGGCATTGCGCTGGTCGTGCGGTCCCGAGAGCATGCGCGCGAGTTCCAGCTTGCGCAGGTCCGCTTCCATGCCCGGCAACGCCTCGGCGATTTCTTGGCGCAGATCCTCGTCCTGGGATTCCTCGCCGAGTTCCACCAGGACCTTGAGGTCATCCAAGCGCTGGATGATGTCATCCAGGGCATCGACGGTTTTCTGCAGACCGGTGCGCTCGCGCAACCGTTCCTGGGCGCGCTCGGCGTCGTTCCAGAATTCGGGGCGGGCGATCTCGGCTTCGAGTTCGGCTATGCGCTCCTTCTTGCCGGCGACGTCAAAGATACCTCCAGAGTTCGCGGGCTTTTTCTTCGAGAGCGACCAAGGCATCCTTTTCTTCACGAAACATGCAAGCAATCCTTTCAGGGGCCGGAAAATCCGGTGAAACAATGGAATTTTAATCAGTTAAGCCTTTGACGAACAAAAGCGCCGCGATTATAGCTTTTTCGCCGCCACCCCGCAAGCCGAGGGCGCCCCCCCCCAGCTGTTTTACCGCGCGGGAATTTTCATGCTATGGTTTTGCATGACCAACTTTCCTTGGAGATCGACTTCATGGCGACCAAACTCCCCAAGCTGCAACTCTTGGCGATCCTGATGCTGACCCTGATCCTGGCCACCGGCTGCTCCGCGGCCAATCCTCAAGCGTTCAGCGTCTTCGAGCGGGGCAGCGCCGCCATGGAGACTGAAAGCTTTACCTTTGCCGCGGCCCTGGACCAGAGCTCCTGGCAGTCCCTCTATGAAAAAATCCACGCCCATCGGCTGCCGCCACCCCAACTGCCCGAGGTCGACTGGCAAAAAAACCTGATCGTGATGGTGGCTTCGGGCTGGAAGCCGAGCGCCGGCTATGGGGTGGACATCCCGCGCATGGAACTCAAGAGTGAAACCCTGCGGGTTTTCGTACGGACCAGCGAACCGCCCGCCGACAGCATCCGCGCCACGGTCATGACCCAGCCCTACGCTTTGGCACTCGTCGAACGGCCGGCCGCTCTCAAGGTCGTCGAATTTGTCGACGGCGAGGGTCAGGTGTTGCAGCGCCTGGATCTGTCCCCGTTGTAGGGGCGCAGCATGCTGCGCCCCTACGCCTCGCCAAAACGTCGACGAGTGCGCACCAGCCAAAAGATGGAGAGCCCCAGAAACAGCGTCGGCAGCGTGTCCCCGATCCGAAGGTAGAGGCTTTCACCCGCCCCCAGGCCAACCTCGGCATGCACCACGGCCTGCTCGAAAATGGGCGTGGCTTCCAGGATGCGGCCACTGGGGGTGACAAAGGCCGAAATGCCGGTGTTGGCGGCGCGGGCCAGCCAGATGCGGTTTTCCACCGCGCGAAAGCGACTCATGGCCAGGTGTTGATAAGGCGCCGAGGAGCGTCCGAACCAGGCATCGTTGGTGATGTTGACCAGCAAATCGCTGCCTTGGCGCACATAATCCCGCGCCAGTTCTGGAAAAATCGCCTCGTAGCAGACCAGCACGCCGAGCCGCGCGCCGTTCATGGGTAAGGGGCTGATGGTTCCGGCGGAGAAATCACCGATTCCCACTACCAGTTTGTCGACGAAAGGCAGAAACGGCTTGAGGGGCACGTATTCGCCGAAAGGCACGAGATGCACCTTGTCGCTGCGGCCGAGGATTTCCCCATCCGTCCCCAACAGAAAAGCGCTGTTGAGATACTGGTATTGCCGATTGACCACCTCGTAGGCCGGGCTGCCGAACAGCAAAAAGGTCCCCAAATCCCTCGGCACCTGTCGCACCTGTTCGGACAAGGCACCCGGCTCCTGAAAATAGAAGGGCGTGGCGGCCTCGGGCCAGATGATCAACTCCGGCTGCCATTCGCGCCCGGCCTGCCGGCTCAGCTCGCCGTAGATGCGAATCGTTTCCTGCTGATAGGCCGGATCCCACTTGACTCCCTGATCGATGTTGCCCTGCGCCAAAGCCACCCGCATCTGTCGCTCCCGTCGGTCGGGGTCGGCGGCCAGCTTCCAGATGCCATAAGCCAGGTTGGCGCAAACAAGCAACACCAGCAACGGCAGCGCCACCCGGGGTAAAGAGCGCTGCCCGCGCAGCCAGCGCACCGCCTCAGCCAGCACGGCGTTGCCAAAAACCAGCAGAAAGCTCAGACCGTAGACGCCGAACAGATCGGCGGACTGGATCAATGCCAGGCGACCTTGCTGGGAATATCCCAGGGTTGCCCAGGGAAACCCGGTGAGCAGGAAGGAACGCAGAAACTCCAGCGCCACCCAGAGGATCGGCAGGGTCAGTGTCGGCGCATAGCCGAGTTTCTCTCGCAGACGACAGGCGGCCCAGGTGGCGGTGCCGAAAAACAGGGCCAGGTAGAGGACCAGCAGCAGGTAGGCGGTGGCCGAAAGCACGGGATGCAGGCCGCCGTAGGTGGTCATGACGATGTTGAGCCAGTACAGAACCACGGCGAAAAAGACCAGGCCCGCGGTGAAGCCGCTGCGAAAGGGCCTGGTGTCCATCACCAGGAACAGCGGCACCAGCGCGATCCAAGCCAACTCGGCCACATCGGGGCGCGGAAACGCCAGGGCCAGCAGCAGGCCCGATAAAGCCGCGGCGAGGCTGGTTCTGTCCAGGGAGGGCAATTTCATGGAGTGCCGGAACTCGGCATGCTTTCAGCGTCCTGGGGCATCCGGCGCACCCGCACCTTGCGGATTTTTTGCGTATCGCACTCGGTGACGGTCAGCAGCAGATCACGATCACGGACTTCCTCGCCCGCGTGGGGTACGCGCCCGAGCAGATTGAAAACATAACCCGCCACCGTGTCGAATTTTTCCCGTTCGACCTCGGTGTTGAAATATTCCTCGAATTCCTCGATGTTGAGCCGGGAGTCCACCAGCACCGAGCCGTCTTCCTGCGGCTGCAGCCATTCCTCTTCCAGATCGTATTCGTCCTGGATGTCACCAACGATTTCCTCAATGAGATCCTCGATGGTGATTAGGCCCGAGGTGCCGCCGTACTCATCCACGGCAATGGCCAGATGAACCCGCCGCGAGCGAAAATCCTGTAACAATTCCTGAATGTTTTTGGTTTCCGGCACGAAAAAAGGCGTGCGCATGACGCGCGTGATGTTGATCTCCTGTTCGGAGCGTCCCCAGTAGCGCAGCAGATCCTTGGCGTAAACCACCCCGACGATGCGATCCGCCGAGCCTTCATAGATGGGAATGCGCGAATGGCCGCTGGTCAGGATCGCATCGAGGATCTGGCGCAAAGTCGCGGTGGTCGGGCAACAGACCATGTCGGTGCGCGGCACCATGATCTCGCGCACGATGGTGTCGCCGAACTCGAAGATGGAGTGGAGCATTTCCCCCTCCCCTTCGTTGATGATCCCTTCTTCCTCGGATTTGTCGATGATGTCCTGCAAATCCTCCTCGGTCAGCGCGCGCCTTTTGCCGAAGAAAAGCTGCTCCATCAGGCCGCGCCAGGAACCCCTGGGGTTCGCGCGACCGTTGCCTCGCCCACTCGAACTGTCGCCTTCCAAAAGAACCTCCTCCCTTTGAGCCCCGCGCCTTAAGCGCCCGCGCAGCGGGTTCAAAGGATGAAATAGATGGCCAGGGTCACGGCAACCCCGAGCAGGGCGCCGGCCAAAACTTCCAGCAACGTATGGATTTCCATGAGCAGGCGGCTGTGACTCACCATCACCGCCAGCATCAGGGTCAACAGAATGATGACCGGCCCGACCCCGCTCAGCGCCACCGCCGTGGCGATGGAAAAGGCCACGGCGCTGTGTCCGCTCGGCATGCCGCCGTGCAGCGGACGGCCACGTCCGCTGAGGGATTTGATCAGAACCGTGAGAATGGTGACGATGAGGATCGACACCACCGCCACCTCGCCCGCGGGCGGTCGCAGCAAGGCCAGACTCTCGCCGAGGGTTCCGAAAAAATGGCTGGAAATGGCCAGGTAGCCGAGAATCGCCGCGCCGATGCTGGCCATGAGCACGGCTCCAGCGGCCAAATCCTTGATGGTTTTGGCCAGGGGATGATAGCCGGGCGACACCAGGTCCACCACCACCTCGATGGCGGTATTGAACAGTTCGGCGAACAGCACCAGGATCACCGCCAGGGTGAGCAGGATAAACTCCAAGGCGCTGACCCGCAACAGGGCCGCGGCCAGCAGCACGGCCAGCGCCGCCAGCAGATGCACGCGCATGTGACGCTGGGTGCGCGCCGCCCAGATGATGCCCTCGATGGCACAGTTGACGCTCTGGTACCAGTTGCGCGGCTTGAGCTGCTCGGGTTGCTCAGGCGAGGAATTCACGGCGAATCACGGAAAAGATGTCCTGCTCGGCCTGCTCCATCTCGCGGGCCTGGTCTGGCGTGCCGCGCTCATGATCGTAGCCGCGCAGGTGCAGGATGCCGTGGAGCAACAGGAAATAGAGTTCACTCACGAAAGGCTGCCCGGCCTCGGCGGCATCGCGGGCGGCGGTTTCGGCCGAAATCACCACATCGCCGAGCAATTGCGGCGCCACGCCGGCACCCTCGCCTTCCTGCATGGCGAAGGAAATTACGTTGGTGGGACGATCCTTGCCCAGGTAATCGCGATTGAGTTCACGGATCTGGGCGTCATCGACGATCAGCACCGAGAGTTCGCCCTTAGGACATCCCAAGGCGTTTAAGATCCTCTGTGCTACCTTTCGCAGCAGGCGCTTCTCGATCTTTTGCTTCTTTTGACGGTTCTCGATTTGAATCCTCACCGTTTTTCTTCTTGCCCCCCTCGCGGTCGCGCTCCTTGTAGGCCGGCTCCGGATAGTCGATCCGGTGATGGAAAATGCCGGCCAGGATGCGGTTGAAACTCTTGGCGATGTTGTGCAGGTCCTTAAGGGTCAGTTCGCACTCGTCGAGCTGACCGTCGATGAAGATGTTGTTGATGATCTTTTGCACCATGCCTTGGATGCGCGCGGGAGTCGGCTCCGTGAGAGTACGGCTGGCGGCCTCGACGGCATCGGCGAGCATGATCAGGGCCGCCTCGCGGGTCTGGGGTCGCGGTCCGGGATAGCGGTAATCCCGTTCGTCGACCTGCTGCATGCCGGGGTCTTCCTTGCTCTTGGCCTTGTCGTAGAAGTACTTGATAAGCGCCGTGCCGTGATGCTGGCGAATGATGTCGACCAGGGGTTCGCCGAGCTTGTTTTCCCGCGCCAGTTCCACGCCGTCCTTGACATGAGCCATGAGAATCAGAGCGCTCATGGAGGGCGCGAGCTTGTCGTGGCGATTGGCGGCATTGCCGGTGTTTTCGATGAAGTAGAGCGGTTTCTTGATCTTGCCGATGTCATGGTAATAGGCCGCCACCCGCGCCAGCAGGGGATTGGCATTGATGGCCTCGGCGGCGGCCTCCACCAGGTTGCCCACGATGATGGAATGATGATAGGTGCCCGGCGCCTGCACCATGAGCTCGCGCAGCACCGGCGCGTTCATGTTGGCCAACTCGAGCAGTTTGATGTCGGTGGTGTATTTGAAAAGGGACTCGACCAGGGGGATGGTACCGTTGACGATGATGGCACACAGCAGCCCGCCCGCCAGGGCAAAGCCGATTTTATGCAGAAGGTGCAGCTCCAGGGTCCGGCCGGCGAGAAAATGCAGGGCGATGACCAGGCCGACATTGGCCAGCGCCACCCAAAAGCCGGCGCGATAGAGGGTTGCGCGGGTCTTGCATTGGCGCACCCAGTGAGCCCCGGTGATGCTGCTGACCAAGGCGAAACTGGCGATGATGAGATTGTTGCCGAAAAGAATCCCGATGAGAATGGCGCAGAGCGCGGCGAAGACCAGGGCGACTTCCGAATTGAGCACCAGGCGAACGAGCATCGCCCCGACGGCAAAGGGAAAGGCGTAGTAATAGCTGGTCGACTCGATGTAGGGAAAGGCGCTTTCCAAGGCCGTGGCGACAAAAATCCCCAGCTTGAGCAGAATGAACAGCCCGATGAACACCAGGGAAATGAACAGCAGGTCACGGGCATTGGGACGATATTTGCGAATGTTGCGCAGGGCGAAACGATGCCCGGCGATCATCAGCAGCAGGGTGGATAAAAACAGCCCCAAGGCCATGCGGAGCAAGCTGAAATCATTGCCCACCTCATTGAGGGCGCGCAGCTTCTTGATCTGCTCTTCCGATACCCGCTCGCCCTCGCGAACGATCATTTCGCCCTTCTTGACCTGAAAAAAGACCGGCTTGACAGCCTCGCCCGCTTCGCGGCGGCGCTGTTCGGATTCCGTCTTGTTGAAGGTCAGGGTGGGACGCAGCATACGCTGGGTGATGTCGAGAAACAGTTCGCGCTGCTTTGCCGATACCTCGGGCAGGGCCCGGAGATGCCCGCGCAGGATGTCCTGGGCCTCGCCCATGCCGATCACTTCATCGGTCTTGAAGCCGGCCAAGTCCTGCTGCCGTTCAAGATCGCGAACCACCACGCCTTTTTCGGCATCGGCCGCGAAGAGCTTGCGGTTGGCAACCACCTTCGCGGAAAGCGTGGCAATCAGGGCGTTGCGCAACCCCTCAAGCAGAGGGTCGCTGAATTCGACCTGGGACAGGGTGGCAAACTGCTCGTCGCTCAGGGTGACATCCAGGGCGTCTTCCACGGCCTGCCTGACCTCGGCGCCGGGTTCGCCCCGAGTTGCCTCGGCCGCCAACAGACGCAAGCCGCGGTCCAAGTGCGCGACCGTCTCCAGACCAGCCCGGCGGTCGAAATCATACAGGGGACGCACCGCTTCCTCGGCTTCGATGCGGCGCTTTTCGGTGAGGGCCTGGTCGGGAATGAGCATCTCCCGCGGCGACTTCACGTCACGGGTGGAAATATCGCCGGGACTGTAATAGTCGGGGATAAAGCCGCCCTTCGGCATGATGATGACCGTCAGGGTCAGGCACAGCAGGAGCAGCAGAATACGGTTCTGCTGTCTTTCATTCAGTGGTTGCGAGAGGCGCGGGATCTTGCGGGGACTCGCGCCATCCGATTTTCGAGCGTTTCTGGTCATAGGCGGAACCCGCGGCCAGGCGGCAGGTTCACTTCTCCTCGGATTTCAGGGTTGCGCGGTCATAGGCCTGCACAATCGCCTGGACGATGGGGTGACGCACCACATCGGCATCGGTAAAATGGTTAAAGGCAATCCGGTCGATGCCCTTGAGAATCCGCATCGCCTCCATGAGCCCCGAAGCCTTGCCGGTGGGCAGGTCGGTCTGGGTGGCGTCGCCGGTCACCACCGCGCGGCTGCCGAAGCCCAGGCGCGTCAGAAACATTTTCATCTGCTCGGGCGTGGTGTTCTGCGCCTCGTCGAGAATCACGAAGGCGTCATTGAGCGTGCGCCCGCGCATGAAGGCCAGGGGCGCGACTTCCACCACCCCTTTTTCAATGAGCCCCTGGCCCTTTTCAAAACCCAGCATATCATAAAGGGCATCATAGAGCGGGCGCAGGTAGGGATTGACCTTCTCGACCAGGTCCCCGGGAAGAAACCCCAGCTTCTCACCGGCCTCCACCGCCGGCCGCACCAGCACGATGCGGCTGACCTCCTTGCTCATGAGAAAGGAAACGCCCATGGCCATGGCGAGATAGGTCTTGCCCGTTCCGGCCGGGCCGATGCCGAACACCACGTCGCTGTGGCGAATGGCGTCGATGTAGGCCTTCTGTGACAGGCTTTTCGGCGAAATGATTTTTTTGCGGAAAGAAATAAAGATGGTATCGAGGAAAATGTCCTTGAGCCGCGCGCGGGAATCGGCACTGAGAATGCGCACGGCGTAGTCGATGTCGGGGGGAAATAAGGGGTAACCCTCGCGCAGCAATTCGAGAAGCTGCTCCAGAAGACGCTGGGCGAGGGACACCTGTAGGGACGATCCCTCGATGGAGAGCTCGCTTCCACGGGAGCCGAAACGCACCCCCAGAATTCTCTCAATCTGCTTGAGATTCTTGTTCTGCTGCCCGAAAAGCAGGACGGCCAGGCCCTGATCGTCAATCCGGAAATGGCCGCGTGTATGGCTTTCTTCCAAGTACATGCCTCGTCGGAATTCTTTCAGCTCGAATTGGCAACGTTAGCATTCCCGCAGAAAAAAAATCAATGTCTTTCGCCGCTCGCATTCCTATCGCCAGAGCGCGGCAAAGAAGGCTTTGCATCCCCCAAGGTTAGTGCTATAAAGAGCCGCGGCGCGCCCCGCCGCAAGCTGGAAGACCCTATTCAATCGCGCTTCCAGGGGAAGCAACCTCCATAATTTCGACAAGGGAGAATGAGCATGAGTGAAATCAAGGACATCTACGCCCGGGAAATTCTCGATTCGCGCGGCAACCCCACGGTGGAAGTCGAAGTCTATCTGGAGAGCGGCGCCATGGGCCGCGCCGACGTGCCGAGCGGCGCCTCCACCGGCGAGCGCGAAGCCCTCGAACTGCGTGACGGCGATAAGGCCCGTTATTTGGGCAAGGGTGTACTGAAGGCGGTGGAAAACGTCAACGAGGTGATCGCCGAGGCCCTCATCGGCTGGGAAGCCTCCGACCAGATCGGCATCGACCGCAAGCTGCTCGAACTCGACGGCACAGATTTCAAGAGCAACCTCGGTGCCAACGCCCTGCTCGGCGTCTCCCTCGCCTGCGCCAAAGCGGCTGCGGAGGAAGCCGGCCTGCCCCTCTATCAATACCTAGGCGGCGCCAACGCCAAGGAACTGCCCCTGCCCATGATGAACATCATCAACGGCGGCGCCCATGCCGACAACAACGTCGACATCCAGGAATTCATGATCATGCCCGCCGGCGCCGACTCCTTCAAGGAGGCGCTGCGCATGGGCGCCGAGATCTTCCATGCCCTGAAAAAAGTTCTCAAGGGTCGCGGCTACAACACCGCCGTGGGCGACGAGGGCGGCTTCGCCCCCGACCTCAAGAGCAACGAGGAAGCCCTCGAAGTCATCATGGAGGCCATCAAGGCCGCCGGCTACCAGCCCGGCACGGACGTGGTGCTGGCTCTCGACGTGGCCGCCTCCGAGTTGTTCAAGGACGGCAAGTATCACCTGGAAAACGAAAAACAGCCGGTCAAGAGCGCAACCGAGCTCATCGATTTCTACGAGGACCTGGTCAACCGCTATCCCATCGTCTCCATCGAGGACGGCATGGCGGAGAACGACTGGGAGGGCTGGAAGCTCATCACCGAGCGCCTCGGCAAGCGCATCCAGTTGGTCGGCGACGACCTGTTCGTCACCAACACGCGGATCCTGAAAGAAGGCATCGACAAGGGCATCGCCAATTCGATCCTCATCAAGGTTAACCAAATCGGCACCCTCACCGAAACCCTCGACGCCATCGAAATGGCCAAACGCGCCGGCTACACCGCCGTCATCTCCCACCGCAGCGGCGAAACCGAGGACACCACCATCGCTGATCTGGCCGTCGCCACCAACGCCGGGCAGATCAAGACCGGCTCCCTATGCCGCACCGACCGCGTGGCCAAGTACAATCAATTGCTGCGCATCGAGGACGAACTGGAAAGCGTCGCCGTCTTCCGCGGCATGGACGTTTTCTATAACCTGCGCAAGTA
>NZ_JAUVWH010000136.1 GCF_030604225.1 Geoalkalibacter sp.
ATAAGGGTGGAAGCCTGACCTGCTCTTTCTGCGGCAAATCGCAGGATGAGGTGAAGAAGCTGATAGCCGGTCCCACGGTCTACATTTGCGATGAATGTATCGAGCTGTGCAATGACATCATCGACGAGGAGGCCAAACTCGAGGATGCCGCCGGTTCCAGTCTCGACCGGTTGCCCAAGCCGGCCGAAATCAAGGCGATACTCGATGATTTCGTGATCGGCCAGGAGCGGGCCAAGAAAATTCTCTCCGTCGCGGTGTACAATCACTACAAGCGCGTGGAGTATGCCGCCAAGCCCTCGGATGTGGAGATCCAGAAGAGCAACATTCTGCTTCTCGGTCCCACCGGCAGCGGCAAGACCCTGCTGGCCCAGACCCTGGCAAAAGTGCTCAATGTGCCCTTCGCCATCGCCGATGCCACCAATCTGACCGAAGCGGGCTATGTGGGGGAAGATGTCGAGAACATCATCCTTAATCTTCTGCAAGCGGCCGACTACGATCTGGAAAAAGCCCAAAAGGGCATCATCTACATCGACGAGGTCGACAAGATCGCCCGCAAATCCGATTCGCCCTCCATCACCCGTGACGTCTCCGGCGAGGGTGTGCAGCAGGCCTTGCTCAAGATCATCGAGGGGACCATGGCCAGCGTTCCCCCCAAGGGCGGGCGCAAACATCCTCAGCAGGAATTCCTCAAGGTCGACACCACCAACATTCTCTTTATTTGCGGTGGCGCTTTTGCCGGGTTGGAGAACATCATCGGGCAGCGCCTCGGCAAGAAAGCCATGGGATTCGGCGCTGAAATCCGCGCCAAGAAGGATCTGAAGCTCGGCGAGGTTCTCGGCCAGGTCGGGCCGCCCGACCTGCTCAAGTATGGCCTGATTCCTGAGTTCATCGGCCGCTTGCCGGTGGTCGCGACCTTGGAGGAACTCGACGAGGAAGCCCTCATCGCGATTCTCAAGGAGCCGAAAAACGCGCTGATCAAGCAATATCAGAAGCTGCTGGAGATGGAAAAAGTGCATTTGCGCTTCACCGACGGCGCCCTGGTGGCGATTGCGCGCGAGGCCCTCAAGCGCAAGACCGGGGCGCGCGGGTTGCGCTCCATCCTGGAAAACGCCATGCTTGAGATCATGTACGACATTCCCAGCCAGGATCGGGTCAAGGAAGTCGTGATCAACGAGGAAGTCATCGTCAACAAATCCCGCCCGTTGGTGCTCTACGATTGCGCCGAATCGGCGTAAGGGCGGTTTCCTCGGCCTTTTCATTGAATCTATCGCGGTAGGTTATGGCGGACCCTTTGGAACATCCTGACAATTGCGCGGCACAAGAGGGACCCTTTCCCCTCATGCCCCTGCGCGATATTGTGGTTTTCCCCCACATGGTCGTCCCCCTGTTCGTGGGTCGCGCCAAGTCGATCCAGGCCATCGAGGGGGCCATGGAACGCGACAAGAATATCTTTCTCGTCACGCAGCAAAACCCCAAGGTCGATGATCCGGCAGAGGAAGATATCTTCACCATCGGCACCATCGCCCAGATCATTCAGGTGCTCAAGCTTCCCGACGGCACCGTCAAGGCCTTGGTGGAAGGCCGCGGCCGCGGCCGCATCACCCGCTTCATTCCCAATGACGCCTGCCTGTTCGCCGATGTCGAAATCTTCTCCGATGTCAGCTTCGAGTCGCCGGTGGTCGAGGCGTTGGTGCGCAGCGTCAACGACGCCTTTGAAAAATATGTCGGCCTGAGCAAGAAAGTTCCGCCAGAAATGGTGTCCTCGGTGTCCGGCATTCTCGACCCCTCGCGACTGGCCGACACGATTATCGCGCAGCTAGGCGTGGGCATCGGCGACAAGCAGGCGATTCTGGCGGCCATCGACCCTCATGAGCGGCTGGAAAAACTGCTCGGGCTGATGGAGAAGGAAATCGAGATCCTCGAGATCGAAAAGCGCATCCGCAATCGGGTCAAAAGCCAGATGGAGCGCAGCCAGAAAGAGTATTATCTCAACGAGCAGATGCGCGCCATCCAGAAGGAGCTCGGTGAAAAAGACGAGTTCAAGCAGGAACTGCGCGCCCTCGAGGACAAGATCAAGAAAAAGAAAATGTCCAAGGAAGCCACCGACAAGGCCATGGGCGAGTTGCGCAAGCTGCGCATGATGTCGCCCATGTCGGCCGAGGCGACGGTGGTGCGCAATTACCTCGACTGGCTTACGTCGCTGCCCTGGCGCAAGGGCACCCGCGACAATCTCGATATCGGGCACGCGGAACAGGTTCTCGACACCGACCATTACGGTCTGAGGAAGGTCAAGGAGCGCATCCTTGAATACCTTGCGGTGCAAGCGCTGGTAAAAAAGATCAAGGGGCCGATTCTCTGCCTGGTGGGCCCGCCCGGTGTCGGCAAGACGTCACTCGGGCGCTCCATCGCCCGTGCCCTGGAGCGCGAGTTTGTGCGGCTTTCCCTGGGCGGCGTGCGCGACGAGGCGGAAATCCGCGGCCATCGGCGCACCTATATCGGGGCCATGCCGGGCAAAATCATTCAGAGCCTGCGCAAGGCCGGCTCGCGCAACCCCGTGTTTCTTCTTGATGAAATCGACAAGATGAGCACGGATTTTCGCGGGGATCCCTCCGCGGCACTGCTCGAGGTTCTCGACCCCGAGCAGAACAACACCTTCGGCGATCATTTTCTCGATGTGGACTATGATCTTTCAAGTGTGCTGTTCGTCGCCACGGCCAACAACCTCTTTGCCATTCCCGGGCCTTTGCGGGACCGCATGGAGATCATCCGCATCGAGGGGTACATCGAGGAAGAAAAGCTCAACATCGCGCAAAAGTATTTGATTCCCAAGCAGGTTGAGGCTCACGGACTGGTTCCGCAGCGGATCAGCTTCAGCGAGGGCGCCTTGCTGGAAATCATTCGCCGCTATACCCGGGAAGCTGGGGTGCGGGGATTGGAGCGAGAAATCGCCGCCATTTGCCGCAAAATTGCCCGAGAAACGGTGAAAAGCCCGGATAAGCGCAAAACCTTCGGCGTTTCGGTGCAGCGTCTCAAGCACTATCTTGGTCCGCCTCGCTACCATTACGGTGTGCGGGAGCAGGAAAGCCGGGTCGGTCTTGCGACGGGGCTGGCCTGGACCGAGGTGGGCGGGGAGTTGCTGACCATCGAAACCACCGTTCTGCCCGGCCAAGGCAAGCTCACCGTAACGGGCAAGCTCGGCGAGGTGATGCGGGAATCGTCCCAGGCCGCATTGAGCTATGTGCGATCGCGTTGGCGCGAGTTGGAGTTGGAACGAAATTTCTACCACAAACTCGATCTGCATATTCATGTGCCCGAGGGCGCCATACCCAAGGATGGGCCATCGGCCGGCATCACCATGGCCACCGCCCTGGCATCGGCCATTACCGGGCGTCCGGTGGATCGCAATCTCGCCATGACCGGCGAGATCACCCTGCGTGGCCGGGTACTGGCCATCGGCGGTGTCAAGGAAAAGCTTTTGGCGGCCAAACGCGCGGGCATTACCCGGGTGCTGATTCCCGAGGACAACCGCAAGGATCTTGAAGAGGTGCCTTCCGGTGTGCTCAAGGCCCTGGACATTATTCCTGTCGCCCACATGGATCAGGTGCTGACCCAGGCTCTGCTTGACAAGCCCGTCGATTTGCCTCTAGAGTCGGTCGACGCGAATGCCGAGGAGTCCCCGGAGGCCCTTCATCACTAACTTTTCGGGTGCCGAAAATTCTCTTGACACCCTTTTCGGACATCTGTTATATCTATCGCGTTTTTGCGGGGGTTTAGATATCCTTAATGCATGGAGGTATTATTGTGACTAAAGCGGATCTCGTCAGTGCGATGGCGGAAAAATCTGGTTTGACCAAGGCGGAAGCCGAGCGTGCGCTCAAGGCGTTCACCGAGGCCGTCGAAGATGCTTTGAAGGCCGGTGACAAAGTGGCCCTGGTCGGTTTCGGTACTTTCGCTGTCGGCGAGCGTGCCGCCCGCACTGGAAAAAACCCCCAGACCGGGAAGAAGATTCAGATCGCCGCTGCCAAGGTGCCCAAGTTCAAGGCCGGCAAGGCTCTCAAGGACGCTGTCAACTAAGAATCGCGTGAATATTCCCGGCATTGTCCCTCTGGAGGGTGCCGGGTTTAGGAAATCGGTGGGCGGGCTTTTTGATCATTGGACGCTCACCGGTTTTTTGTCTGGTTTGCAAGGATAAGGGGCTGTAGTAGAGTCGGTTACAACGCCGGCCTGTCACGCCGGAGGTCGCGGGTTCGAGTCCCGTCAGCCCCGCCATAAATCCACCAGACGAAAGAATTGCTTGGGCGAATAGCTCAGCTGGGAGAGCATCGGTCTTACAAACCGAGGGTCACAGGTTCGAGCCCTGTTTCGCCCACCAATCCAAGAACCGCAGAGTTACCACGTTTAGGGGCTGTAGTAGAGTCGGTTACAACGCCGGCCTGTCACGCCGGAGGTCGCGGGTTCGAGTCCCGTCAGCCCCGCCATTTTCAAGCAAACAGGGCGATTTCCTACCAGGGAGATCGCCCTGTTTGCGTTCCTGCCTTGACCCGCCGTTTTGTCCCGTGATAATTAATAAAAGTAAATCAAAAATTTCATCCACGAATGCACACGAATCCACTCGAATGGTTAGGCGCGTTCTGGTTTATTCGTGCCGATTCGTGTGCATTCATGGCTAAAGTTGTTTGAGGTGCCTTATGGGTTTTGTGCGCGATTGCTTTTTTTGCGGCCTGGTTCTGTGGTTCGGACTGCTATCGGGTTGCGGTCCGACGGTGAGTCGCATCGAGGTGTTGCAGGCGCCGGCGGATGGCCCGCGCTGGCCGGCACCGCCCGAACCGGCCCGGATTCGTTATGTCACCGCCTTTTCTGGAGTCAAGGATGTGGCGCCGGAGCCCAGCCGTGCCCAGCGCACCTTTCGGTTGGTGACCGGGCAAAAACAAGAAGAGGTGCCCTTGGTGAATCCTTTTGCCGTAGCGGCCGATGGCGAAGGCGGCGTCTGGGTAACCGATACGGGTGCCGCCGTGGTTCATTTTTTTGACCTTGCCGCGCGCCGGGTCAGCCATTTCAGTCGCGTCGGTGATCTGACCCTGGTCACGCCCGCCGGTATCGCTTTTGATGCGGGTCGCGACCAGTTGTTTCTGGCCGATGCGGATCTCGGACGGGTTTTCCGCCTGGATCGCAGTGGCCGACTGCTTGGTGAACTCAGGCCCCCCCAGGGGTTCGCGCGACCCGGAGGGGTGGCCGTCGATGCCGGAGGCCGGGTTTTTGTCACGGATGTGCAAAACGGAATCGTGCAAATTTTCGCTCCCGACGGCAGTCACCTGCGTGCCCTGGGCTCGGCGCGGAATGCCGACCGCCGCTTCAATCGGCCGATTGCCGTGGCCATCGGCGGTCAAGGTCAGGTGGCTGTGCTTGACGCCATGAATTTTCGCGTCGAGTTGTTTTCGCCGGATTTGAGATCCCTCGGTGTCGTGGGGGGGCTGGGTGATGGGCCAGGGCGCTTTGCTCGACCGCGCGGCTTGGCCTTTGACTCGCATCAGCATCTTTACGTAGCCGATGCGGCATTTGACAATGTCCAGATTTTTGACAACCAGGGCGAACTGCTTCTCTATTTTGGCGGACCCGGATCCCAGCCCGGGCGCCTGTGCCTGCCGGCGGGTCTTTTTATCGACGGTCAGGATCGCATCTACGCGGTGGACGTCTGCAATTTCCGGGTGCAGGTCTTTGAATACCTCCAGGGTAAGGAGTGAGAAATGTCGTGGACAAAGGCTTAGATCTTGCATTTCTGGGCATTGAAGTTCTCCGGCGGTAAGGCTATGGCGGTGGAAAATCAATGGGCAGGTGAGGCGTGAGGATATGAAGGCAGGGTTGTGGGTCATGGGCGCACTGCTTGGATTGCTGCTGGGGATGGGTGCTGGGCAGGCCGCGACGGTTGATTCCAAGAGTCTCGGGTTCCAGGGCGGGGCGAATGAGCACCCCCACAACCTGTCGAGCCTCAACACCAATGCGACGGGCATTCATGCCCCCGCCGACGGCGAAAACCAGATCTGCCGTTTTTGCCACACGCCCCACGGCGCCTCCAACAAGGGGCCCCTGTGGAACCGGCGTGATCCCCTAGGCCCGAACAGTGATGGAACCTTTCCACTTTACGGGCAAAATTCGGGGCGTCTCGGCGAGATCGAGATCGACGACATTCCGGCTGCCCAATATGGCGGCGCCGATTATCCCAATGGCGCCACGCGCCTGTGCCTGTCCTGCCATGACGGTGTGACGGCGGTGGGCGAGGTGCTCAATCGCGGCACCATCGCCAATCTCAGCATGTCGGCGCGCGGCACCATCGATCTCGATACCTCTCATCCCGTTTCGTTCGTCTACAACAACGACGTGCTGGGCGCCATCATGGGTGTACCCAAGAAGGCCGGTCAGTACACCTTGCCGCCCCAGGGCATGCTCGATCGCCAGGATCGCATGCAGTGCACCAGTTGCCACGATCCCCATGTCGACACCCGCGCCGGTGCCTACACCCTGCCCATGTGGCGCATGTACAGCGGTAACGATAACAATGACTACGAAGGCACCTGTCAAGCCTGTCATGTCGGTGGCTCGAGCAGTCCGGGCCTGTTTCGAACCCCGGGTATTGGCGACAACCATTTCAGCAACCCATGAAACCTACATTGAAAATTTTCACCTCATTGCTGGCCGTGATCGCCGCGGCCCTGTTGTTGGTCCCGGCCGATCCCGCCGCCGCGCCCAATCGCGGTAGCCGCTTGACCGGCGTGCACGGCGAGCCCGGACTGCTGCCCAAGTCCTGCCGCGCCTGCCACAAGGGCATGTCCATGGCGATTCGCGGCGAGGAGGAGGTCTGTCTGACCTGTCACGGCACGGAAGGCGACCGGCAGCAAATGATCTCCGCCGGTCTGCTGCGCGCCGGCGGCATTCGCGGCACCATGAAGGATATCGGTGCCGAGCTGCGCAAGCCCTATAGTCATCCGGTGTTGACGGTGCGCGGCGTGCATCGGGGCAGCGAGATCCTGCCCGAGGATCGTCCCAACGTGCCGCGCCATGCCGAATGCGTGGATTGCCATTCTCCCCACGACCTGACCCGCGAGGAACCCTTTCGCGGTTTCGCCGGGAAGCGGGTGGGCAGTTTCGTGACCCATATCACCGAGGAATACGAACTCTGTTACCGCTGCCACGCGGAAAGCGCCAACCGGCCGGCGCGCTCGAGCAACAAACACGCTTTGTTCAAGACCACCAATCCCTCCTTTCATCCCGTGGAAGGCGAGGGCGCCAATGCCTACGTCATCAGCCTGCGCGACCCCTATAAAGCGCGCAAGACACGCCCCGGCGAAATCTCCACCATCAGCTGCTCGGACTGTCACGGCAGCGACGACCCCGGCGGAGCGCGCGGTCCCCACGGCAGCCGTTTTCGCGGCCTGCTCAAGCGCAATTACGAGATGGAAACCGGGCGGCCCGAATCCGATTACGCCTACGCGCTCTGTTACGGCTGCCACAGCCGAGGCAGCATTCTCGGCAACGAAAGCTTTCCCTATCATGCCCTGCACATTCAGGGGCGCCCCGGGGTGCGCGATTCGGGAACCTCCTGTCATACCTGCCACGATGCCCATGGCAGCACCCGCTACCAGCACCTGATTCGCTTTAATGAAGACGTGGTGCGCCCCAACGCCGCCGGACAACTCAAGTTCGACAGTCGCGGGGTGGCGTCTCGCCATGGCAGCTGTTCCCTCAATTGTCACGGCGTGGAGCATGACCAGAAGTCCTATTGAAATCCGTTTGCCTTGAGATTTCGCTCCTTTCGCGGTTGGCTCAGGATTTCGGAAGCCGCTGCGCCGGGGCAGGATTTGGGTTTTCCTTTGCTCCGCTCTTGTGGTACTTTTACCCTCTATGTCCACCTTCAGATGCAAAATCGGCATGGCCGACGGGCGCGTGGTTGAGAAGGAGCTTGAGGCCCCGACGGCGCAGGTGCTCAGGGAGAGTCTGACCGAGCAGGGGTTCCACGTCTTCTTCATCAAGAAGATTCCCTTCCA
>NZ_JAUVWH010000030.1 GCF_030604225.1 Geoalkalibacter sp.
ACTGACCATCGCGGGCCAGGGCCAGGGTTTGCAGGGCGAAGGACGACACCGTCGTGTAACTGCCGCAAACACCCACGATCAAAAGCTTTTGCGCCGTAACGCTGGAAGAAAACAAAGAGCTTCCGCCAGCCAAGGCGGCGAGGATGCCGACCAGAACCGACCCCGACACATTGACCGCGAGGGTCCCCCAGGGAAAGCGCTCACCCAGCCAACGATGAGTCACCCCCGACACCCAGTAGCGCGCCGTGCCGCCCAGGGCGCTGCCGATGACCGCCGCCGCCAGATTCATCAGGTAAGTGCTCATAACGCGTTGCAGGCCCAATTTTGGGTAATGCCGTCATGTCCGGGAAAAAACCGCTGACTGATTCTAGGGGAGATTGGTTCAGGGTCAATAAAAAACCGCCAGCCAGACACTGTCCTGCCGGTCATTGGTCCAGGCGACGCGGTGCTTGCGGTGGGCGGGGATGATCAGCCAGTCGCCGGGAGCCAGGCGGATACGCTCGGCGGGATCTTGCAGTTCCAGTTCGGCCTCGCCCTGTGCCAGCAGCACGAATTCGTTCTGCGCCTGATCGTACCAGAAGCCCTCGGGCGATGCGTGGCCGCGCGAGACGATGCGCTCGATGCGCACCAGTCCATTGCCGGTCAGCGTTTGCACAAGCTCCTCGGGCAACGAGGATGGAATGGCGTGAAAAAGATTGTTCGTGATCATTAGGGCCTCAGGCAAATAAAAACTCACAAAAAACCATTTGACGAAGTGCTTTTGGTCTGTTAGAAGTATTGCCATTCAAAGGTCGCCGAGAGGCGGCTGTTCCCCCGTTCGCACCCCCTCCGCGAACGGGGATTTTTTTTTCCCGCCTTTTCCCTGCAAATCCTCGAACAAACCGAAGCGTCGCAAAAATTTTAACGTGGTGGCCTGCGGGTTTCACGAAACCAGGGCCGGTACTCTTCCATGCGCGCCTGCTGCTCGGCGGGAGCCCGCCGCTTGCAGGTGGCGAAATCCGGCGTGCCGGGGGCAGCCCCCCAGCGGCGCTCCACGCAATCGTTGGGATTGTAGGCGATTTCGAGGGCCGCGCGGCGCGCGTAAATATCCTCCAGGCTCAGCCGCCAGGAACTGCCGTCGCTGCGGGTGTAGGTGATGAAGCGCTCCTGCAGGCGCTGCGCGTGCAATTCCTCGATGCGCGCCGCGGCCGACCGTGGATCCTCGCCGTCAAACCTGTAGAGTTCGGGATGGCGGCGCATGCGCGCGGGCAGGTCGTCGAGCACCTTCATGGCGATGAGCAGGCGCATGTCGCGCGACGGCGTGGAATAATCCTCCCAGGGACCGAGAGTTTCAAAAATGGCGGGGCCGCGCGGCATGGGCACGACGGTGCCGGGATGGGCACGCATGTAGGCTTCGCCGTTGTCGACGGAGCGCACCCGGGTTTCAAGCTGCTCCATCAGCGCAGCCAGGGTTGCTTCGTAAGCCGCCTGGGGGTCGAGGCCCTGGGGGTTGACGAGTCCTTCGAGGCGCGCGTAGAAATCCTCGGGCCTAAGCTCCGCCTGCTCCATGGAATAAGCCGGCAGACCGAAACGGCCGTCGAGGTCGCGATTGAGCGGCTGCCGCCAACCTTGTTTGTCCGGCAGGGGGGCGCGGTACGCCTTGAAGCCGGGGCCCGCGCTCGGCGTGGCGGCAAACAGAAAGGTTCCCTCCCAGAAACGCTTGCGCGTCACGGAGTTGTCGGGCTGGGCATCCACCGCGAGGAGCAGACCGGGCTGGTCCTGGGTCTGGGCAATCCATTTGACGAGGATCAGGGTGTGACCGTAGGGATCGGCGAACAGGGTGCCGGGCCACAGGGCGGCGCGCTTCAGGGCCACGGGGTAGAAATCAGAGGCGTCGTCGCCCAGGGCGGTGCGGCCGCTGCCCGAATGGACCCGGTCCATGATGCGGCGGCTGACCTGGCGAAACACCTCGGCGCTCGCGGCGCCCTGGGTGAAGGTGGTTTCGATCTCCGCCGGCTCGCAGCGCGGCGGACTGGTTGCGCTGCCCCGGGTACAGGAGCGATAGGCGACGGGCAGGCCCCGTTTCCAGGCGAAATAGGCGCGCAGGATATAAGGCAGGTCGGCGCAGTCGGGGGTGGCGAAAACCTGGCGGTCATCGCCCTGGCCGAGATAGTTGTGCAGAAAATTGCGGCGCGCATCGCGCAGCACCGGCTCCAGGGAGGCAAAATTCAGCGACGCCTCGGGCGGAGCGTCGAACAGATGCTCGATCCAGGCCGCGTAGAGCGCCTGATTGGCCAGATCCCATTTTCCGGCTCCCCGCTCGCCGCTGCCACCTCCCACCGCGACCTCGACACAGGCCGCGACCTGCCCTGCCCGTTGCGCCTCGACGCGGTAACGACCTTGGGCAGGTGCTTCCAGAATGCCCCGCAGGCTCCAGGGCGGACCTCCGCCCCGCACCATCGGCAAGGGCGTGCGACGACCTTCCGGATCGGTCACCCACAGCGCCGTCAGATCCTCATCCACGGCCACGGCCAGAATGTCCAGGGGCACCCCGGGACGCGGCTTTAGGGGCGCGGTCCACACCCAGGCCGCCTCTCCCTGCCCACAGGACGATGCCGCCCGGACCTGCGGTGCGCCGAAAACCAGGGCGCAGATCAGAATGAGAACGGCCATCCAAAACGGTCTGGGCGCGGACAGGATCATGGCGGCGGAACCTCCCTGAGTCATGGACACCTTCAAAGCTTAGCAAAAAAGCACGGCAGCGAAGGGGGTGGAGAAAATTCCGCGATCGTTCAATCGCCGCGATTCGTTTCCGCAACAGGTAAGGAGCCTTGGCAATGGGTTTCATGCACCCGCGACGCGCCGACGACCGCCAGCAGCGCGAAACCGAACATCAGGGAAAACCCGAGCCGGTAGTCGGCGGCGGCATAGACGCGCACCCCCTCCACGAGGGTTCCCGCCCAACCCAGATCCATGACCCAGCCAAACAGGGGCTGCATGATCGCCGCGCCCAGAAAAAGACCCGTATTGACCAACCCAATGGCCATGCCCGCCAGATTGGGCGAGAGATTTTCCTTGGCATTGGCAAAGGTCACGATGAAACCGCCCGAGAAAAATCCGATGAGGAAAAACACCGTCATGCCCACCAGGGTCGTCTGCCAGGACACCAGCAGCAAGGTCAGGCAGATCAGCGCATAGCCCAGGGTTCCGGCCAGAATGATGGGCTTGCGGCGCCCGATGCGGTCCGAAATCCACCCGGCCAGCATGGAGCCGACGGCAAACCCCGCCAGGGTCAGGGATGTGTAGGTCGCCGCGGCGGTACGATCCAAGTCGTGGACGTCGCGCAGATAAGGAATCGCCCACAGGCCGATGAAGGCCAGCATGCCGCCGACCATGCCCATGCCCACCCAGAAGACCGGCCAGATGGCGCGCGTCTCGAACACCACGCGCAGATCCTTGAGCCAGTGACCGCGGCGCGGCGGATGGCTCGGCCGGCCCTCCATCTCGCGCACCGAGGGAAAGCCCAGATCCTCGGGGCGGTTGCGCACCAGCAGCAGGGTCAGGGCCGCCAGAACCAGCGTCACGACGCCGAGGGCGACAAACACCGAGCGCCAGGAATGGACCTCGAGCACCAGGGCCAGGGGCCCGGCCGAGGCGATGGCGCCCAGATTGCCGAACAGCAGGGCCAGGCCGCTGACCATGCCGTAGCGGCGTTCGCTGAACCAAACGCTGTTGCTCTTGAACAGGGCGACGAACACCACCGAGACGCCCAGCCCCACCAGGGCGCGGCCGGCGGAAGCCTCCCAGAAGGTATCGGCCATGCCGAACAGGATGGAGCCCGAACCGGCCACCAGGTTGCCCATGGCCACCGAGGCACGCGCCCCCAGGGTGTCGGCCAGCACCCCGGCGGGAATCTGCATGAGGGTGTAGATGTAGAAATACATGGCGGCCAGCGACCCCAGGGCGGCCCCGGTGGTGCCGAAGGTGCGCATGAGATCGCCGGCGACCACGGCGGGCGCCATGCGATGAAAAAACACCAGCATGTAGGCAAGAATCAGGATGGCGAAGATTCCCCAGCGGGCCACCAGAAAGCGCGTCGGAGAAAAGGCGGGCAGGGTTTGGGTCTGAATGTGCATGGCCGGCCTCCGGATATCCGATCGAATCAGCAAAGGCAGGCCGGTGGCGGATAAGCCACCGACCTGCCCGACTTGGACCAAAAGCGCCGCCGGGTGCGATCAGCTCAGGGTGAACTCCCAGGCGCACCAATAACTGTCGGGATGCTCGTCGGGCGGACAGGCGATGCAGCGGGTGCTGATGCGCGGATCGACCATGCGCGCGAACTCGGAATATTCGACGATGCCGATGGATTTACAAGGGAAATCGGGCAGGTTCTTGCGCTTGCGCGCCGACTGCACGCGGCAATCCACCATGCGGAACACCGCGCGCTTCTCCGACACCTCGACGGTTTCCTGAAGATTCAAGCGCGCGTAGAGGCGATGCTTGAGACACTCGACCAGCGCCGGGATGCCGCAACCCTGGGCGATGCCGAGCCGCGCCATGATGCGCTGCGCCTCGATGACCGTGAAACGCCGCCAGGCCTCGCGGTCGGCATCCATGGCGGCTTCCATGCCGTGGGTCGCCTCGATGGCCTGAAACCAGAGGCCGTCGTGGGCCAGCCAGTTCTTGGCATCGTCGATGATGATTTTGATCAACTCCTCCTTGTCCAGGTTGTAGAGCAGCTTGATGCCCTCATCGAGGGCGACTTCCTTGTTCTCGACAGCCTGACACGCACTTGAATTCCCAGTCACGGCATCCTCCTTGAGTAAGTAAAAGGCCCCGGGCAGGAGCCGAGCGCCCCTGCCCGGGCGGGTCTCAGGCCCCGCCTGCTCCGGGGTCCCAAGCCATCAGGTCTAGATGCGATTCATCTTGCGCGCCTCCGCCCGCAACTGCTCGCGGAAATCGGGATGGGCGATCTCGATCAGCGCCAGGGCCCGGTCACGGGCGGTCTTGCCGCGCAGTTTCGCCACGCCGAATTCGGTGACGACGTGATCCACGTCGTTCTTGTTGGTGGTCACGGCGGCGCCGGCCTGTAGGGTCGGCACGATCTTCGAGATCGTCCCGCCCTTGGCCGTCGAGGCCAGGGTGATGAAGCTCTTGCCGCCCTTGGAGATATTGGCGCCGCGCACGAAATCGGCCTGGCCGCCGGTGCCGCTCCAGTGCATGGCGCCGATGCTTTCCGAGGCGCACTGGCCGAGCAGGTCGACTTCGATGGTGGCGTTGATGGACACCAGCCTGTCGTTCTGGCCGATGACGTAGGGATCGTTGGTGTAATCGACGGGATGCATCTCGATCATGGGATTTTCGTTCATGAACTCGTAGAGGCGCCGCGTGCCCAGGGCGAAGGTGCCGATGGTCTTGCCGCGATGGATGGTCTTTCGCGAGTTGTTCACCGCGCCGCTCGCCATGAGATCAACCATGCCGTCGGTGATCATTTCCGTGTGGATGCCCAGATCCTTCTTGCGCAGCAGCGCCTTGCACACCGCGTTGGGAATGCCGCCGATGCCCAGTTGCAGGGTCGAGCCGTCCTCGATCAGTTCGGCGATGTAGCCGCCGATGGCCTCCTCGATCTCCGAGACGGGCGGAATCGCCAGTTCCACCAGGGGGTCGGCGCACTCGATGACGTGATCCACCTGGGAAATGTGGATGTGACAGTTGCCGTGGGTGCGCGGCGCGTGAGGGTTGACCTGGACGATGACCTTTTTCGCCTTCTTGATGGCTTCCATGGTGTAGGCGACGGACAAAGAGCAGGTGAAGTAGCCGTGCTCGTCCATGGGCGAGACGACGGTCCCCGCCACGTCGACGGGCCAGTACTCGCGTAGCAGCTTGGGCACCTCGTGGAAGTAGTTGGGCACGAAGTCGGCCCAGCCCGCCTGCACCGCCTTGCGCGACACGCCGCTGGTGAACCAGGAATTGACGCGGATGTGGGGCCGCGCCTCGGGCTTGAAATAGGCGGGATTGAGATGATGCTGCTGGTTGACCACCACCCCCTCGAGTTCGTGCATGCGCTCGGCCAGGGCCGAAACCAGCAGGGTCGGCTCGCCGGCGCAGATGGGAAAGCACAGATGGTCGCCGGACTTGACGGCGGCGGCCGCTTGCGCCGGGGTGCGGAGTTTCTGCTGATACTGGCTGCTGTAGTCGGGGATCAGGCGCTCAAGATTGACGGCGATATTCTGCATGACTGGACCTCTCTTTCCGGCTGGATGGTTAACAGTTCGTCCTTGGGGCCTCGCCCAGGGCGCGCGTGACTTTCGAGCCCGAGGGACGCCCCAGAAATTCGCAGATGTAGCGGCCGGCCGCGACCAGGGCCGATAGGTCGACCCCGGTTTCGATGCCCAGGCCTTCAAGCATGTAGAGCAGATCCTCGCTGGCGACGTTGCCCGAGGCTCCTTGCGCGTAGGGACAGCCTCCCAGCCCGCTGATCGCGCTGTCCACCACGCCGATGCCGCGCTCCAGAACCGCGAGGATGTTGGCGAGGGCCTGGCCGTAGGTGTCGTGAAAATGCACGGCGAGCCGCTCGACGGGCACCTGCGCGGCCACGGCGTCCACCATGCGCTGCGCCTTGGCCGGCGTGCCGATGCCGATGGTGTCGCCGAGGGAGATTTCGTAGCAGCCCAAGTCGAAGAGCCGCCGGGCCACGGCGGCGACCTGCCGGGGCGCGATTTCGCCCTCGTAGGGGCAGCCCAGCACGCAGGACACATAGCCGCGCACGTTCAACCCGCGGCGCCTTGCCTGGGCGATGACTTCGGCAAAGCGCGCGAGGCTCTCGGCGATGGAGCAGTTGATGTTTTTTTGCGAAAAGGTCTCCGAAGCCGCGCCGAACACCGCGATCTCCTCGGCGCCCGCCGCCAGGGCCGCCTCCAGCCCCTTTAGGTTGGGCACCAGCACCGGATAGGACACCCCTGCCCGGCGCGTGATCATCGCCATCACGTCCACTTGGTCGGCCATCTGCGGCACCCAGCGCGGCGAAACGAAGCTGGTCGCTTCCACGACCGACAGACCGGCTTCGGCCAGGCGTTCGATCAGCGCGACCTTGACTGGCGTGGGCACGGTTCGCGGCTCGTTCTGCAAGCCGTCGCGCGGCCCGACCTCGACCATTCTGACCCGGTTCGGCAAGCGCATCTCAGGCCTCCTCGGTCTCGAAGGCCAGCAGTTGGGCCCCCTCGGAAACCAGGGCGCCGACGGAAAAGAGCAGATCGGCGATACGCCCGTCGGCGGGGGCGTTGATGGTGTGCTCCATTTTCATCGCTTCGAGAATCATCAGGGGCGTGCCTTTTTTCACCTGCGCGCCCGACTCGACCAGCACCGCGATCACCTTGCCCGGCATGGGCGCGGTCAGGGTGCCGCCCTGTTCTTCCTGCTCTCCGGCATGGGCGAAGGGATCGATGAGCGCCAGACGGTGCGCGGCGCCCGGCTCGAGGATGGTCAACTCCAACCCGTGACGCACCACGGTGGCGCGCACCCGCTTGCCGTCCAGATCGGCCAACAGGTCGCCCGCGGCGGTGATCTCGCCGCGCACCGACAGCGGCCCGCCGGGCAGATCAAGCAGATAACCCCGGGGGCGGTAATGGGCGACGACGCTCACCGTCGCCTCGCCGTCGACAAACCTCAATTCATGATGGTTGTCGCCGTTGAGCCGCCAGCCGTCCGCGCTATGCCAGGGCGAATAAGCGTCGGCGCAAGCGCGCGCCGCGGTCCGGGCATCGGCGGCGCGCCGCAACAGCACGTCGAGGCAGGCCAGGGCCAGCACCTGATCGGGAGCCGGGCGGGCTTCGGGAAACAGCGTGGCGCGATGGCGCTCTATGAATCCCGTGTCCAGATCCCCCTCGACAAAGGCCGGATGGGCGGCCACCGCCCCGAGAAAGGCGAGATTGGTCGTCACCCCCACCACCTGATAGTCGGCCAGGGCTTGGCGCAGGCGGCGCAGGGCGGCGGCGCGATCCGTGTCCCAGACGATGAGCTTGGCGATCATCGGGTCGTAGTGCATGGACACCTCGTCGCCCTGCCGCACGCCGGTATCGATGCGCACATGGACGCTTTCGCGAGGGCTGCGCAAATGACGCAGCAAACCGATGGAAGGCAGAAAATCCCGGGCCGGATCCTCGGCGTAAAGCCGCGCCTCGACGGCGTGGCCGCTGATGGCCAGATCCGACTGACGACAGGGCAGGGCCTCACCCGCCGCGACGCGCAGCTGCCACTCGACGAGATCCACGCCCGTGATCATCTCCGTCACGGGATGCTCGACCTGCAAACGGGTGTTCATTTCCATGAAATAGAAGGAGCCGTCCTCATCGAGGAGAAATTCCACCGTACCGGCCCCCGTGTAGCCGATGGCGCGGGCAGCGGCGACGGCGGCCTGGCCCATTTTCTCGCGCAGGGCCGGATGCATGCCGGGCGCCGGCGCTTCCTCGAGAACCTTCTGATGGCGGCGCTGGATGGAACAATCACGCTCGAAGAGGTGCAGCAGATTGCCCTGGGTGTCGCCGAACACCTGGATCTCCACATGGCGCGGCTTGGTCAAGTAGCGTTCCAGCAGCACCCGCTCGTCACCGAAGGCATTGGCCGCTTCGCGCTTGGCCCCGGCCAGGGCGGCGGGAAACTCGTCCAGGCTCCGCACCACGCGCATGCCCTTGCCGCCGCCCCCGGCGCTGGCCTTGATGAGCAGGGGAAAGCCGATCTTCTCGGCCTGCCCCGACAAAAAGGCGGGATCCTGGTCATCGCCGTGATAACCGGGTACCAGGGGCACGCCGGCCTGCTCCATGATCTTCTTCGCCGCGCTCTTCGAGCCCATGGCGGCAATCGCCGCCACCGGCGGACCGATGAAGGTGATCCCCGCCTGGGCGCAGGCTTCGGCGAAATCGGCGTTCTCCGAGAGAAAGCCGTAGCCCGGATGCACCGCCTGGGCGCCGCTGCGCCGCGCGACCTCAAGAATCAGCTCGGCGCGCAGATAGCTCTCTCGGGCCGGCGCCGGCCCGAGGCGATAGGCCTCGTCGGCCAGGGCCACATGGCGCGCCGAGGCATCGGCGTCCGAATACACGGCCACCGTGGCGATGCCCAGCCGCTTGGCCGTGCGGATGATGCGGCAGGCGATCTCGCCGCGATTGGCAATCAGTATCTTTTCGAACATGACTAGGATCCTTTCGCCCATTGGGGCTGACGTTTTTCGAGAAAGGCGCCAAGACCCTCCTTGCCCTCGGCCGAGGCCCGCGCGGCACAGATCCGCTCCGCCGTTTCGGCGATCAGCGCGGTGTCGATGGCCCGCCCCGCCACCAGCGCCACCAAATCCTTGGCGGCGACCAGGGCGCGCGGGCCGTTTTGCAGCAGTTGCTCGGCCAGGGCCGCGCCGCGGGCGGCCAGCTCACCCTCCGCCACCAGCTCATGAACCAGACCGAGGCGCAGGGCTTCCTCCGCCGAAAACCGCTCGGCGGTGAGGAAATGGCGCCGCGCCGCGCGCGCCCCCATGGCCGCCACCACATAGGGTGATATCACCGCCGGAATCAGGCCCAGCTTCACTTCGGACAGGCAGAAAGCGGCACGGGGCGAGGCCAGGGCAATGTCGCAACAGGCCACCAGGCCGACCCCGCCGCCGTAGACCGGCCCCTGCACCAGGGCGATGGTCGGTTTGGCGAGGCGGTCGAGGGTGCGCATGAGTTCCGCCAGGGCCTGGGCGTCGGCAAGGTTTTCGGCAGGGGAATAATCGGCCATGCGCCGCATCCAGCCGAGGTCGGCCCCGGCGGAGAAACTCTTGCCGGCGCCGGTGAGCGTCACCACCCGCACGGCGGAATCGGCCTCCAAGCGCCGCAATTCGACCGTCAGAGCGCTGATCAGGGTATCGTCGAAAGCGTTGTGCACCTCGGGACGGTTCAGGGTCACCAGCGCCCGGCCCTGGGCATCGACTTGGGTATGAATCAAGGAAGGGTTCATGGCTTCACATCCTGAAGACGCCGAATTCGGTCTTCTGCGGCGGGGCATTGAGGGCTGCGGAAATCCCGAGGCCCAGCACCATGCGGGTGTCGGCGGGGGCGATGATGCCGTCATCCCACAGCCGGGCGCTGGCGTAGTAGGGATGACCCTGGTCCTCGTACTGGGCGCGGATGGGCGCCTTGAAGGCCTCTTCGTCCTCGGCGCTCCAGTTGCCGCCCTTGGCTTCGATGCCGTCGCGGCGCACCTGCGCCAGCACGCTCGCCGCCTGCTCGCCGCCCATCACCGAGATGCGCGCGTTGGGCCACATGAACAGCAGATCCGGGCTGTAGGCGCGCCCGCACATGCCGTAGTTGCCCGCGCCGAAGCTGCCGCCGATGAGCACGGTGAACTTGGGCACCTTGGCGCAGGCCACGGCGGTGACCATCTTCGCGCCGTCCTTGGCGATCCCCCCCTGCTCGTACTTGCTGCCCACCATGAAACCGGTGATGTTCTGCAGAAACACCAGGGGGATGCCGCGCTGGCTGCACAGCTCGATGAAATGCGCCCCCTTGAGGGCCGATTCGGAGAACAGGATGCCGTTGTTGGCGACGATGCCCACCGGATAGCCGAAGATGTGGGCGAAGCCGCACACCAGGGTTTCGCCGTAGAGCTTCTTGAATTCGTCGAATTCCGAACCGTCGACGACGCGGGCGATGACCTCGCGCACGTCGAAGGGCTTGCGCGTGTCGACGGGGATGATGCCGTTGAGCTCCTCGGCATCGTAGAGGGGCTCCCGCGCTTCGCGCAGGGCGAGATACGGCTGCTTGACTCGGTTGAGGCCCGCCACCACGCGCCGCGCCAGCCCCAGGGCGTGGGCGTCGTCGGCGGCGTAATGGTCGGTGACGCCCGAGGTGCGGCAGTGAACATCGGCGCCGCCCAGATCCTCGGCGCTCACCACCTCACCCGTCGCGGCCTTGACCAGGGGCGGTCCGCCGAGAAAGATGGTGCCCTGATTGCGCACGATGATGCTCTCGTCGGCCATGGCGGGCACGTAGGCGCCTCCTGCCGTGCACGAACCCATGACCACGGCGATCTGAGGGATGCCCTTGGCCGAAAGGTTGGCCTGGTTGTAGAAGATGCGCCCGAAATGGTCGCGGTCGGGAAAGACCTCGTCCTGCAGGGGCAGAAAGGCGCCGCCCGAATCGACCAGGTAGACACAGGGCAGATGATGCCGCTCGGCGATTTCCTGGGCGCGCAGATGTTTCTTGACGGTGATGGGATAGTAGGTGCCGCCCTTGACCGTGGCATCGTTGGCCACGATCATGCACTCGCGCCCGCTGACCCGGCCGATGCCCGTGATGAGGCCGGCGGCCGGCACTTCATCGCCGTACATGCCCCAGGCGGCGAACTGGGACAGCTCGAGAAAGGGGGAGCAGACATCCAGAAGTCGCCGCACCCGCTCGCGGGGCAGCAGCTTGCCGCGCGCCTCGTGCTTGGCGCGCGCCTGCTCGCCGCCGCCCAGCCGGATCCGCGCCGTCTTGGCGCGCAGATCCTCGACCTGGGCGCGCATCACCTCGGCATTCTTGGAAAATTCCGGCGAATCCGGATTGAGGTTGCTCTTGAGTATGGCCATGGCTGTCCTAACCCTTTGTTCAGGCAAAATGTCTTGAGAGTCGAGAAATCACGGTGCGCCGAGCGGCTCAGGCGGCCGTTTCGTTGAACAGCTCGCGGCCGATGAGCATGCGGCGGATCTCACTGGTGCCCGCGCCGATTTCGTAGAGCTTGGCGTCGCGCAGATAGCGGCCCGTCGGATATTCGTTGATGTAGCCGTTGCCGCCCAGGGTCTGAATGGCTTCCAGAGCCATCCAGGTCGCCTTTTCCGCGGCATAGAGAATGGCGCCTGCGGCGTCCTTGCGCGTCGTCTCGCCGCGGTCGCAGGACTGAGCCACGGCGTAGACGTAGGCGCGGCAGGCGTTCATGGTGGTGTACATGTCGGCGATCTTGCCCTGCATCAGCTGGAAGGTGCCGATGGGCTGGCCGAACTGCTTACGCTCGTGGACATAGGGCACCACCACGTCCATGCACGCCTGCATGATCCCCAGGGGACCGCCGGCCAGCACCGCGCGCTCGTAATCCAGGCCGCTCATGAGTACGTTGACGCCCTTGCCCACCTGACCGAGCACGCTTTCCTCGGGCACCTCGCAGTTCTCGAACACCAGCTCGCAGGTGTTGGAGCCGCGCATGCCCAGCTTGTCGAGCTTCTGCGCCGTGGAAAAGCCCTTGAAGCCCTTCTCGATGAGAAACGCGGTGATGCCGCGCGGCCCGGCGTCGACGTCAGTCTTGGCATAGACCACCAGCACGTCGGCGTCGGGGCCGTTGGTGATCCACATCTTGTTGCCGTTGAGAATGTAGCGATCGCCCTTCTTGTCGGCGCGCAGCTTCATGCTCACCACATCCGAACCCGCACCCGGCTCGCTCATGGCCAGGGCGCCGACGAAATCGCCGCTGATGAGCTTGGGCAGGAACTTGGCTTTCTGGGCGGCGTTGCCGTTGCGGTAGATCTGGTTCACGCAGAGGTTGGAATGGGCGCCATAGCTCAGGGCGACGGAGGCCGAGGCGCGGCTGAGCTCCTCCATGGCGATGACATGTTCCAGATAGCCCATGGCGGCGCCGCCGTACTCTTCCGAGATGGTGATGCCGAGCAGGCCCAGGTCACCCATCTTCTTCCACATGTCGGCGGGAAACAGGTTGTCGCGATCGATATCGGCGGCACGCGGGGCCAGCTCCGCCTCGGCGAAATTGCGCACCGTTTCGCGCAGCAGGTCGGCGGTTTCGCCCAGGTTGAAATTCAGGATGGGATAAGCGCTCATGGCAGTTCCTCCTCGGGAAAGTTGGGATTTACCCTTCTTTATAGCAACGCAGATGCCAAACAGTGTTCTATATTTTAAAAACACCGAAAAACATCAATAAATAATTGTTTTTGAACAGTTTTTTTGCCGACACAAACCACCAGACGCGGAAAACCGATGAAACCGACTGTAAACGTCCTAAAACAGAGCAACGACGGCGCCGCCAGGAAAACCAGGGGAAAAGGCCCTGTTTAACGCTTTAAAACGAAATTATATTTTTGTAGACAGTCTCCGAACGTAGACATCCCAGCACAAAAAAATGGCCGGGCACATGCCCGGCCGATTAGGGTTCCAATTCAGGAGGCCAGCGTTGTAAGGGTCAAGCGCGTTGCGCGCTCTGGGTTTTAGAAGAAATAGGTGGCGGCGAGACGGATGACGTTGGCCGTGCCGGAATCGCCCGTGGCGCCTGTGGGAACGGCAAGATACTGGGTCTTCAACCGCTGATACTCGGCGGCGACGCGGAAATGGCCCCAGTCATAGGAGACATTGCCGAAATACATTTCGTTATATTTTTCGGCCGCCCCCGTGTAATCCTTGCTGTCCATGATGTTGCGACGCCCGTAGCCGGCGGCGAAGCCCAGATCCTGGGTAGGATAGAAGATCAGTTGGCCGAAGGCGCCGTAACCCTTGGCGGCGTCGCGACTGCCAGCGGGGCCGACGGTCTGCGCAGCGGTGGCGGCAATCTGGCTCAGGCCGGCGGCGACATAGGCCTGGGTTTCGAGGGACAGGGTCATGACACGGCTCTTGCCGTCGCTGGATTTGAGCACCGGCACGAAGGCGTAGGCGCCGTAGCCGTACACATCGAGATCGCTGCTCCCCGCCGTCTCATCGACATCCGATTGCCCATAGAGGCCGAAGAAACCGAGGGTCAGGGGGTTCATGCCCAGGCCCCAATAGCCGGGCGAGGTGCCGAGGGACTTGCTCACCAGCATCGCCTGGGCGGCCACGTTGACCATGGAGCCGCTGTATTCTGCACCGATCAGGTTCTGCGAGGGATTCTGCAAACCGGCGATGACGCGGATGCCGTTGTCGTCATTGAGACGGAAATTGTGGGTGATGCGCGCTTGGGCGACGCGGGGGTTGTTGGGGTTGCCGGTGAACTGGCCCGAGCGGAAGTCCACGGTCGAAGCCACGGCCGGAGCGAAGATGTCCCAGAACTGGCCGAACAGGGCCTGGGTGTTTTCCCAGGACAGGGCGAGCCAGGCGTGGCGCATGCGCAGGTTGCCGGCTTCGTTGGTGCCGCCGCCCCCGTAGAAATCGCCCTCGATGAAGGCGCTGGTCTTGGCGCCGTTGACTTCCGGCCCCGTCGAGCGCAGGGAGAAGCGGGTCTGCCGTGCGGTGAAAATGGACTCATCCTGTTTCGAGGCGGTGGTGCCGTCGGCGGGGATCACCATGGACAAGGGCTGGCCCAGCTTGGTGTCCTGATGCACATAGTCAAGCTTGACGTAGCCGCCAAGAGACAGTTTGAACTTGCTCTCCACCGGCTCGGCCTGGGCCTGTCCCTGAGTGAAAGCAACCAGCATGACCGCGGCAACCAATCCGAAAACATTCCTCATGTTCTGCATCCTCCTGCGTGTGATGTGATGTTGATCTGGCTGTTCAATCCAATACCTGCGTCCGAATCTTGAAATGCGTCACCTCCATCCCGAAAATCACGGCCGGAACAAACCGCCCGACCCCTGGTTAAATGCGGAAAAACGGCCCGGCGCCCCGGCGCATGCCTGAGGCCGGCGACATCAATGACGGAGGTACCCCAGGCGCGATGAAATAACGATGGCCGCCTCCTGCAGCAAGGGCAGCAAGTCCAGACTCAGGCGCTGTTCGTCGAAGCGAAACTCCGGGCCGACCAGACAGAGACTGGCCTGCACCTCGCCCTCCTCGCCGAAGAGCGGCACCGCCAGGGAAGCAATCCCCTCGCCGAGAGCGCCAAGATCGCGCGCCTCGCGCCCCGCCCCCGCGCATCGCTGCACCATGGAGCCGCCAAAAGCCCTGCCATCGAGCACCACCCGACCCGCCGCCGTAACGGCAAGGGGATAACGCTGCCCGACCAGGGACACCGTGCCCACTTTCTGGGTGGTATCGACCATATCGAGCAGGAGAATCTCGGCGCCGTGGGGAATGGCGAGATAAACCGCCTCGTCGCACTGGCGCGCAAGCTGCTCCATGACGGGTTTGGCCTTGCGCAGCAGGCTCATGCGCTGTAGGAGGCGCTGGCCCATTTCAAAAACCGGCAACCCCAGCCGATAGCGCCCGGACGTGCCGATGCGCTCGACGTAGCCGCGCTGCTCAAAGGTCGCCAGCAGGCGAAAGACGCGCCCCCGATCAAGATCCAGACGTTCGCTCAGGCGGGCGATGCGCAACTCGTCACCCTCCTCGCCGAGAATCTCCAAAAGACTCAGGGCCAGCTCGACGGACTGTATGGAATAAGATGCTTTCTCTCTGGCCAAAACCCACCTCCGACCCTATGTTTCAAACATTGTTTTAGCAAAAACGGTTCCGCGTTCGGAAAAGCCGAGAAATAATATTGAAAAAAAATTCAAGCTCTTGTTTTTATTCAAATTTTTGTCTCGCCATCATATTTTGGTGAGAACACCCAACAGGGAAGACTTGTCTCCAAGGGTTTACAGAAATCCAAACAAAACTGCTATTTTTTATTTATTTTCAAGCACTTGAAAAGAATTCACGAAAATTTACAGTCCAATACTCAAGTTAACACTGGCGTCGAGCGCGAGCAGGCCATACGCAATCGTCATTCCATTGAAATCCTTATGCTTTCCAAAATTTTTAAAAGGAACTGACGCAGGGAGGAAAAATGCGGAGGGAAGACGGAAGAAAGGAAAATCGAGACAATTTATAACAATGTTTGCAAGAAAGTGCGACTCCCGGACCTCAGGGAGCCGCACGGCGCTTGGCCTGGCCTTCCAGAAAGGCGGTCACGGCCTCCAGATGCTCCTGGCTATGGTGCGCCATGCTTTGAAAGCAGGCGCAGATCTTGAGGAAGTCGGCCAACTCCTGATGCTGGGCGAGCTTGAGCAGGCGCTTGGTCAGACGCACCGCCGGCCGCGGCTTGGCCGCGATGCGGGCCGCGAGTTCCAGCGCACGGCGCAGAAGGTCCTCGGGCTCCGTCACCTCGAGCAAAAGACCCAGAGTCAGGGCTTCCGCCGCGTCGACGGTGCGCCCGGTCAGGCAGAGCTCGGCGGCCTTCTGGTAGCCGATGAGCCGCTGCAGAAACCAGGCGCCGCCGTCACCGGAGACGATGCCCAGATTGACGAAGGTTTCGCCGAACAAGGCGCGACACGACCCCAGGCGCAGGTCGCACATGCAGGCGAGATCCATGCCCGCGCCGATGGCGGGTCCGTTGACGGCGGCGATGATCGGTACCTCGGCCTCGTGCAGCGCCAGGGGCAGCCGCTGAATGCCGCGCCGGTAATTATCCTGAATGGCGAGCACGTCGCCGGCGAACATGCCGCTGCGCTCTTGCATGTCCTTGACGTTGCCCCCGGAGGAGAAGGCCGCGCCCTCCCCCGTCAGGACCAGCACCGACACCTGGGGAGAGCGGTTCGCCCAGTCGACGGCCGCGATCACATCCTCGACCAGGGCCGTCCCCGTCAGGGCGTTGCGCACGTCGTCGCGACGCAAGGTCAGCACCGCGACCCCCTCGACGATCTCCAGCGACGAATCAATCAATTGCGGCAAACGCATCTCCACCCCCACCGATCTCAGACCGCCACCTGCGTGAGCGCCTCGGGCACCTCCAGGTCGGCCTGGGTCGCGGCCAGCACCTCCTCCACGCTCACGCCGGGCGCCAACTCCCGCAGAATCAGACCGCGCGGCCCCACGTCCATGACCGCCAGATCGGTGATGATGCGATGCACCACGCCCTTGCCGGTCAGGGGCAGGGTGCACTGCTTGAGGATTTTGGACTCGCCGCTCTTGTTGCAATGCTCCATGATGACGACGATCTTGCGGGCGCCGTGCACCAGATCCATGGCGCCGCCCATGCCCTTGACCATCTTGCCCGGAATCATCCAGTTGGCCAGGTCGCCGGACTGGGAGACCTCCATGGCGCCGAGAATGGCGACGTCGATATGCCCGCCGCGAATCATGGCGAAGGACTCGGCGCTGGAAAACAGGCAGGCGCCGGGCAGCATGGTGATGGTTTCCTTGCCGGCGTTGATCAGTTCCGGGTCGACTTCATGCTCCGCGGGATAGGGCCCGATGCCGAGCAAACCGTTTTCCGACTGGAGAAACACCTGTTTGTCGCCGATATAGTTGGCCACCAGGGTGGGAATGCCGATCCCCAGGTTGACGTAGAAGCCATCCTCGATTTCCTGGGCCGCCCGCCGGGCGATCTGTTCTCTGGACAAAGCCATGTGCCCTTCTCCTTTCAGGCCGCGCGCAGGGTGCGGCGTTCGATGCGTTTTTCGTAGTCGGTGCAAGCGAGGATGCGCTGCACATAGACGCCCGGGGTGTGGATGCTGTTGGGATCCAGGGCCCCCGCCGGCAGCAGTTCCTCCACCTCGGCCACCGTGACCCGCGCGGCGGCGGCCATCATCGGATTGAAGTTGCGCGAGGTCTTGTTGTAGATGAGATTGCCCGCCGCATCGCCCTTCCACGCCTTGACCAAAGCAAAATCGGCAACCAGGGCCGTCTCCAGCAGATACTCCTTGTCGCCGAAGCGCCGCACCTCCTTGCCCTCGGCCACCGGCGTGCCCACCCCGGCGGGGGTGTAGAAAGCGGGGATGCCCGCGCCGCCGGCGCGGATGCGTTCGGCCAGGGTGCCCTGGGGCACCAGCTCCACCTCAAGTTCGCCCGCCAGAAACTGCCGCTCGAACTCCTTGTTCTCCCCCACGTAGGACGAAACCATTTTGCGGATCTGGCGGTTTTTCAGCAGAATGCCGAGGCCGAAATCATCCACCCCGCAGTTGTTGGAAATCACCGTCAGGTTGCGCACGCCCTTGCGGAGCAGCCCGGCGATGAGCTTTTCGGGAATGCCGACCAGGCCGAAGCCGCCGACCATGAGGGTCGCGCCGTCCTCGATACCGGCCAGGGCCTGATCAATGCTGGTTTGAACTTTCATGGACATCCTCCTTGATTGCCTCCTGCCGCGCGGGCACGAAGGGCTGAATACGGTATTTCTGAATCTTCTTGTAGAGCCCCGGGCGGGAAATCCCCAGCAGGGTGGCGGCATGCAGTTTGTTGCCCCCGGCCTGGGCGATGGCCTGCTCGATGAGGTTTTTTTCCACCGCGTCCATGATCTCCTGCAGGGGACGCCGACCGATCTGTTCCCGGTAGCCGGCCTCGGGCTGCCCGCCGACCTTGAGTCCACGCGCCGCACCGCTCGTAAGGGACAAATATTCGGGCAGATGCTCGCGCTTGATGTACGGGCCGACCACCACGTTGAAGGCGCTTTCGATGACGTTGCGCAACTCCCGCAGGTTGCCGGGGAAGGCATAGCCCTTGAGGGCATCCCAGGCTTCGGGGTCGAGACCCTGAATGCGCAGGCCGAACTCGTCGTTGAACCGGTCGACGAAGTGCTTGACGATGTAGAAAAGATCCTCGGCCCGCTCGCGCAAGGGCGGGATCAGCAGGGTCACGATGTTTAGCCGAAAGTAGAGATCCCTGCGGAAGCGTCCGGCCTCGACGAGTTTTTCCAGGTCCGAATTGGTGGCGGCCACCACCCGCACATCGAACTTTTTCGTGGTGTCGCTGCCCAAAGGGGTGATTTCCTTCTCCTGCAGCACCCGCAGGAGCTTGGCCTGCATGGTCAGGGGCATGTCGCCGATTTCATCGAGAAACAGGGTGCCGGTGTGCGCCAGTTCGAACTTGCCGAGCTGTCCCCCGCGCTTGGCCCCGGTAAAGGCGCCCTCGACGTAGCCGAACAGTTCCGATTCGAGCAAATGCTCGGGGATGGCGGCGCAGTTGACCTTGATGAAGGGTCCGTAGCGCCGGCGGCTGGCGGCATGGATGGAGTGGGCGAAGAGCTCCTTGCCGGTGCCGCTTTCGCCGATGATCAGCACGTTCGAACCGCGGTCGGCGATGCGCAGCAGGTTCTCCTTGATCTCCGCCATGACCTTGCCGTGGCCGATGATGCTGTTGACGTCGTAATTGAAATCGCAGTGCTTGGAGATGGCCGCGGCCGGTTTCTGTTCGTTCTTGACCATCAGGGAGCTGATCTGGTTGGCCAGCAGGGTCACCTCGCGCACGTCGCGATACATGATGCGGCCTAGCGCCCCGATCACCTTGCCGTCGCGAATCAGGGGATAGCGACAGGCCACCACGTCCTTGCCGTTGATCAGGTGCGGCCAGCCGATCTCGGCCTTGCCGGTCTCCATGACCACGGGCAGGCGCGAGACGCGCGAGTTGGAATACGCCTTGGTGATGTGCTTGCCGATCATGTCCTGGGCGCGGGTGCCCACCGCATCGGCGAAGTGCTGGTTGACCAGGGTGATGATCCCGGCGCGGTTGACCACGATCAGGCCGTCCTGGATGATGTCGATGAGCGGCCCCAGGGAGCGCGCCAGATTGCCGGGCGAATCCCAGAGTTCGTCGCCCGCGTCGTCCGGCGCCTCGGCGACGGAAAGAAACCCGCCCGTGGCCCGCTGCCCCTCCAGGATCGGCACATAGCTGCACAGCACCTTTTTCCCCAGGATGCGGACGGGCTCCGAACGAAAGCAGAAACCGCTGACGATCAGCGAAGTCAGCGGCGCCAGGTTGACGACATCGCCCAAGCGCCGGCCGCGCACCCCTTGAACCGCATCGCCGAACAGCGTCCGCCAGCCTTCGTTGCTGGAGATGATCTTCAGATCGCGGTCGAGAAAGGCAATCCAGCAGTCCCCCTGTTTTTCGTAAAAAACCGGCTCGAATTCGGTGCGTTCGATGATTTCGGCAAGACCCACGGCGACTCCTCGGGTTAGGTTCGCAATCCGTGACTGTGCTGCGTGCCCGGCGGGGGGCGGCGGCATCGCAGGCGGCAAAAACTCGCCTGCGGCTCAAACATTTGCCGCGATGCTCAACCGCCGCCCCCCCGCCGCGCGAGGTGTACAGTGACACTAGCCAGGTTTTTCCGGCAGGCGCACCACCAGAACGGGGACATCGCTCTCCTTGATCATTTTTTTCGCCGTGCTGCCGATCAGGGTGCTGTACAAAAAGCCGTGACCATGGGTTCCCATGACAATCAGATCGTAACCGCCGTTGTGCGCATGGTCGATGATTTCCTCAACCGGGTTTCCGGCGGCGACATAAATATTTTCTATCAATTTTTGATAAAGACACTCTTCATAACCTTCATTCTTCGCGTACAGATCAAGCTTGTTTTTTATTTTTTCCGTCAGCCTTTTTTTTGCCGTGGCAAAATCCTGGGATCTCATCTCGATGTTGACATTGTGTGTAAATTTTTCATAAACATTGATGATGGAAATTTTTGCTTCAACGCCGATCGCGATGCTTAAGGCATAACCAAAGGCATGCCTGGCATTGTCGGATAAATCCGTCGCATAAAGTATTTTTTTGACTTTTGGTATCATGCCGCCCCCTGGACTCTGTTAGAAAAACGAGGGAAGAAAAGTCACAATCGATGGAACGGCATACATGATGGCCATTCCAAGCACAAACAGACCCACCATCGGCCAGGCGCCGCCGTAGACATCTTCCATTGAGAAATCAGGAGCCGCGCCCTTCAGGGCGAAGATGGTATAGCCGAAGGGCGGCGTCATGCTTCCCAAGGTCATGTTGATGAGAAACAGCATCCAGAACCAGACCGGATCAAAGCCATAGACCTTGAGCAGCGGTTCATAGATCGGAATGGCGATGAGCATGACCGCGAACAGGTCGATGAACATGCAGAGAATGAACGGAATGAACATCAGGATGAAGAACGTCGGCAGCGTGGGCAGCCCCAATTCCGAGGCCAGGGTGACCAATCCCGTCGTGGCGCCGGTGAAGGAGAGCAACTGCCCGAAGAACATCGAACACGCAATGATGATGAGAATCATGGCGCTGATGGCGCAGGTGCCGAGGAGGGACTGGAAAAACATCTTAAAAGAGAGCTTGCGGAAAATCGCCGCCGCCACCAGCGCTCCAAGCACCCCCGTTGCCGCCGATTCATTGGGGGTGGCCACGCCGAGCATGATCAGCCCCATGACCGAAAAAATGACGATCAGAAACGGCAGGGTCTGCACCAGGGCCTGGACCAATTCCTTGCCGCTGACGCGCGGCCTGGCGACTTCATCCCGGGGTGGTTCGAGGCTCGGATCCCGCAGGACGCGAACATAGGTGTAAACGACCATCATCACGGCCAGCAGAATACCGGGCAGAATGCCGGCGATGAGCAGCTTGGCGATGGACACGTCGACCATGGAACCGACCATGATGACCAGCAGGCTCGGCGGAATGATCGGCGCCAGACTCGCGCCGCCGATCACCGAACTGACGGAAAGCCGCTTGTTGTAGCCGCGCTGCTCCATGGTCGGCAGCACCGAGCGGCCCAGCATGGCCGCCACCGCCACCGCCGAGCCGCTCAACGCGCCGAACACCGTGGAGAGCGCCGTGACCAGGACATAATGGCGCGCCCGAATATTGCCGACCATTTTGTCGATGGCGTCGATAAGAATCTCAACCGCGTTCGAGCGAAACAAGATCTCCCCCATGAGGACAAACAGGGGAATCGCCATCAGGGTTTCCTGCGTCACGGTGTTGTAGAGGCTGTTGGAAAACATGCCGAATCCGCTGGATCCGAACAGCATGAACACGCCACCCACATTAACCACCAGAAATGCGATGAAAATCGGCATTCCCGTCGCGAACAGGAACAGCAGCATGAGAATGGCTAATGTCAGCGTGACGCCCCAATCCATAGGTCAAGCCTCCGATTAATTGGGTTCCTGGTTGGGCAGGATCCCCAGCCGCAAGAACTGCAAGGCACTGAGAAAAAAGCCAAAGGGGATAACCGATGAAATCCACCACTTCGGAATGGGGCTGACCCACATGGTGGTGATTCCCGAACTGTATTGCCGCAAGGTTTCCATGCCGGAGATGTAAGCGGCGGCCAGGCACAGCACAAAACTCAACAGGGCGATGCCCCGACAGGCGATATTCTTCTTTTTGTGCGGCAGCCGGTCCACCAGCACCGAAATCGCGATATGTCCGTTGGTTCGCGCGATCTCCGGCACGACAAGCATGACCGCCAGAGCGAAGAACCATTGATTGACGTCATTGGCCCAGGTCGTCGGCGCGTTGAAGAAATACCGCATGGCCACTTCCTTGAGAGTCAGGACGAGAATCGCGGCCAGGGCCATTCCGCTCACCACGCTGCTTGCCTTTGTCACCTGGTCCAGGATGCCGGCCATCCCTTTCAGGATGGCCGGCCCGGCACTTTTGCCGCCTTGGTCCGTCATTTGGTCATGCCTTTTTCGAGTGCCAGGTCATGGAACTGCTGGCCGGTGGCGCCGGTGCTCGCCTTGGCCATTTCCCAAAGACCGTCGTTCCAGTACTTCTCGATCATCGCCGCATCCTCGGGATGCATTTCGGTCACTTTCATGCCCAGTTTCTTCAGTTCCGCGATTTCTTCCTCGATGGACTCCTTAAAGAAGGCCAGGCTGTCCAATTCGGTTTTTCTGCCGGCCTCGTCGATCCACTGCTTCTGCTCGGGGGTCAGGGCGTTGTATTTTTTCAGGTTCATGAGGATCATGGTGGAGACGTAGCCGAACTGGGGCGTAACCATGTAGTTGGCGACCTCGTTGAGTTTGAAGTCCTTGACGCCGACCTGCGTCCAGGGCGCGCCGTCGATGACGCCACGCTGCAGGGAGGTGTAGATCTCGCCGCCCGCCATGGTCACCGGTGAGCCGCCCAGCTTCATGATCAGGCTCTGCAGACTGGGAATGCTGCGCAGCTTCATGCCCTGCAGACTCGGCTTATTGCCGTTCAAGGCGTTGCGGGTCACGAAATGATAGGGCGTCAACGGCGGAAAGGAGACCAGCTTGACGCCGAGCTTGTTGTATTCCTGGTCGACGAAATCGAACAGGCCGGCTTCCCGGCGCTTGGCCGGATCGGCCGGCGTCGCGTCCATGCCGATGGCGATGGGAGTCGTGCCGCTGTGGTAGGCCGAATAGGTGTAGGCCAGGTCAAAGACGCCGGACTGAATCGGCTGGAACTGCTCGAAGGTGGGGACCACGTCGGGACCAAACACGGAAAACTTCATTTTCCCGCCGGAAACTTCCGTCAGATTCTTTTCAAAGTTGTTCAGCACGCCGACGTTAAAGATGTAATTCGGCGCCCAGGCCGACAGCAGCTTAAATTGGGCCGAGAATGCTTGGGACGAAAAACCCAGGAGCAGCAACGACGTCAGAATCAATCCCCGCAACATGCCTTTTTTCATCTCTTTGTCTCCGTTCTTGGTTGAAGTGACATCCAAATCCCTCCCCCGGACCCGTCCGGCGGAAGGGGCCTAACCGCTTGACCAACAAACAATGCAAATAAAAAACCAAACATTGTTCTATAAATTTAAAAAAGGAAAAATTTTTTGCCTTTTTCGCACAGTGCGTCAAACAACGGACAAAAAGCCAAAAATCAACAACATAGATCAGGTTCCCGACCTTTCATGCACCTCTGATCGTCACTATCGAGGAGCAAACCCTTCGCCAAACGGACCAGCAAAGGAACATTGTTCTATTTATTTACAAAAACGTCTGTCACCTTTATTTACAGGTCTCCATTCGTAGACAGGGGCACACCCCCGGCTATTTCCTTACGCGGGGAATGAAGATCTGTTCGGGGTCGAGCACGTCGTGGATCAGGTGCAGCTCCTCCACCGTCGGCGGCGCGGTTTCGCCGCTGACCCGCGAGACATCTAGGTCGAACTGGCACTGTTCCTTGATCTGCTCAACCGTCGTTCCTGGATGGCAGGTGTCGAGGTAGATGCGTCCCGTCTCCTCGTCGAAACGAAACACCCCCAGGGTGCTGATGACCGCCGTGGGGCCGCCGCGATAGGCCGCGCCGTAGAGTTCGCGGCGATGGACCCAGTGCCCCTCCGGCCATTTCTTCACGCGCCAGCCGGGACTGGTGATGTAGCTGACGTTTTCGGTGAAGCGGCGTTTTTCGTGGACCATGA
>NZ_JAUVWH010000019.1 GCF_030604225.1 Geoalkalibacter sp.
TCCATCTCGCTCGGCGCGCCGTTGCCGGCGCAGATGTCCTGCTGCCAGCGGCGGCGGCTGTCGGCATCGGCGAAGAGGCGCTCGGGGGCCATGGGATTGCCCACCACCTCCTCGGCCAGATAGCCGCTGACCCGCTCGCACTCCTTGTTCCAGAACAGGATCTGGCCGCGCTCGTCGGCGGCGAAGACCATGGCCGGCAGGTTGTCGATCACCACCTTGAGGCGCCGTTCGCTCTCGGCCAGGGCCAGCTTCTGCCGGCGCGCTTCGGTGATGTCGCTCCACGCGACCACGGCGCCGGAGATGCCGCCGGCGGCGGCGCGAATCGGGGCGGCATGCACCGCCACCACGATCTGTTCGCCGTCGGCGCGGCGCAGCAGCCATTCTTCCCCGAAGCAAACCTCGCCCCGGCGCACCGCCCGCATCAGCGGCAATTCCTCGGGGCGCGCCGGACGCTCACCGTCGAGGTGATACATGCGCCACATCTTGGGATAGTCATGGATGGTGCCGGTCCGTACCTGGTCCATGGGAAGCCCCGCCAGGTCGAGGCCGAAGCGGCTGACCATGAGCAGGTTGCCCTCGCGGTCGGCCACGCCCAGGCCCAGGGGCACATGGTCGATGATCGCCTGAAGCACGCGGCGCGCCTCCTCGGCCTCGCGGGCGCGGTCCTCGGCGATGCGGCGCTGCCGCTCGCGCTCCTCTTCGGCGTTTTTTCGCGCGCTGATGTCGATGAAGGAAATCACCACCCCCTCGATGCGATCCTGCAGGGTGCGGTAGGGGAAAATGCGCAGCAGGTAGCAGCGACCGTCGGCGCTGACGAGTTCCTGCTCCTGGTCGCTGAGGTTCTTCAGCACCAGGCGCGCGCCGGCGAGGATCGCCGCCGTGTCGAGTTGTCCGGAGATGTGGTGAAAGGGCCGGCCGAGGTCCGCCTCGATGAGATTGAAGATCTCGCCCGCCGCCGGGGTAAAGCGTCGCACCCGGCTCTCGCGGTCGAGAAAGATGGTGGCGATGTGCGCGCTGTTGATCAGGTTGGACAGGTCGGAGCTGGTGCGCGCCAGTTCCTCGTTCTTGTGCTGGACCTCGGCGTTGACGGTGAACAGTTCCTCGTTGAGGGCCTGAAGCTCCTCGCGCGAGGTTTCCAGTTCCTCGTTGGCCGAATGGAGCTCCTCGTTGATGGACATGAGCTCCTCGTGGGAGGACTCGTATTCGCGCAGGGCGCTGCCGAGACTTTCACTTTTGTTCTTGAGCTCCTCCTCCAGGTATTGGATGAGCAGATCCTTGTCGCGCTCGGCGGGTACGGCGCGGGGGGGCGGAGCGTTGGCCGCGTCCTGGGGGCCTTCCAGGCACTCCTGGATGACCACCAGCAGCAAATCCTCCCCACCTCCGGCGGCAAAGGGGTCGGCGATGATGTTGAGGTGGCGCGCCCGCCCTTCCTGGTGCAGGCGCAGGCCATGGTAGGCGGTTTTGCGTTTGTCCTTGAAGGCCTGGAAGCACAGGGAGCGCAGCACCGGCTGCAGATCCTCGCGAGCCATGCGGATCAGGTTGAAGGTCGCGCTGCCGATGGGCGGCGTGAGAAACTCCCCCGTGCCGCTGGGGAAGTGAACCACGTCGAGCTCGCGGTTGACCACCACCGCCGCCGGGGCGTATTCGCGCAGCAGTTTTTTTTCGGCCATGGCCCCCAGGGAAGGCTGGCTGTCGCCGCGCGCGCCGGGTGCCGTCGGCGGAGTGGTAAATCTTCCGGCGGGAAAGAGGCTCAGGCGCCGGTCGCGGGGTGCGCTGGTTTCCCGGCGCTGAAACAACCGCCATTTTTTGTCGATGGCGGAGAAATAGCCGCCCGCCTCCCCCAAGTGCTCGGAGGCGCCGAGCAGCAGGTAGCCGCCGGGGCGCAGCACCTGATGGAAACACAGCAGCAGTTTCTGCTGGGTGTGGGGCTCCAGGTAGATCAGCAGATTGCGGCAAGAGATGAAATCGAGACGCGAAAAGGGCGGGTCCTTGAGCAGATTATGGTGGGCGAAGAGGATTTTCTCGCGCAACTCCTCGCGGATCCGGTAGCCGTTTTCCTCGCGCATGAAAAACCGCTCGAGGCGGGCCGGATCCACGTCGCGCAGGATTCCCTCGGGATAGAGTCCGGCGCGCGCGAAGGCAATGGCCTCGGGGTCGAGATCGGTGGCGAAGATCTGGATGTCCACCGGAGTTCCAAGCTGCTCCAAAGCCTCAACGCAAAGCATCGCCAGGGAATAGGCCTCTTCGCCTGTCGAACAGCCCGGCACCCAGGCGCGCAGGGTACCGTTCTCGGGGCCCTTGCCGAGCAGGGCGGGAAGGACCTTCTGCCGCACCAGGTCATGGGCCTGGGGATCGCGAAAAAAGCGCGTGACCCCGATGAGCAGATCGGCGAACAGGGCATCGATTTCCTTTTCGTTGCCGCGTAGGATCTCCAGGTAGCCTTCGAGCTTGCGCTGGCCGTTGATGACCATGCGTCGGCTGATGCGTCGCAGCAGGGTCTTGGGCTTGTAGCAGCCGAAATCATGGGCGTGGCGCAGCTGCAACAGGGCGAGAACCGCGTGCAGGTGCTTGCCGGCGGAGGTCGCCGCCGTGTCCGGCGGCTGGGCGCTGATGAGAGAGATGAGATCCACGAGCCGCGCGGCGAGCGCCGCCGGGGGCAAAACCCAGTCGGCGAGGGCGCAGTGGCGCAGATCGGCGACCTCCTGGGCCAGCACCAGTCCGCCCTGGGCCTTGATGGCGCGCAGGCCGAGGGTGCCGTCGTCGCTGGTGCCGGCCAGCATGACCGCCACCGCTTCCTCGGCGCGCTCCTCCGCCAGGGAGCGCAGGAAATGGCCGATGGGCAGGCAGGGGCGGCCCTGGGGCGCCGGGTCATGGAATAGCCGGCCTTCGCTCAGGCGCAGAAACGTGCCGGCGGGTTGCAGGTACACCCGGTTGGCACGGAGTGTTTCCCCGGAGCGGGCGGTGGTGACGCGCAGCGCCGTGCAGCGGGCGAGGGACTGGGCTAGGGAGCGGGCCTCGCCGTCGCCGCGCTGCGCCAGGATCACGAACGCCGCCCCACTTTCGGGCGGCAGGTGGCGGAGAAGCTCCTTGAGGGGCGCAAGATGTTCGGCGCTGGCGCCAATGGCGATCACGGGGCCGGCAAGGACCGGGTCACCGGCGACCCGGTCCTTGCCGGGGGTGGATGTGCGTGAAGCCATGCCGAATCCTTGAAAAAAGCCGCCGCAAGGGGGCGGAATGCAGGGAGAAGCGCCTTATGGAGGGAATGCCTAATTCTTATAGCAACTTAACCAGTCTTAGGCAATGGTATTGATGGGGGCTTATGATTTTTTTTTCAGGGTTCGCCCAGACCCAGGCCCTCCTGCATGATCCGTCCGCACAACCGGGTGTCGTAGCCCCCCAAATCCTGGATTTTCCGGTGGATGGCGGGATCGCGCAGCAGATCGAGCAGCATCCGCGGACGCGGGTCCGCGAGCAGGCGGTCGGGAATCACCAGATCGTAGCGCTCGGCGGCCAGTGGCACGAAATCCAGGTCCAGGGCGCGGGCCGCGGAAAAAATGCCGAGGCCGCAATCGGCCGCGCCGCTGCGCACATTGATGGCCACCGCCATGTGGGTGTGCTCCTCGCGTTCATAACCCCTGATCTGGCGGGGATCGAGACCGGCCTCGCGCAACTGGTGATCGAGCAGGATGCGCGTGCCGGCGCCGCGCTGGCGATTGACGAAACGCACCTCGGGGCGGATGAGGTCGGCGAGGACGCGGATCTGCTTGGGGTTGCCGGGCGCCAGGATGAAGCCCTGGCTGCGGATGGCCAGATTGACGACGGTGACCGGCAGGTCGGGCAGGTAGCGCCGCAGAAAGGGGAAGTTGAAGTCGCCCGTCGGCGGATCGAAGAGGTGGCAGCCGCTGAGCATGGCCGCACCGTTTTTGAGGGCGATGAGGCCGCCCAGGCTGCCGACGTTGGCCGACACCAGGCGCAGGGGCTCGGCGAGGCCCATGAGCTCGTTGGCGAGCAGGTCGAGAATGTTGTCGTGGCTGCCCACATGCACCAGCACGCGCTCCAGTCCGGCTTGGGGCACCAGCAGTTCGGCGTCGATCTCGGCACCCTCCTCAAGGCCCTCGCTGGCGGCGGGGATGCGCCCCAGGGCCTGGGCGCGGGTGAGGGTGCTGAGCATGCCGGCACCGCGACCGAAGGGCACGGCGATGTGGTGGTCGTCGAGGCGACCCACCGCCAACCGCAGGATTTCCTCGCTGCCCAGGCGCGAGGGCGTCTTGCGTGCGAGGCGCGCGCGGATGCGCGGACGTTCCGGCGCGGGACGCCGGCCGAGCCAGGCGACCAGGGGCGCCAGCACCTCCTCGAAGCAGGCGATGGCGCTGCCCGGATAGCCGGGCGCCCCCACCAGCAGCTTGCCCTCGTGGGACACGCCGAGCAGGGTCGGCTTGCCCGGGCTCAGGGCCAGGCCATGGGCCAAAATCTCGCCGCATTCCGCGAAGACGGCGCGGGTGAAATCCTTGCTGCCCGCGGAGGAGCCCGCGCCGACCACCACGACCTGGGCAGCGCCTTGCAGGGCTTCGGCGACCGCCGCGCGCAGTCGGGCGGGGTCGTCGGGCACCGGCGGCAGGCGACGCGGCACGGCGCCCCAGGTGCGTGCCAGGGCGCAAAAAATCTGTGAATTGCTCTCGATCACCTGTCCCGGCGCCGGGGTGGGGCGGGTGGTGAAATCCAGCACCTCGTCGCCTGTGGGGATGAACACCAGCCGTATGGGTTCCCAGACCCGCACCTCCCAGACACCTGCGGTGAGCAGGGCGCCGATGTCGTAGGGCGAGAGCAGGTGGTTCTGCGGCAGCAGCAGTTCGGTGGCGACGATGTCCTCGCCGATGCGCCGCACGTGCATCCAGGGAAAGGCCGCCGCCTCGATGAGCAGGCTGCCGTCGGCCTGGGGCACCACGTCCTCGATCTTGATGACCGCATTGCTCCCCTCGGGCAGGGGCTGGCCGGTGTTGATGGGATGGCAGCTTTCGCCCGGCACCATGCGCAGGGGCGCCTCCTCGCGCGCACCGAAGGTCTCCTCGGCGCGCACCGCGTAGCCGTCCATGGCGGCGCTGTGAAAGGGCGGCGCGGAGAGGCGGGCATGAACGGCTGCGGCCGTCACCCGTCCGGCGGCGTCCTCGGTGGCGAGAATTTCACCGCCGACCAGGGCGTCGCGGTCCAGGGCGGCGCGGGCGCGCTCCAGTGCCTCGGCGACACTCAGGGTTTGCAGGTAGATGTTACGTCGGGACATGAAAAACCTCTTTAGGGATTGTCAAACCAGCCACACCTCCACCTCTTGCCCCGCCACCAACCCCTCGGCCTCGGCGGCGACGCGCAGCAGGCCGTGGCTGTGCAGCAGGGTGCGCAGCAGTCCCGATTTGCCCGTGAGAGGATGGGCGAGGCAGCCTTCGGGCGTTTCTTCCAGGCGTACCCGAACATAATCCTCACGTCCGGGCCGCGAAGCCAGATTGCGTGCCAGGCGGGCGCGGCGCACCGGCCGTCGGGTCTCGTCGAAGGCGCGGCCGTCGCCGCTCAGATGGCGCACTAATGGCTGGCCCAGGACCAGCATCACCACCTGCGCCGAGCCGACCTGACCGGGCAGGCCGAGGATCGGCTTGGTCCCGACGCGGGCGAGAATGGTCGGCTTGCCCGGCGCCATGGCCACGCCGTGGGCGAGGATGTCCGCGCCGGGCAGCGCGGCGATGGCGTCCAGGGTGTGATCGCGGGTGCCCTTGGAGCTGCCGCCGGAGAGAAACAGGGCGTCGCTCCGCGCCAGCCCGCGTGCCAGGGTCTCACGCAGGGTCGCCAGATCGTCGGGGACGATGCCGAGCAACACCGGGTCGCCGCCGGCCTGGGCAACCAGCGCGGCCAGGGCGTGGGAATTGACGTCGCGCATCTCTCCGGGGCGCGGCCGCGCATGGACCGGCACGATCTCGTCGCCGGTGGAGAGGATGGCGATGCGCGGTCGGCGATGGACCGCGACCTCGCCGATGCCCAGGGCAGCCAGCAGGCCGATCTGGGGAACGCCCAGGCGCGTGCCGGCATTGAGCAGGGGCGCGCCGCGCCGGGCATCCTCGCCGCGAAACATCACGTTCTCGCCCGGCGCCGCGCTCTGGCGGACTTCGATGGTGCCGCCGCCGATGTCCTGGGTGTGTTCCACCATGACCACGCCGTCGGCGCCCGGCGGCAGAAAGCCGCCGGTGGGAATCCAGGCACACTCGCCCGGGGCGAGGACGAAGTCCGGATAGGCATTGATCTCGATGGCGTAGCGGCATTCGAGATAGGCCGGGTTGCCTTCGCCGGCGCCGAAGGTGTCGGCGGCGGCCAGGGCGTAGCCGTCCATGCAGGAGCGATCGCCTTGGGGCAGATCCTCGGGAGCGGTCAGGTTTTCGGCCAGAATCCGGTCGAAGGTCGTGGTGAAGGGCAGGGTTTCGGCCGCTGTGGGCGCGAACCGGCGCAGCAGCGCGCAAAAATCGCTGCGGCTCAGGGTGTGAAGAAAGCGGCTGCTCATGGACGTCTCCGGCGATTCGGCGGGGTGGGAGAGGCATTATACCGAAAAGCGAGGCGTGACAAAGCAAAATTGGCGCGCCGCCCACCGCCTTGGTCGAGCGAGAATCGGCGGGAACCGGGGAGAAAGAGCCGTCCCCTGCGGCGTGGCTTGGGCCAATTTTGTCTCAGTGTGACAGGCGTGGCACGAAATGGAGACTCCGCCGCGGGATCAGATGTCCGGGGCGCTGACCGCCGCCTGGTGGCGCTCGGTCCGGCCGTTTTTTTCCTGTTCGATGATCACGCTGTTGAGGGTGATTTGCGCGATATAGGGACGTTCGGGGTCCAGGCCGACGGAGCGAAAAAGGCGGCTGACTTCCCGAGGGTTGCGTCCGAGAATCTGGTCCAGGGCAAAATTAAGACGCATGGGATAGACCTCCTTGACGGTGCGGGTCAAAAAAACAACTGACGCCGTGTGGGTTTGTCTACCTCCTGCAATTTTAGCACCAAACCGCAAGCGCGGCTAGGAACCCAGGCTGTGAAGTTCCCGTTCGATCTGTTCGCCGTCGCCGGTGTTGAGCTCCATCAGGCGCAGTAGGTGGGAAAAACTTTCCGGGTCGGATTCAACGAATTTCAGGCCTAGTTGTTCGCCGTTGCTGTGGGCGACCTGCGCGCCGAAGCTCAGGGTCAGACCGCAGTCCAGATCCAGGGCGAAACGGCACCGCGTATCGGCCGCCAGGGACCGGTTCTTGGGAAGATGGACCTTGGCGCCTTTGAGCGACAGGTCGACAAGCTGGGCGGTCATGGCTTGCCCCTCGACCTCCAAGGTCACCGAGCTGCCGAAGGGAATGCGGCCGAAGCGCCTTTTTTCCGTCATGAACGTGCCTCCTGCTGAGGGATAGGGACTTTTGTTCAGGGCTGATCCGGGTCCAGAGCCGGCAAATCGGCTTGGGCCTGGCGCGCGAATTCCTGGAAAGCGGGCATCAGGTCGGCCGTGAAGCGCTGGATTCCTTCTTGGTCATCCTGCTCCAGGGCCTGTTCGAGGCTGATGGCCAGGGCGTGCACCCGCCGGGCTTCCACATTGGCCGCGGCCCCCTTGACGGTATGTACGGCGCGTCGCAACTGCTCCATTTTGCCCGCCTCGACCAGACTTTGCAACTGGCTTGCCAGATTGGGAAAGTCGTCGACAAAGAGGGCCACCAGGTCCCGGCAGAGCGTCGGATCCCCGCCCATTCGCCGCAGCAGGCTCTCGCCGCAAAAGGCCGCGATGTCCGGATTTGCCTCAGGCCAAGCCGCGTGCCTTGCGACCCGCTCCCTCCCTGGCGGGGGAGCGAGGTGCCGGAAAATGATGTCCGCCAGGGTCGCGGGGTCGATGGGCTTGGTCAGGTAGTCATCCATGCCGGCCTCCAGGCAGCGCTGCCGGTCGTCGGGCAAGGCATGGGCGGTCATGGCGACGATGGGGATGCGTCGGCGATCGTCCTGCTCCTGTCGGCGAATGGCCACGGTGGCTTCCAGTCCGTCCATTTCGGGCATCTGGATGTCCATGAGAATCAGGTCGTAGGGAAGTCTCAGCCAGGCCTCGACGGCCTCGCGGCCATTGGCGACGGCATCGGCGCGCAGCCCCAGGTTGTGGAGGATCTTCAGGGCGACCTTTTGGTTGACGGAGTTGTCCTCCACCACCAGGATGCGCGGGGCGCGCGCCCCGGGCTCGCTGGGGGCGGCCTCCAGGTCGTCGCGCGGCACGGGCGGCGCTGTCTCGCCGTGGTCGCCCGCCAGGGCCTGCCGCAATTTATCGCGGCGCACCGGCTTGCGCAGGCAGAATCCGAGGCCGGCCTGCTTGAGGCGAGTGCATTCCCCACCGGCGTTGCTGGTCAGCACGCCGATCGTCGTCCCGCAAAGGGCCGGTTCGGCGCCGATGGCCCGCGCCAGGGGCGGGATCTGCTCCCGCAGGCTGTCCAGGTCGGCGATGAGCACGTGAAAGGGGTCGCCCGCCGCCGTGGCGCTGAGCATCTTCTCCAGCAGCGCCTCAGGGCGGTCGATTTCGCCGCAGCGATAGCCGCACTGGCGAATCTGTTCGCGCAGGGCCTGACGGCCGGTGCTGTTGGGGGCGAGGATCAGGACGCGCCGCTGTTCCAGGGTCTCGTTCGCGTCCCCGGGGGTCGCGTTTTCACCCGATACTCGGTCAAAAGACGCGGTGAACCAGAAGGTTGCGCCCTTGCCCCGGGAGCTGTCGATACCGATGTCCCCGCCCATGAGTTCCACCAGCTGGCGGGCGATGGCCAAGCCCAGGCCGCTGCCGCCGTGCTTGCGGGTGGCCGAGGCGTCCACCTGGCTGAAGGCCTGGAACAGTTTTCCCTGTTCGTCCGGGTCGAGGCCGGGGCCCGAGTCGGTCACGGTGAACAGAATCTGGATGCGCTCGGAGGTTTCACTCTGCGGGATGGCGCGGATCACCACTTCGCCGGCCGAGGTGAACTTGATGGCGTTGCCGGCCAGGTTGAGCAGGATCTGGCGCAGTCGCCCGGCATCGCCGATCAGCTCTTGGGGCACGTCGTGATGAATGACGCTGGAAAAGCCCAGGCCCTTCTCGGAGGCCAGCACCGAGAGCATGTCCATGACGTCTTCCACGGCATGGCGCGGGTTGAAGCGGTTGGCTTCGAGGGTGAGCTTGCCCGCCTCGATCTTGGAAAAATCCAGGATGTCGTTGACCAGCGCCAGCAGGGTCTGGCTGGACAGGCGCAGGGTTTCGGCGAAATCGCGCTGCTCCTCGTTCAGGGGCGTGTCCAGCAGCAGCCCGCTCATGCCGATGACCGCATTGAGAGGCGTGCGGATTTCGTGGCTCATGTTGGCAAGAAAGGCGCTCTTGGCCACCGAGGCGGCATCGGCGGCCTCCTTGGCGCGGCGCAGCAACTCCTCGGTCTGCTTGTGGCGCGAGAGGTCGCGAGCCACCCAGACCACGGCCTCGCCGCCGGCCATGTCCTGAAGGGGCACGGCCTGTCCCTCGAACCACAGGGTGCGGTCGCCGGCCCGCAGACTATATTCGAGACTTTGCATGCGGCGGCCGGCCAGGCCGGCGCGGATGGTCGCGAGGATGGCGTCGGCGGTCGCCGGGTCCAGGGTGTCGCGCAGGTTGCGCCCGCGGGCCATGTCCAGGGCGGGATGACGGCCCGGCGAGATGACTTCCTGGCAGGCGCCCTCGGCATCCAACACCCAGACAGCGTCGGGCAGGGTGCGCAGCACGGCGTGCAGGCGCTCCTTCTGATCCTGAAGCTGTTGCTGGGTCGCCGCCAGGCGGCTTTCCACCGCCAGTTGGCGGCTGACCTGCCGGACCGTCAGCGGCAGGCGGGTCAGGAAGTTCTCGTCCTTGACCAGATAGTCTCGGGCGCCGAGTTTCATCATGGCGACGGCGGTGCGCTCGTCGCCCTGGCCGGTCATGACGATGAAGGGCATCCGCAGCCCCTGTTCCGCGAGCTTTTCCACCAATACGTCGGCGGTCATGTCGCCGAGCTTGAAATCAAGCAGCAGCAGGCCCCGGCGGTGGATGCGACACCAGGAAAGCGCCTGTTCGCCCGAGACCGCGACCTCCGCCGTGAACCCCTGGCTTGTCAGGCAGTCGGCGACCAGGCGCGAAGCGCTGGGTGAATCCTCGACGATCAGGATGGCGGGGCGATGATCCGGCATGGTTCCTTGCGCCTGTTGCGACGGTTAGTGTGGCGGAAAGCGTTCAGTGTCGCGGCAAAATGAAAAAAATATAAAAATTAATTTACTTTAAATGTGCGGGGCAGGGCAAGGGATTTCTGTGCGAAAGATTAGCAAGAAGCGCCGGCAAAACAAAAACGATGTTATTAAAATGGTAACGTCTTTTTCAAACTAGTAAAAAATACAAATTAATAAAATGTTTATCAGTCTTTAAAAAAAATCAAAGATATTTGATTTTGCTAAAAAATTATATTTGGCGTGGCGCTCTGACTGTTTTGACTTACGTCAAGTTTATTTATAGAAAGCTGTTCTAAAAAATACGCATCCAACATGGGGGGGTAGCCGATAGGCGGATGCCTGCCCGAGGAAGCGGGGCGCAAGGATGCCCATCAAGTTCAAGCACGGGAGGACAGTATGAGCAAAGCGCGTATGTGGGAAAGAATCAACCAGGTCAAGGAAGATTACATGGAAGTCGTCGGCAATCAGTCCTCGGCGGGTCGCAGCGAGTATTTCGGGAATTTTTACGGCCTTATCTCGCCGCTTCTGCCGAAAAAAGAAACCTATGCGCGGGTTGACGAGGTTGCCGGTTCCGAATGATGACCCGTCCTGCCACGGGCGGCAGCGAGCCCGAGGATGATTCAACCCTTTTCCCAAGTTCGGCCCCGGAATTGCCTCCGATCTGACAACCGCCGTCGCCGCGGCGACCGCGGGGTCGGCAGGGTTCCGGGGCCGGATCGCGGGGCGCCTCTCCTGAAAAAATCTCTCCCCTCTTGCCATTTCCGGCGAAATCCTGGCGTTGGACCTCAAGACGGTGTAAAAGAAAGCCATGTGGCGACGACCGGCCCGTCGCGTCGCCGCCGTCTACCTGAATGCCGTGCAAAGGAGTGGCCATGACCGCTGCGCAAAACCTTTTGGACCTCTATCGCGCCCGATTGGGACGGGAAATCGCCGTCGGTTCCTGGACGCTGATGGATCAGGATCGCATCGACCGCTTCGCCGCCGTCACCGGCGATGAACAGTGGATTCACGTCGACCCCCCGCGCGCGGCGGCGGAGTCGCCCCTGGGCACGACCATCGCCCATGGTTTTCTCACTCTGTCACTGTTGCCCATGCTCACCGGCAGCAACAGCCCCGACTATTTCGCCGCCGAGTATCCCGGCATGCGTCGCCGCCTCAATTACGGTCTCAACCGGGTGCGCTTTCCCGCGCCGGTGCGCGCCGGCGCCCGCATCCGCGCCCGGACCGCCGTGCAGGAGGCGCGCACGGTCGGCGAGGGCGTGGAGATTGTCTATCTCTTCACCATCGACATTGAGGGCGAGGAAAAACCGGCCTGCATTGCCGAGCAAATTTTTCGCCTGTACCCTTAAAGGCCAGGGCTGCGTGCTGCAAAGACATTAAAAAATTTTATTGACCCGTGGAGAGGAAAGGAGTAAAAAGGTAGTCTGCGCCCAATAATCATCGCATCCCGGGCGTGGTTTTTTTTCGGGTTTCCTTGCGGCTCCCGCATGTTTCCGGCGCCCTGCGAAAAGAAGAGCATGCATGAAATTTCGGATCATCATCTCCCTCTCCCTGCTTTTTCTCATCTATCTCTTCGGCATTTTTGTCTCCATCAACAATGTCAACCAGACGACCGCCACCCTCAACCGCCTGCTCAACCTGCATAAGATCAGTGATCTGCGCGCCAGCCTGGTGCATCGCGTGATGCGCGTCAATTCCGACCTCTACACCGTGCATACCCCTTATTCCCAAAGTCTCGACCGCATCGTGGACAACGTTGACGCCCTCACGAGCCTGGCCGCCGCCTGCACCAGTTGCCATCATCGCCCCGAGACCCTCGCCGATCTGGAGCAGGTGGGACTGCTAATCGAGGATTTCAAGAAAGCTTTGAGCTTCTACATCACCACCTCCGCCGACAGCCGGCGCCTGGAGCGGCTCAAGCACGATGCCTCGCAGGTGGGGGAAACCCTGCTGCTGCAAGTGGAAAGCATGGCCCGGGAGGCCTCCCTGGGCGTGGAGCGCGTGTCGGCCCAGGCCTTCTCCGAGATTCAGCGCTCCAAGAACGCCCTGTTGGTTCTTGTGGCCTTGGCGGGCTTGTTCGGCTTGTTGATCGCCGTGTTTCTGGCGCGCTCCATCACCCGGCCGACGCGCGCCCTGGTGGCGGCGACCCGCCGCATCGCCGCCGGGGAATACGGCTTTGCCCTGGAAACCGTCTATCGCGAGGAGTTCGGCGAACTGGCGCGGCATTTCAACGCCATGAGCCTGTCGCTCAAGAACAGCTACGCGCGGCTCGAAGGTGAGGTCGAGGAACGCCGTCAGGCGGAACGGGCGCTGCGCGCGAGCGAGGAGCGCTACGCCCTGGCGGCGCGCGGCGCTAACGATGGTTTGTGGGACTGGGATCTTCTCGGCAATAGCATCTATTTTTCCCCGCGCTGGAAATCCATGCTCGGCTATGACGAGCCCGACATCGGCACCGATCCGAACGACTGGTTCCGGCTGGTGCACCCCGATGACCGCCAGGGGCTTGAGGCCAAGATCGCCTTTCATCTGGAGGGAACCGTTGCGCACATCGAGAGCGAGCAGCGCCTGCGGCATCGGGACGGCACCTGGCGCTGGACCCTGACCCGGGGTGTGGCGGTGCGCGACGAGAACGACCGTCCCTATCGCTTGGCCGGTTCGCAGACCGACATCACCGAGCGCAAGAAGACCGAGGAACAACTGGTTCATGATGCCTTTCACGATGCCCTGACGGGTTTGCCCAACCGCGCCCTGTTCGCCAACCGCGTTGAGCATGCCCTGCTTACCGCCCAGCGTCGCCCGGGCTTTCTCTTTGCCGTGTTGTTTCTCGATCTGGACCGCTTCAAGTTCATCAACGACAGTCTCGGCCATTTCACCGGCGACCAGTTGCTCATCGCGGTGGGGCGGCGTTTGGCGGAATTTATCCGCCCGAGCGACACGGTGGCGCGCCTGGGCGGCGATGAGTTTGGCATCCTACTCGAGGATATCCATGGTCTGGACGAGGCGGTGGCCATTGCCCGGCGCATCCAAAAGGATCTGCCGCGGCCTTTCATGCTCGACGGCCATGAGGTGTTCACCAGCGCCAGCATCGGCATCGCCCTGAGTTCCCGGGGCTACGAACAGCCCGGCCAATTGCTGCGCGACGCCGATCTGGCCATGTATCATGCCAAGGCACGGGGCAAGGCGCGTTACGAGATTTTCGACAAATCCATGCATGATCACTCCCTGGCGCATCTGCAGCTGGAAAACGATCTGCGGCGCGCCATCGAGCGCCAGGAGTTCCATCTGTGCTACCAGCCGGTGATCGAATCGGCCACGGGCAAGCTCAGTGGTTTCGAGGCCCTGATCCGCTGGCGGCATCCGACCCGCGGCCTGATCCTGCCCTCGGATTTCATTCCCCTGGCGGAGGACATCGGGTTGCTTCCCACCATCGGTCTGTGGGTGTTGGGCGAGGCCTGCCGGCGCCTCGGGCAATGGCGAAGCCTGGGGGGCGCGGCCTTGTTCCTGGCGGTCAGCGTCAATCTGTCCGGGCGCGAATTCACCCCGGCGCTGGTCGAGACCATCCGCAAGATGCTCTCCGAGCATCAACTGCCGCCGGACAGCCTGCGGCTGGAAATCACCGAGCGCACCCTCATGGGGGACCCGCAGACCTCCGGCGCGCTGCTGGCGGAACTCAAGAGCCTGGGCGTGGGGTTGCAGATCGACGATTTCGGCACCGGCTATTCGTCCCTGAGCTATCTGCCGCATTTTCCCATTGACACCCTCAAGATCGACCGCTCGTTCATCTCCGGGATCGATCACAATCGGGACAACTACGAAATCGTGCGTACCATTCTCGCCCTGGCGCAGAACCTCAATCTCAAGGCTGTCGGCGAAGGCGTGGAAACGCAGGCGGAACTGGAAAAGCTGCAAGACCTGGGCTGCGGGTACGTGCAAGGGAATCTTTTTCATCCGGCCCTGGACGCGGCGACGGCCGAGCAGCTGATCCGCCGTCAGTCCCTGGTCCCCTGATTCAAGGAGTCGCGGATGCGCCTGCCCTTTGGTGAAAAACTGCTCATGCTTCTGTTTTTGCTGCTGGCCCTGGGGGGGGATGCCTTCGGGGAAGCACGGAAGGAAGAACTGGTGATCGGATTGATCCCCGAGCTCAACGTCTTCAAGCAGATGGAGCGCTTTCGCCCCCTGGGCGAATATCTGGGCAAGGAAATCGGCGTGCCGGTGCGCTTCACCATGCTCAGTCGTTACGGTAATCTCATCGAGTCCTTCGCGCGCGACCGTTTGGACGGCTCCTTCTTCGGCTCCTTCACCGGCGCCCTGGCCATCCAGCAGCTGGGTGTCATACCCCTGGCGCGGCCGGTCAACCTGGATGGCGAATCGACCTATCACGGCGTCATCTACACGCGTAAGGACAGCGGCATCAGCGACGCGGCGGGCATGCGCGGCAAGCGCTTCGCCTTTGTCGAGAAGGCCACCACGGCGGGCTACCTCTATCCCCTGGCCTACCTGCGCGAGGCCGGGGTTACGGACATCGACGCTTACCTGGGCGAGTATTTTTTTGCCGGCAGCCATGACGCCGGCATCTACGCGGTGCTGGAAGGCAAAGCCGATGTCGGGGCCTCGAAGAATTCGATGTTCGATCTGGTGCGCGCCGGCGACCCGCGCGTCGATCAGGAGCTCCAGATCCTGGCGGTCTCGGGCAAGGTGCCCTCCAACGGCCTGTGCGTGCGTCCCGATCTGGACGCGGACCTCCAGGACAAGCTCAAGCAGGCCTTGCTGCGCCTGGACAAGGTTCCCCAGGGTCGCCGGGTGCTGGAGCAGTTTCACGCCCTGCGCTTCATCGAAACCGGTGTCGAGGACTATCAACCGGTCTTCGGCTGGGCCGAGCGGGCGGGCATCGACCTCAAGAGTTATGAGTACGTCAATCAGTGACGTCTGTTTGCACTTCGGCGCCGGGGCCCGGGTTGTCCGGGCCCCACCTTTCTGCTAGTCTTCCCTTTCTTGTCGATGTTCTTATTCCGCAAGTCAGGGAGTCCTCTTGAAGCTCTTTCCCGCAACCAAGGCCGCCCCCCCCGGGGACGGGCGCAAGCTCGGCACCTTTCTCGGGGTCTTCACGCCCACCATTCTCACCATCCTCGGCGTCATCATGTACCTGCGCTTCGGCTGGGTGGTGGGCAACCTAGGGCTGGCCAAAACCATCCTGGTCGTCCTTTTGGCCAATGGCATCACCCTGGTCACCGCGTTGTCCCTCTCGGCGGTGGCGACCAACACCCGAGTCGGTGTCGGCGGCGCCTACTACATCATTTCACGCAGCCTGGGACTTGAGATCGGTGCCGCCATCGGCCTGCCGCTGTTTCTCTGCCAGGTCCTCTCGGTGACGCTCTACGCCTATGGTTTTGCCGAATCCCTGCGCATCATCTGGCCCGGTATCCCCGTGCCGGCGGCCACGGTCGTCGTCATTCTGGGCGTGGGATATTTGGCCTCCCGGGGGGCGGGCTTTGCCCTGAAAACCCAGTTGCCGGTCATGGGCATGATCGGCCTTTCGCTTCTGGCCCTGATCGCCGGGGTTTTTTTCGGGGGGGCGGGCGAGAGCGTCGAAGCCACGGCCGTGCTTGCCGACTCGCCGGGTTTCTGGACGATTTTCGCGGTTTTTTTTCCAGCGGTGACGGGAATCATGGCAGGTCTGAGCCTGTCAGGCGATCTGCGTGATCCCAAAAAATCCATCCCCCTTGGAACCCTGGCGGCCGTCTTGACGGGCTTTGCCATTTATCTGCTGGTGCCGACCCTGTTGTGGACAGGTGCCGATGCGGTTCTTCTGCGGGAGGATTCCCTGGTCTGGACCCGTATTGCCGTGCTTGGCCCCTGGCTGGTGCTGCCCGGACTCTGGGGGGCCATCTTCTCGTCTGCCGTGGGATCGGCCCTGGCCGGGCCGCGCACCTTGCAGGCCCTGGCCATGGATCGTCTTGCCCCCGGCTGGTTGACCGGCACGGGTGCGCACGATGGGGAACCGCGTCGGGCCTTGGGACTGACCATCGGCCTGGCCCTCTTCGCCGTGCTTTTGGGCGAACTCAATACCGTGGCCCTGGTCGTGACCATGTTTTTCCTTACGGTCTACGGAACCATCAATCTGGTCGCGGCCCTCGAAGGGCTCTCGGGCAATCCCTCCTGGCGGCCCAAGGTGCGCGTGCACTGGGTGATCCCCCTGCTGGGGGCGCTGAGCTGCTTTGCCGCCATGCTGCTGATTCACGCGCCGGCGGGCATCACCGCCCTGGTCATTGAACTGGGCCTGTGGATATTTCTCGCGCGGCGCGAGCGAAAGGCCGATTGGGGCGATGTGCGCCGCGACGTCTACGAGGCCCTGATCCGCTGGGCGCTGATCCGCCTGTCCCATCGCCCCATGACGGCGCGTAACTGGCGGCCGCATATTCTGGTGTTTGTCGGGCGCGTCGAGCGGCGCCTGGATTTGGTCCGCTTCGGCTGCTGGTTCGGCGAGAATCGCGGGGTGCTGACCGTATGCGAGCTGGTGCCGGGGAACCTGCTCGATCTCACCTTCGATCCGCCGCGGCGGCAAAAGGAGATCGAGGCGGTGCTACGCCGCGAGGCGCTGGTCGCCTTCGGCCAGGTGAGCGTGGTGGAGAGCGTGGAAAAAGGCGTCGTCGCCGTGGCCCAGGCCAACGGCATCGCCGGCATCGAGAGCAACACGGTGCTGCTCGGCTGGCCCGACGACCCCGAGCGCCTGGTGTATTTTCTGCGCGCCATCCACAAACTGCGCCGCCTGCATCAGTCCTTTATCCTCGGCAAGGTCAAGCCCTTGCCGCCGGGGCGCGAAGGACGCCGACGCACGGTGCATGTCTGGTGGGGAGGGTTGCAGCAAAACGGCGACCTGATGCTGCTCCTCGCCTATCTGCTCACCCGCAATCCCGAGTGGCGCGGCGCGCGGATCCGCGTTCTGAGCCTGGCCTCCAACCTATTGGCCAAGGAACACACCGAGCGTATCCTGCATCGTCTGATCCCCGAAATCCGCATCGAGGCCGAGATCGAAGTAAAAATCAAGGAGGAAGGCGTCAGCGTGCACGAGGCGATCCACGCGGAAAGCGCCGCCGCCGACGCGGTGATTCTTGGCCTGGCCACGCCCCAAATCGGGGAGGAGGAACGCTACGCCCAGCGGCTGAGGGAATTGGCCGAGGGCCTGCCGACCTGTTTTTTCGTCAACAACGGCAGCTTGTTCATCGGCGAGCTGGTGACATCCACAGAAGGGGCGGTCGGGACGCCCTCCGCGCAGCGTGGGCCGGGCTGGAGCGGTTCGACCATGGGGCGCGGCAACGGCAACGGCGCGCAAGCCGATTGACTCGCGAGGGCCGGAACCGCTACAAACGAACAAGACAACCCGCAAGCCAAAGGAGATTCTTTCATGAGCAATCCCGTGGACAAGTTTTTTCTCGACCGCAACCAGGCGGCGCTGGTCGTCATCGATGTGCAGGAGCGCCTGGTCACCGCCATGCCGGCGAAAATCTACCGCAAGGTGCTTAACGCCAATGAATTTCTCTTGCAAAGCGCGCGCCTGCTGCAATTGCCGGTGGTCGGCACCGAGCAGTACCCGCGCGGCATCGGCCACATGGTGCCGGAACTGGCCGACGCCTGTCGCGACACGCGCATCGAGAAGGTCAGTTTCGGCTGCTGCGGCGAGCCCTCTTTTGTCGAGCACATGAAGGCCCTCGGGCGCCGGCAGTTGATCGTCACCGGCATGGAGGCCCATGTCTGCGTCTACCAGACGGTGCTTGGCCTGCTCAAGGAAGGGTTTGAGGTTCATCTGGTGCGCGACGCGATCATGTCGCGCGGCAAGGTGGACTTTCTCAATGCCCTGGAACTGGCGCGTGACGCGGGCGCGGTGGTGACCACGGCGGAGACGGTGGCCTTTCAGCTGCTCAAGGAGTCCACCGCCCCTGAGTTCAAGGCCATTTCCGCCTTGGTCAAGGCGCGTTCCGCCGAGGGGGCCTGAGCCGTCCATGGCGGGCAACTCCTCTTTAGCCGCGGCGCGTCGCGCGACGCGCCAGATTCGCGTCGGCGGCATCGCCGTCGGCGGCGGCGCGCCCGTGTCGGTGCAGTCCATGACCAACACCGACACCCGCGACGTCGCCGCGACCCTCTCCCAGATCGAGCGGCTGGCGGAGGCCGGCTGCGAGATCGTACGCTGCGCGGTGCCCGACGAGGAGGCCGCCCAGGCCCTGGCGGCGATTCGCGCGGGCAGCCCGCTGCCGCTTATCGCCGACATCCATTTCGACCATCGCCTGGCCCTGCGCGCCCTGGCGGCGGGGGTCGACGGCCTGCGCCTCAATCCCGGCAACATCGGCGCGCGCTGGAAGGTCGAGGAGGTGGTGAGCGTCTGCCGCGAACGCCAGGTGCCGATCCGCATCGGCGTCAACGGGGGCTCCTTGGAAAAGGATCTGCTGGCGCGCCATGGGCATCCCACGCCCGAGGCCATGGTGGAAAGCGCCCTGCGTCACATCCATGTACTGGAGGACCTGGGCTTCGACGCCATCAAGGTGAGCCTCAAGGCCTCGGATATCCGCCGCACCGTTCAAGCCTATCGCCTGCTTGCCGGACAGGTGGATTATCCCCTGCACATCGGCATCACCGAGGCCGGCACCACCTGGAGCGGCACCATCAAGAGCGCGGTGGGCCTGGGCGTGCTGCTTTACGAGGGCATCGGCGACACCCTGCGCGTTTCCCTCACCGGCGATCCCGTGGAGGAGGTGCGGGTCGGCTGGGAAATCCTCAAGAGTCTCGGACTGCGCGAGCGTGGTCCGCTGTTCGTGAGCTGCCCCACCTGCGGGCGCTGCCAGGTCGACCTGATCGCCGTGGCCGAGGAAGTCGAGCGGCGCCTGCACGATCTGCCCCAGACCCTGACCGTCGCGGTGATGGGCTGCGTGGTCAACGGCCCCGGCGAGGCGCGCGAGGCCGATGTGGGGCTGGCCGGAGGCAAGGGCCAGGCGCTCTTGTTCCGCAAGGGCGAGATCGTGCGCAAGGTGGCGGAAAACGAGATGGTCGAGGCCCTCATCGCCGAAGTTCACGCCCTGCTTGAAGAAAAAGGCCGGCGGGATCCCTGATCCCCCCGGCCGTCATTTGTCATTTGTGTAATCGTTCCTTATCACTCATCACTCACCCCTGCCATTCATCGGGATCAAACAGCGCTTCCACGGTCTTCTTGCCCGGCGGCACCATGGGGAAGCTGTAGCAGTCCGGATCGATGTCGATGTCCACCACCACCGGCCCTTCGATCTCCATGGCCTTGTTCAGGGCATGCACCAGCTCTTCCTTGCGCGTCACTTTGAGGGCCGCCACCTGAAAGCCGCGCGCCACCATGCAGAAATCCACATGGCCGCCGAGGTCCGTGGCGGAATAGCGTTTTTTCAGGAACACGCGCTGGAACTGGCGCACCATGCCGAGCTTGCCGTTGTTGAGGATGATCACCTTGACGGGGATGTTGTACTGCGAGCAGGTCGCCAACTCCTGCACGTTCATCTGAAAGGCGCCGTCGCCGTTGATGGCGAACACCACGCGACCCGGATTGCCGACCGCCGCGCCCATGGCCGCGGGCAGGGCGTAGCCCATGGTGCCCAGGCCGCCGCTGGTGATGTAGTGGCGCGGCTCGTGGAACTGGAAGAAGTTGGCGGTCCACATCTGCGAGAGTCCCACATCCGAGGCCACCACCGGGGTGTCGCCGGCGACGGCGCGCAGCGCCTCCATGATGTCGTGGGGCATGAGTTGTTCGCTCTGCGGACGGGGCAGGGGCGCCTGCTCCTTCCAGGCGGCGATCTGCTCCAGCCAGGCGGCGCGGTCCTTGGCCTCGACCAGGTCCAGCAGCTTTTCCATGGCCTCGCCGGCGTCGCCGACGATGGGCAGGTGCACCTGGACGGTCTTGCGGATGCTCGCCGGGTCGATGTCGATCTGGATGATGCGCGCGTTGGGGGCGAAGCCGTCGATGCGGCCGGTGACGCGATCATCGAAGCGCGCGCCGATGGCGATCAGACAGTCGCACTCATGCACCGCCTTGTTGGCGTACCAGGCGCCGTACATGCCGAGCATGCCCACCGACAGGGGCGAGACGGCGTCCATGACGCCCAGGCCCATGAGGGTGTGAGTCACGGGCAGTTGCGCCTTGTCGGCCAGTGCGCGCAGCTGGTTCTGCGAATTGGACAGCACGATGCCGCCGCCGGCGTAGATCAACGGGCGCTTGGCCTTGTTGATGAGCTCTGCGGCCGCCTTGAGCTGCTTGAGGTTGAGGGTCGGCATCTCCTGGTAGCCGCGGCGGCTCACGGTTTCGGGGATGTCCCCCGCGCAGCGCGCGGCGAGCACGTCGCTCGGCAGGTCGATGAGCACCGGCCCGGGACGCCGGGTGCGTGCAACGTAGAACGCCTCGCGCACGATGCGCGCCAGGTCATTGACGTTGGTCACCACATAATTGTGCTTGGTGATGGGGCGGGTGATGCCGGTCATGTCCGCTTCCTGGAAGGCATCGTTGCCGATGTCGGCGGTGGTGACCTGGCAGGTGAGGGCCACCATGGGCACCGAATCCATGTAGGCGGTGGCGATGCCAGTCACCAGGTTGGTGGCGCCAGGACCCGAAGTCGTCAGGCACACCCCGACCTTGCCGGTGGTGCGCGCGTAGCCGTCGGCGGCGTGCGCCGCGCCCTGCTCGTGGCGCACCAGGATGTGGCTGATGTCGGGATCATCCATGAGGGTATCGTGCAGCAGCAGGGTGCGCGCGCCGGGGTAGCCGAAAATGACGTCCACCCCTTCTTTCTTCAGGCATTCGACGAGAATCTGGGCTCCGTTTTTCATGGGATCTGCATCCTCCTTGGGGCTCGGCACTTGTAGGGCTGAAAAGGTGAAGGCCGCGGGAAACTCGTCCCGCGGCCTTTTCAACTGGTGCAAAAAAGGAGCGCGGGACTAAAAACGCCCGCGCTGCCTGATGTCTCGGGGTGGAGAACCAAGGTAGCGTCGGGCCGTCAAACGACGACCAAGACCCCTACCGGACGTTGTTGGGAAATAAGTTGAAACAACGTTTTAGCTCCTTTGGCATGGGACTATAGCCGAGGGTAAAAATGCTGTCAAGATGGGATTTGCAGATGGGATTAGCCCGGCCGGGTCGCCCACGACAAGAGAAAATTTTGGCTTTATAATTGGCGAAAGCGCGGCATGGAGGTCCTTATGAGAAACGGGTTGCTGGTCGCCTTGCTCTTGTCCCTGATGGGTTGCTTACGCGTGCCGGCCGGGTTGGAGGTGGTCGATGGGTTCGAGGTGGAACCCTATCTGGGGCGCTGGTATGAAATCGCGCGCCTCGATCATTCCTTCGAACGCGGCCTGACACGCGTCACCGCCGATTACAGCCTGCGCGACGACGGCGGCATCCGCGTCGTCAATCGCGGCTTTGATCCGGCCGCGGGGCGCTGGAAGGAAGCCGAAGGACGCGCCTACCTCGCCGGCGCTCCCGGCGAAGGCCGCCTCAGGGTGTCGTTTTTCGGCCCCTTTTATGGGGCCTACAACATCCTTGCCCTGGATCTGACCAACCACGGCTACGCCCTGGTCAGCGGTCCCACGCGCAATTATTTCTGGATTCTCGCCCGAAAGCCGCGCCTCGATCCGCAATTGCTCGCGGAACTGGTGGGCAAGGCCGAGGCCTGGGGCTTTGCCGTGGACCGCCTGATCCATGTCGAACACTGAGCGCGGCCTGGCGCGGGCTATTCGCGCTCCGGCGCGCCGCTCGCCGGCACGGCGCGCTTGAAGGCCCAGGCCTCGATTTTCTTGATCTGCTCGGCCATGGTCACGGACAGGGGCACGGTGCGGCTGACCGCCTCGGTGAGGTCGCGCTGGCTCAAGGGGCGCTCCTGGGCCAGGGCCTCGAAGGAGGCGCTGACCACCGCCTGTTCGATTTCGGCGCCGGAGAAGCCCTTGGTCGAGTGGGCGAGCATGCGGCAGTCGAAAGCGGCGGGGTCGAGGTCGCGCTTGGCGAGGTGAATGCGAAAGATGTCCTCGCGCTCCGCGAGAGCCGGCAGGGCGACGTAGAAGATCTCGTCGAAGCGGCCCTTGCGCAGGATTTCCGCGGGCAGCATCTCGATGGCGTTGGCGGTGGCGGCGACGAACACCGGATGACGCTTCTCCTGCATCCAGGTGAGAAAATAGCCGAGGACCCGCGAGGTGGCGCCCCCTTCGGCCTTGAAGCCCTGGGTGCTGATGCCGGCCTCGATCTCGTCGATCCACAGCACGCAAGGCGCCAGGGCCTCGGCGGTCTTGCAGGCGCGGCGCAGGCTGGTTTCCGGCGAACCGTAGGTTTGGGAGTAGACGGTGGCCATGTCGAGCCGGATCAGGGGCAGTTGCCAGCGTGCGGCGATGGCCTTGACGAACAGGCTCTTGCCGCAACCGCTGATGCCCATCATCAGCACCCCCTTGGGCAGGTTGCGCCCGCTTTTCAGCCCGTCGAGGCCATAGGCCTTCTCGCGTTTTTCCATCCAACTCTTCAGCGTGCCCATGCCGCCGACCTGCTCGGGGCGCACGTCGTTTTCGACAAATTCCATGATGCCGCTTTTCTTCAGGATCTGCTTCTTCGCCTGGTGCAGGGCCGTTACAACCCGCCGCACGTCGGTGCCGCGCGTGACCCGTGCCAGGCGCAAGGCACGATCGAGGTCGGCGAGATCCAGGCCTTGCCCCGCGAGGGTCAGGGCGGCCAGGGCCTGGTCGTCGCGCAGCATTTGGGAGAGAAAGGGATCCTTGTCGCGCTGCCCTTCGAGATAGGCGAGAATCTCCTCGCGGTCGGGCAGGGCGTGGTCGAGGATCAGGAAGTGTTCGCGCAGGCTGTCGGGAATCTCGGGGCGCGGGCCGAGAAACACCAGGCTTTTCACCTCCGGGCGGCGCAGGGCGGCAAAATCCTTGAGGGTGCGCTGCAGGTAGGGATTGTCCTTCCAGAACCAGCCCATGTCCTTGAACAGATAGATGCCGTGGCCCTCGCGCGCCACCGCCCAGCGCAGGGCGGTGAGGGGGTCGCGGGTCTCCGGGTGCCCGGCGAAGCCCTCGTTGCAGTCCCATTCCAAAGGCACCGGCATGCCCTTGATGCCTTGCAGGGCGGCGCGCGTCACCAGGGCCTCGGTGCGGCTCTCGTTGTCGGTGGTGATGAAGATCAGCGGCGTCTTGGCGGCGATGAGCTGGCAGAACAGGGCCAGGTTGAGATTCTCGTCCATGGCGGCTCCCCGAGGGTAGGTGGTCGACTGGCATTCATCATAGGCAAGGGGCGGCGCGGCGACAAGGATTTCCGCCCGCGGCGGGCCACGAGCGCCTTGCAATCGCCTGTCAAATAGGCTAGTTTCTCCTTCACTTTCTTATATTCGAGTTCGTGAGGTGGGTGAATGCGCTATACCGACTATCTGTTGCCGACCCTCAAGGAAACTCCGGCCGACGCCGAGGTGGTCAGTCACCGGCTGATGCTGCGCGCCGGCATGATTCGCAAGGTCGCCGCCGGCATCTACAACTATCTGCCCCTCGGGCTGCGCTCCCTGCGCAAGGTCGAGCAGATTGTGCGCGAGGAGATGAACCGCGCGGGCGCCCACGAAGTGCTCATGCCCATGGTGGTGCCCGCCGAGCTCTGGCAGGAATCGGGGCGCTGGCAGCAGTACGGGCGCGAGCTCTTGCGCTTCAAGGACCGCAAGGAGGCCGATTTCTGCCTCGGACCCACCCATGAGGAGGTCATCACCGACATCGTGCGCCACGAGGTGCGCTCCTACCGTCAGGTGCCCCTCAATCTCTTCCAGATCCAGACCAAGTTCCGCGACGAGATCCGCCCGCGTTTCGGATTGATGCGCGGCCGCGAATTCATCATGAAGGACGCCTATTCCTTCGATCTCGACGATGCCGGGGCCGATGCGGCCTACGAGCGCATGTACCAGGCCTACCGGCGCATCTTCCAGCGCTGCGGGCTCAATTTCCGCGCCGTGGAGGCCGATACCGGCAACATCGGCGGCTCCAGCTCCCACGAATTCATGGTGCTGGCCGAGTCGGGCGAGGATGCCATCGTCTCCTGCGACAGCTGCGAGTACGCCGCCAACGTCGAGAAGGCCGAGCTGCGTGCGCCCGCCGGCGCGACGCCGGAGCCGGCCGAGGGCTTGACCAAGGTGCTGACCCCGGCGCGCAAGACCGTCGAGGAGGTGGCCGCCTTTCTCAAGACCAGCCCGCACAGGCTGGTCAAGACCCTCATCGTGCGGACCGACAAGGGCGAAACCCTCGCCGTGCTGCTGCGCGGCGACCGCGAGTTGAACGACATCAAGCTCTGTCGCCTGCTTGATTGCGCCTGGGTGGAGATGGCCGGCGAGGAGGTGGTGCTTCAGGCCACCGGCGCGCCGAGCGGCTTCGCCGGACCGGTGGGGCTCAAGCTGCGCATTATCGCCGACCGCGAGGTGCAGGGTCTGGCCGATTTCATCACCGGCGCCAACGAAAAGGATGCCCATTTTACCGGCGTCAACCATGGTCGGGATTTTCAGGCCGAAGCCTTCGCCGATCTGCGCAAGGCGGTGGCCGGCGATGCCTGTCCGCGCTGCGACGGCCAACTCCAGATTTGGCGCGGCATCGAGGTCGGTCACGTGTTCAAGCTCGGCACCAAGTATTCCGAAGCCCTGAACGCCGTGGTCCTCGACGATCAGGGTCGCGAGCGGGTGCTGGTCATGGGCTGCTACGGCATCGGCATCGGCCGCACCCTGGCCTCGGCCATCGAGCAGAACCACGACGCCGACGGCATCATCTGGCCGCTGCCCATCGCTCCCTTCGAGGTGCTGGTGATGATGCTCAACCCCAACGACGCCGAGGTCAAGGCCGCCGCCGAACAGCTCTACGCCGAACTGCTCGGCGAAGGGGTCGAGGTGCTGCTCGATGACCGCGACGAGCGCCCCGGCGCCAAGTTCAAGGATGCCGATCTGCTTGGCATTCCCCTGCGGGTGACGGTGGGCGCGCGCGGCCTCAAGGACGGGCAGGTGGAACTCAAGGAACGCGCCGGCGGCGCCGTCGCGATGCTGGCGGCGGTGACGGCGGCGGCGGACATCGCCGAGCGGGTGCGCGGTGCTCGCGGGCGCTAGGCGATCCGCCGCGCGGGTGGTTTTCTCTGGCGCGAGGGAGTTCGGCCATGCCGGCGGCCACCCTTGACCAGCAGGGGCGCCTGTTTCTGCCGGCGTCCGTCGCGCGGCGCTTCGGTGCCCGGGGCCTGGAAATCTCCTCGCTGTCGGAGGGCCATCTGTTGCTCACCGTCGCGGAGGCCGCCCATCCCACCCTGATGACCGGGGTGCTGGGGGAGCTTTCCGCCGTCGATCTGCTCTCCTTTTTCAACATGTTCCGCAAAACCGGGGTGCTGCGCTTCGATCTCGAAGGCGGGCGCAAGGACCTTTACCTGCAGGATGGCGAGATCGTCGCGGCGCTCAGTTCCTTCGCCGCGGAAAGTCTCGGCGAAATCCTCTTCGAACTGGGCCGCATCGACCGTGCCCTGCTTGAACGCCTCGGGCGGCGCGCCGCGAACCAGAACGCCCTGGTCCGCTATCTGCTGGAAAAGGAGCTGGTGGCCGCGAGCGACATCTGGCAGGCCGTGCGCCATCAGGCCGAACTCATCGTCTACGATCTGCTCAGCCATCAGCAGGGCAGCTTTTCCTTCCAGGGGAAAACCCTGCCGCGCAAGGATCCCTTCCAGCTGTCCATGAGTACCCAGAACCTGATCATGGAAGGCCTGCGGCGCCTGGACGAGCGGCAACTTTTCCTGCGTCTGATTCCCTCCCTCGATCTGGTTCCGCGTCTTGGCGCCGCCGCCGAGGACGGACTGAGCCCGAGCGAGAGTCGGGTGCTGGAGCGCATTCGCGCCGGCGCCGGGTCGGTGCGCGAGCTGATCCGGGTGAGCGGTTTCGGCGAGTTCGACGGGCTGCGGGTGCTTTACCATCTGGTGGAGCGCGGTCTGGTGAGCTTGCACGCGGCGGGCGAAGACGAGACGCAGGGCGTTCTGGGCGAGATCCTCGACGCCCTCAACCAGGGGCTGGCGGTTCTCCACGCGGGCCTGCGCCAAGCCAAGGCCGGCTTCCACGAGGATGTCCAGGCCATGCTTCGCGAGCTGCCCCAGCCCTATTCCTATATCCTGCGCGACGCGCGGCTGCGCGACGACGGCACCCTCGAGGGCCAGCGCATTCTGGCCAATCTGGCCGGCCTTGAAGAGGGGGACAAGAAACGGCTGCTGGCCGATGCCCTGGGGGAACTGCTTTACATGGAATGCCACATCGCCCGCCAGGTGCTGGGCAAGGACCAGGCGGCGGCGCTGATCGCCGAGGTCAAGCAGGCGACAAGCAAGGTCAAGGACATTCTCGGGAGAACGACATGATGGATGCCGCACGGCAAAAACTGATTTTCGCCCTGGACGTGGATTCTTTCGCGGAGGCCGAACGCTGGGTCAAGCTCCTGCACGCCAAGGTCGGCCTGTTCAAGGTCGGCAAGCAGCTCTTCACGCGCTGCGGACCGGAGGTGGTGCACATGATTCGCGGCGAGGGCGGCGAGGTTTTCCTCGATCTCAAATATCACGACATCCCCAACACCGTCGCCATGGCGTCCGTGGAAGCCATGCGGCTCGGCGCGCGCATCTGCAACGTGCACGCCCTGGGCGGACGGGAGATGATGGAAGCGGCGGCCGCCCAGGTGCGGGCGGAGGTCGCCGCGACGGGCGCGACGCCGCCGCTGTTGCTGGCCGTGACCATCCTCACCTCGTCGACGGATGCCACCCTGCGCGAGGTCGGCATCGAGCAACCGGTCAGCGAAATGGTGCCGCGCCTGGCCAAATTGGCGAAGACCGCCGGCATGGGGGGCGTGGTGGCCTCGCCCCAGGAAATCGCCCTGATCCGCGCCGCCTGCGGCCCTGACTTCGCCATCGTTACGCCCGGCGTGCGCCCCGCCGAGGCGTCCGTCGACGATCAGAAACGCATCATGACGCCCGGTGCCGCCATCGCCGCGGGCGCCGACTATCTGGTGATCGGTCGCCCCATCGCCCGGGCCGCCGATCCCGTCGCCGCCGCCGAGGCCATCGTCGCGGAGATGGCCGCCGCCCCGGCGTCGCGCTGAGCATGGCCGACTGGGTGTTCGGCATCAATCCGGTGCGCGAGGCCCTCGGCGGTCGGCGCCGCCGACCGCTGGAGCTGTTCCTGGCGCGGGACGGCGGGGGACGCCTGCGCGAGCTGCACGATGCCGCCGCCGCAGCCGGGGTGCCGGTCCGGCTGCGTGGCGCCGCCGATCTGGAAAAGCTCACCGGCAATGCCCGCCACCAGGGCGCCGCCCTGCGTCTGGAACCCTTCACCTATCTCGATCTGCACGATCTTCTTGCCGTTTGCCGGGCGAGCGATTCTCCGGGATTTCTGCTGGCGCTTGACGGCGTGACCGACCCGCACAATCTGGGCGCGCTGGTGCGTTCGGCGGCCGCCGCCGGGTGTCAAGGTGTGATTCTGCCCCGAGACAACAGCTGCCCGGTCACCGGCGTCGTCGACCGCGCCGCCGCCGGCGCCCTCGACCATATTCCCCTGTGCCAGGTGGTCAACCTCGCCCGGAGCCTCGACGAACTCAAGGACGGCGGCTTCTGGATCTACGGGCTGGCCGGCGAGGGAGCCGAGGATCTGTTCCGCTGCGATCTGCGCGGTCCCCTGGTGCTGGTCGCCGGCAGCGAGGGCAGTGGCCTGCGCCCCAACGTGCGCCGCCATTGCGATCTGCTGCTTTCGATCCCCATGGCCGGCGGGGTGGGCTCCCTCAATGTGTCCGTCGCCGCCGGCATCGCCCTCTTTGAAGTCCTGCGCCAGCGGCGCCTTTCTTCCTGACCGCACCTCCCGCGCGAATCGCCGCGTCATTAAGAAAATCTATTGACATGGACTCTTCTCTGGGATATTAAAGAGAAGTAATTAGCTTTGTGGAAGAAAATTTCATTATTCCCTTCGCGGGGAACCCTTCCGCAAACCCTTTCGACGCAGACTTTCGGGGAGGATCGCAATGAAGCGTGTGCTGATCGTGGACGACAGTATCTCCGTCGCCCGCCAGCTGGAAAAAATCGTCACCGGCAGCGGCGAGTACGACGTGGTGGGACACGCCAAAAACGGCGCCGAAGCCCTCAAGATGTATCAGATTCATCGCCCCGACCTGGTGTGCATGGACATGAACATGCCGATCATGGACGGCCTGACCGCCCTGCGCACCCTGATGACCATGAACCGCGCCGCCCGCGTGGTGATGGTGACCTCCCTGGGCGGCGTCGGCGACAAGTTCACCGAGGCGCTGCGCCTGGGTGCGCGCAACGTCATCTCCAAGCCCTTTGAAGAGGCCAACGTGCTGCAGATCCTTCGCGAGGCCTGTGTCTGATCTTCCCTGGTCGGCGGGGGCCTGAACCGACAATTTTCCCTGAGGTGGACCTATGGCGGTGAAATTTTTTGGGCAATTTCTGGTGGAACGGGGCGCTGTCAGTCCGGACAAGCTGCTGGAAGCCATTGATCTGCAGGATCGCACCAATCTCAAATTCGGCGAGGTCGCCATGACCCTGGGCTTTCTCGGGGAAGCCGAGGTGGAGCGGGTGCATGATGCTCAGCGCGGCGAGGATCTGCGGTTCGGGGATATGGCGGTCAAGCTCGGTCTTCTCACCCCGGAGCAGATGCAGCAGGTCATCACCTGGCAGAAAAACAACCATCTCTACATCGGAGAGGCCTTGGTCAAGGTCGGCGCTCTTGATTCGGCGCGCGTCGCTAAGCTGCTGGAGGAGTTCAAGGCAGATCAGGCGCCCTATCTGGCCGGCGCGGTGATGATTCCCGAAGGGGTCGATAACCCGCAAGTCTGGGAAATGGCGGCGGATCTGACCTTCAAGATGCTCGCCCGCGTGGCCAATCTCGCCTTTCGCCCCGGTCCTTGCGTGCTGTCCCAGAGCTTCGACGCCAAGCACCTGGCCGCCGCCATGGATTTTTCCGGCAGCCTGCGCGGTCGTTACCTGCTTTCGGTGAGTCGCGGGGTGCAGCAGGCCATGGCCCGCGCCATCCTCAAGGAAAGCGATGTCTCGGGCGAGCCCAAGGAAGTCCTCGACGACACGGTGATGGAATTCATCAACATCGTCTGCGGCAACATCGCCGCCAAGGGCGCGCAGATGGGCCAGAACCTGGAGATCGATCCGCCCTTGGTGGTCGCCGAGAACGACCAGCAGGTTTCCGTGCCGCCGGAGTTCATCGCCCTGAGCTTTCCCTTGTATTTCGCCGACGGCGAGGGGGCGGAACTGTCCCTGTGGATTGCGCGCTAGTCGTCGGACAGCCTCTCTTTAATTGCGAAAAAGCACAAGGCCCGCCCTCACCCGGCGGGCCTTGTGCTTTTTCGCGACCTGTTCGGTGAAATCGCCAGGTCGCGTAGGGGTTTTTCGTTCCTTGACGGATTCCGGGGCGCGTCGCCGGGGAAAATAATAAGAGTTTGGAAAAAAATAATTTAAGTGCGCCTGCCCGATGTTTAGAGGGTTGCAGGTACTCCCGCCGAGGAAAGACGAAAATTTGCCACTTGCTCAACTTGGGCTGATGAATTTAGGTCTGATTTTTGCTCGAGAAGCGGTTACCCGCTATGTCTATTGCGTTTCCTCACGGGGAATGCCTGTGCGCGAAGCGGATATGCATTGCTTAAGGTGATCCCGGGAAGATTTTTTTCCATTTATTGAAACGTGTAAATAAGGCTGATTTGTGGGCGGTGGATCGGCACCTGGGCTCACTTGACAGGGATTTCCCCGGTGCAGTATTTAGTGAAAGATATTTGCCACTCGTCTTATTTCATCCTGCCCGGACACCAGCGATAAGACGACGACCTGCCAAGGACATTTTTTACATAGATTTTTGTTTGGACAAGTTTCGGGGCAATACTCAACAGCACAATCAAAGATGAGGGAGAGAGTCATGGGGGAAGCAAGTCGATTTAGGGGGGCTGTCGCCGGCCGGGTTGCCGGTTGCTTGTTCGGTCTGGCGTTGGTGCTGTGCCTCGCGTCCGGCGTCTGGGCTCAATACGGCGGTTCCTGGAGCGGCGGTTCCTGGAGCGGCGGTACCACCAGCGGCGGTACCACCAGCGGCGGTACCACCAGCGGCGGTACGGGGAGCACTGGTTCTGGTGGTAGCACTCCGACGCTCAACTGCTCGGAGTGCCATGGCGGCGACGTGGCCGCACGCCACCATCAGACCCAGTGGTTTATGAACGGCGAATGCTTCCGCTGCCACGAGGGTTTCGATACCACGGGCGACTGCTCAAGCTGTCATGCCTTCGGGCTGCAGAATACCCA
>NZ_JAUVWH010000080.1 GCF_030604225.1 Geoalkalibacter sp.
CCCGCCAGGGACAGGGCCGAGAGCAGAAACAGCAGCGACAACAGGGGCGCGCCGCGATAGAGTCCGCCCAGGCCGTCGAGATGGAAGCTGCCGCCCCGGCGCTGAGCCACGCCGCTGACGAAAAACAGGCTGGTCTTGACCAGGATGTTGTGCACCATGAAAAAAATCGCTCCGGCCAGGGCCAGTTGGGAATAAAGCCCCAGGCCCATGATCATGTAGCCGATCTGGCTGATGATGTGAAAGGACAGCAGGCGGCGGAATTCCTCCTGGGCCACGGCGCCGAGCACCCCGGTGATCATGGTCAGACCGCCGAGCAGCACCAGCAGGCCGTGGGTATAGGCCAAATCTTCGACGAACAGCAGGGTGAAGACGCGGATCAGGGCGTAGACCCCGACCTTGGTCAGCAATCCGGCAAAGAGCGCCGAGACGGCCACGGGCGGCGTGTGGTAGGAGGCGGGTAGCCAGAAGAACAGGGGAAAAAGGCCCGCCTTGATGCCGAAGGCGGTGAGAAACAGCATGGCCAGGGTGGTGACCAGGCCGGGCCGTTCGAGGCGCGGCAACTGTTGGGCGAGATCGGCGAGGTTGAGGGTTCCGGCCAGGCCGTAGACGATGCCGATCCCCGCCAGGAACAGGATCGAGGCGATGAGATTGAGCACCACGTACTTGAAGGCCCCTTCCATCTGCGGCTTGCCGCCGCCCAGGGCCATGAGGATGAAGGAGGCCATGAGCATGACCTCGAACCACACGTACAGATTGAACAGATCGCCCGTCAGGAAAACGCCGCACACTCCCATGAGCAGAAAATGCACGAAGGGATAATAGCCCACCGCCTCGCGCCGAGGATCGACGCTGCCCAGGGAATAAAGCGTCGCCACCCAGCCGATGAGCGCGGCCATGACCACCAGGATGGCGCTGAACAGATCGGCCACCAGGGTGATGCCGAAGGGCGCCGGCCAGTTGCCGAGCTGCGTGGCGATCACGCCCTGGTCGCGCACGGCGGCGAACAGCGCGAGCGCCGCCCCCACCAGGGCCGTGGCGCCGAGGCCGCTCACCCAGCGCTGGGCGCGCGCATGCCGTCCACACAGCAGGGTCAGGGCGGCGCTCGCCAGGGGCAGCAGCAGCGGCAGGACCAGCAGCAGATTCACGGGCCGCCTCCCTGCATCTCGTCGATGTCGCGGGTGCCCAGCACCTCGTAGGCGCGGCGAAACAGCACCAGGGTAAAGGCCAGCAGACCGAAGGAAATGACGATGGCGGTGAGGATCAGCGCCTGGGGCAGGGGATCGGCCGTCACCCCCTCGGGGCGCAGGGCATCCACGGGCACCAGGGGCGGACGCGCGCGGGTCAGGCCGGCGGCGGTGAAGATCAGCAGGTTGACGGCATTGGACAATAGCGCCAGGCCGATCACCAGCTTGACGGGCGTGCGGCGCAGCATCAGGTAGACACCCGCGCCGAACAGCACGCCGACGATGATGGCGAGCAGGGTCTCCATGCTAGGCCTCCTCGGCCAGGGAGGTGACGATGGACAGGGTCGCGCCGATCACCACCAGATAGATGCCCAGATCGAACAGCAAGGGCGTGCCCAGGTCGTAGACGCCGAGCACCCCGGCATCGAGCCGGCCCCAGCGGCCGGTGAGAAAGGGCGCGCCCTCGCCCAGGCTCAACACCCCGCTGAGCAGCGCCGTGAGCAAGCCCACCGCGGCGAGGGACACGGGCGGCACGCGCAACAGCTCCCGCGTCGCCTGGGCGCTGAAGGCCAGGCAATGCAGGGAAAAGGTCGCCGCCGCCACCAGCCCGCCGATGAAGCCCCCGCCGGGCAGATAGTGGCCGCGCAGCAGCAAAAAGGCCGAGAGCAGCAGCAGCATGGGCATCAGGTAGAGGGTGGCGGTGCGCAGGATCAGCGACGGCATCAGTTCTCTCCCGCCTTGGAGCGCAGGCGCAGCAGGGCATGGACGCCGACCCCGGCGAGGGTCAGCACGGCGATCTCGCCCAGGGTGTCCATGGCGCGAAAATCCACCAGAATCACATTGACGATGTCACGACCGTGGGCCGCGGGCCAGGTCTGCTCGGCGAAGAACTCCGCCACCCGCGAGCCGCCGCCGGCCTCCAGCACCAGCAGCATGAGCAGCGTCATGAGACCGCCGGCGGCAATCGCCAGCAGGGCATCGCGCCCCTGCACCAGGCGGCTGGAGCGCGGCAGGTAGGTCGGCAGGCGATGGATGGAGAGCACGAACAGGATCACCGTCATGGTTTCGATGACGAACTGGGTCATGGCCAGATCCGGCGCGCCGAACTCGACGAAAATCAGCGCCACGCCGTAGCCGATGGTGCCCATGGCGACCACGGCGCTCAGGCGCGACGGCGAAAACACCGCGAACAGCGCCCCGCACAGGATCATCAGCGCCACGGCGCCCTCGAACAGGCGCAGCTCGGCCAGGCCCGGCAGCGAGGGCGACAAGCCGCGACTGACCAGGGTCAGGGCGGTCAAGCCCACGGCAAAGCCCACCAGGGTCAGGATATAGTGGCGCAGATAGCCGCTTTGCAGAATCCGGGTCTGGCGCCGCGCCAGTCCGTAAAGCGCCGCCACGCCGAGCTCGTAGAGCCGCGCCGTCCCCCACCCCGGCGCGCCGCGCCAAAGGGCCGGCACGCGCGCCAGCCGCCCCAGATTGACATAGAGTGCGACGCCGGCGGCCAGGGTCAGCAGGCCGAGCAGCAGCACCGCGTCGACCCCATGCCAGAGCGCCAGGTCCAGGGGCACCGGCGGCCCGCCCGTCACGGCCGCGCCCGCCGCCGCCAGCAAGGGCCGGTTCACCAGCCCCGGCGCCAGGCCGCAGAGCAGGCCGCCGCCGGCCAGCAGCAGCGGCCCCAGCCACAGGGCCGGCGTGGGCGCATGAAGATCGGCGCGGGGCGTGCGCGGCGCGGCGAAAAAAGGCCGCGCCACCAGCAGCAGCGCCGCCGCGACGAGCAGCACCCCCGACGTCCAGGCCAGCGCCGTGAGCAGCCCGGCCACGGGCGCCGCCAGGGCCGCGCGATAGAGCGCCTCCTTGGCCAGGAAACCCAGCAGCGGCGGCAGGCCGGCCATGGACAGGGCGGCCGCCGTCGCCGCCGCGGCGAGCAGCGGCAGGGGCCGCGCCAGCCCGCGCAGCTGATTAACGTCGCGGCTGCCGGCGGCGTGATCCACCGCGCCGGCGGTGAGAAACAGGGCGCCCTTGTACAGGGCATGGGCGAGGAGATAAACCAGCGCCGCGTGCAGAGCCGCCTCGCTGCCCACCCCCAGCAGCAGGACCAGCCCGCCCAGGGCGCTCACCGTGGTGTAGGCGAGAATGCGCTTCATGTCGCTCTGCCGGAGAGCCAGCCAGGCACCGGTGAGTAGGGTCGCGCCGCCGAAGCCGGTCAGCAGCCAGAACCAGGCCGGAGTGCCGCCCAGCACCGGATGCAGGCGGGCCAGCAGATAGACGCCGGCCTTGACCATGGTCACCGAATGCAGGTAGGCGCTCACCGGGGTCGGCGCCTCCATGGCCGAGGGCAACCAGAAATGAAACGGCACCTGCGCCGATTTGGTGAAGGCCCCGCCCAGCACCAGCAGCAGCCCCGCCAGGTACCAGGGATGGGCGCGCAGCACCTCGCCGCGACTCAGGAAGGTTGCGAAATCATAGCCACCCGCCGCCTGTCCCAGCACCAGCAGGCCGGCGAGCAGCGCCGCCCCGCCCAGGGCCGTGACCAGCAAGGCCTGCATGGCCGCCTGGCGCGCCGCCTCGCGTTGATGATCGAAGCCGATGAGAAAAAAGGAGGTGAGGCTGGTCAGCTCCCAGAAGATGAACAGGGTCAGCACGTTGCCCGCCAGCACCAGGCCGAGCATGGAGGCCATGAACAGCGTCAGCCAGAAAAAAAAACGCCCCTGCTGGGGATGGCCGTGCAGATAGGCGCCGGCGTAGGCCATGACCAGGGTGCCGACCCCGGTGATGAGCAGGGCGAAAAGCAGGCTCAGGCCATCCAGATAGAAGGCGAGGTCGACCCCGAGGCCGGGCACCCAGGACTGATGGGCGATCAACACCTGGCCCCCGGCCACGGCTCCGAGCCGGCCGAGAAAATACAGGGTCAGTCCCAGGGGCAATAGGGCCTGGAACCAGCCGCGCCACCGCGCCGCGGGACCCGCCGGCAGCAGCGCCAGGGGCGCGAGAATAAAACCTGCGAGAACCGACCAGAGCATAAGAGACTCCCATGGACCATAAATGGCGCCGGAAGCTTGGGTGGTCTTCCGGCGCCGCATGTCATTATAGAACACCCTGGCGGACGCGCAAGCCGCCGGCGGGCAGGCCGCCGCCCGCCGGCGTGCCACGATTGACACACTGCGCAAACCCATGAGCAGGCACAAGTCCCCCTTCTCCGCCCAGGAAAGGTCCTGAATTCCCGGCGGCTCGCCAAAAGCCTCCCCTTTCGTGCCACTCATGACACACCAACTGGTCCGTTTTGTCTCACCCGGCCCCACAATGTGTAATAATGCGCCATCGTCCGGGCACATCATCAAAGCGGCTCCGGCCCGAAGGAATCATATTTATTCAGCCATTTCAAAGGTTTATGATTTTTTGCAAAATATTTTCAAAACCTGGCAATTCCCTTGCATTACGTATACGGAACAAATTGACACATTCGAGCTTAGAGCTCAGAAACACTCATCGCAAAGGAGATTAAAATCATGGGAAAATCCGTTGAGAACCCCAAGCGCTACATCATCTCGTGCCGCATCAGCGACCAGGAAATGGAAGTTTTGCAGGAAATCGCCAAATCCCACGGCACCAGCATTTCCACCCTGCTACGCCGCAGCCTCAACCTGCTTGAGGAAACCCACGACCGGCCCCAGGCCTGAAGCCTTCCCGGCCGGTGTGGAGAAACGCCACCGCGCGCGTTTTTCCACACCGGCCCCCCTCCTGCCCGACGCCCCGGCGCACCCCGCCCAGGCACCTCCCGCCGCCCGCTCCGACAGCCCTTTTCCCTTGACATAATCACGCTTTTTGCTACTTTGTGGGCTTCGCTTTTTTCGCCACCGCCGGGAGACCACACGCCATGGATTACAAAGAGAGCCTCAACCTGCCCCAGACCGATTTTCCCATGCGCGCCAACCTGCCGCAGCGCGAGCCGGAAATTCTCAAGCGCTGGCGGGAAACGGAGCTCTACGCGCGGATCGAGGCGGCCGGCGCCGGCCGACCGACCTTCACCCTGCACGACGGCCCGCCCTACGCCAACGGCCATACCCACATCGGTCACGCCCTCAACAAGATCCTCAAGGACATCGTCATCAAGAGCCGCCGCATGCAAGGCTTTCGCGCGCCCTACGTGCCCGGCTGGGACTGCCACGGCCTGCCCATCGAGCTCAAGGTCGACCAGCAACTCGGCGCGCGCAAGAAGGAGCTGAGCAAGGCCGATATCCGCCGCGAGTGCCGAACCTACGCCGAAACCTGGGTGGGCATCCAGAGCGCCGAGTTCCAGCGTCTGGGCGTGCTCGGCGAGTGGGACAAGCCCTACCTCACCATGCACACCGCCTACGAGGCGACCATCGCCCGCGAACTGGCGCGCTTCGCCGAACGCGGCAGCCTCTACAAGGGCAAGAAGCCCATCCACTGGTGCGCCTCCTGCGTCACCGCCCTGGCCGAGGCCGAGGTCGAATACGCCGACCACGCCTCGCCGAGCATTTTCGTCAAATTCGCCTTTCAGGGCGAGCTGCCCGCCGGACTGGAGTCCCTGGCCGACAAGCCCCTGTCCTTCGTCATCTGGACCACCACGCCCTGGACGATTCCCGCCAACCTCGCCGTCTGCCTCAATCCCGAGCTGACTTACGTCGCCGTGGATACGGGCAGCGAGCGGCTGGTGGTCGCCGAGGGTCTGCTCGCCGCGGTCATGAAGGAACTGGGCCTGAGCGATTACCAGGTAAGTGCCGCCATCGACCCGCGCGCCTTCGAGAAGCGCGTTTGCCGTCACCCCTTCCATGCGCGCGACAGCCTCATCATCCTCGGCGAGCACGTCACCCTCGAGGCCGGTACCGGCTGCGTGCACACCGCCCCCGGCCACGGCCAGGACGACTACCTCGTCGGTCTCAAATACGGCCTCGACATCTACAATCCCGTTGATGACTACGGCCGCTACCGCGAGGATCTGGAATTCTTCGGCGGCCTCAAGGTACCCGCCGCCAACGACGCGGTCATCGCCAAGCTCGAGGAAGTCGGCGCCCTGCTCAAGGCGGCCAAGCTCAGCCACAGCTATCCCCACTGCTGGCGCTGCAAGAAGCCCATCCTGTTCCGCGCCACCGAGCAGTGGTTCATCTCCATGGAAGCCAACGACCTGCGCCGCAAGTCCCTGGAGCACATCAACGAAGTCCAGTGGATACCGCGCTGGGGCCGCGAGCGCATTTACGGCATGATCGAAAACCGCCCCGACTGGTGCGTGAGCCGCCAGCGCAGCTGGGGGGTGCCCATCACCGTGTTCTACTGCGAGAAGTGCGGCGAGGCCCTGGCCGACGGGCCGACCATGCACCACGTCGCCGACCTCTTCGCCGCGCACGGCAGCGACATCTGGTTCGAGTGGGAGGCCGCGCGCCTGCTGCCCGCGGGCCGCCGCTGCGACGCCTGCGGCCATGACGTCTTCACCAAGGAAATGGACATCCTCGATGTCTGGTTCGACTCGGGCGTGTCCTTCGCCGCGGTGGTCGAGGCGCGCGACTCCCTGAGCGCGCCCGCCGACCTCTACCTCGAAGGCAGCGACCAGCACCGCGGCTGGTTCCATTCCTCCCTGCTGTGCGCGGTGGGCACCCGCGACCAGGCCCCCTACAAGGCGGTGCTGACCCACGGCTTCGTCGTCGACGGCGCCGGCAAGAAGATGTCCAAATCCATGGGCAACGTCATCTCGCCCGAGGAAGTGATCAAGAAATACGGCGCCGAAATCCTGCGCCTGTGGGTCGCCGCCCAGGACTATCGCGACGATATCCGCATCAGCCAGGAAATCCTCCAGCGCCTCTCGGACGCCTACCGCCGCATCCGCAACACGGCGCGCTACATCCTCGGCAACCTGCATGACTTCGACCCGGCCGCCGACCGCGTGCCCCTGGGGGATCTGCTCGAAATCGACCGCTGGGCCCTGTCGCGCCTCGAAGGGCTGGTCAAGCGCGTCGAGCGCTCCTACGAAGACTACGAGTTCCATGTGCTCTACCACGCGGTGCACAACTTCTGCGCCGTGGACATGAGCGCCTTCTATCTCGACGTGCTCAAGGACCGGCTTTACATCAAGCCGCCCAAGAGCCTGGCGCGCAGAAGCGCCCAGACCGCCATGTACCTCATCCTCGACGCCCTCACCCGGCTCATCGCCCCGGTACTCTCCTTCACCGCCGACGAGATCTGGGTCGAGTTGCCCGGCGAGCGCGAGCCGAGCGTGCATCTCGCCGGCTTCCCGCGCTTCGAGGCGGGCCTGATCGACGCCGAGCTCGAAGGTCGCTACGAGCAGTTGCTCAAGGTGCGCGCCGATGTCTCCAAGGCCCTGGAACTGGCGCGCAACGACAAGCGCATCGGCAGCTCCCTGGAAGCGCGGGTCCAGCTCCTCGCGCCCGAGAGCGTCAAGGATCTGCTCGTGCGGTACCAGGCGGAGCTGGCCGAGCTGTTCATCGTCTCCCAGGTCGAACTCACCGATGAGCTTGCCCAGGCCGTGGCCGGTGAAAACGTGCCGGGCCTCAAGGTGGAAATCGCCGCCGCCCAGGGCGAGAAGTGCGAGCGCTGCTGGACCTACGCGACCAGCGTCGGCCAGTGGGACACCCACCCCGGCGTCTGCCACCGCTGCCGCGAGGCGCTCAGCTGAGGCCGCGCCCGCGGGCGCTTATTTCACGCGAGAAAGAGACCGACTTGGCCATCAAATACCGCATCCTGCTGGTGACCCTGGGCATCGTGCTACCCCTCGACCAGCTGACGAAAATCTATATCGACAGCCGCTTCGCCCTCTACGAGTCGGTTCGGGTCATCGAAAACTTTTTCAGCATCACCTATGTGCGCAACCCCGGCGCCGCCTTCGGCATCCTCTCCGAGAGCGCCTTTCGCATCCCCTTCTTTATTACCATCGGTTTGGTAGCCACCGTCGGCATTCTCTGGTATATTTCCCGCCTGGAACCGGAACGCAAATGGCTGCCCCTGGCCCTGGCCCTGGTGCTGAGCGGCGCGGTGGGCAACCTCATCGACCGGGTGCGCCTGGGCGAGGTCATCGATTTTCTCGATGTCCACTGGTACCAGCATCACTGGCCGGCCTTCAACGTGGCCGATTCGGCCATCACCGTCGGCGTCGGCATGCTGCTCATCGACATGTGGCGCGAGGAAAAACGCAAAAAGTCGCCGCCGAGCACCGCGCCCAAGCCCTAAGGACCGCTGCCGGATCGGCGAGAGCTTGACAGCGCCGCAATTATTTTTTAGATTATCTTAATTACACGGACCCCGAGGGATCTTCCATGGAAAAAGACAAACTTGAGGAATTCCGCCAGATTCTCCAGGAACAGCTCGACGAACTGGTGCGTGAAGCCGGCAAGACGGTCTCGGAGCTGACGGCGGAAAAAGCCAATCTGCCCGACATCACCGACCTCGCCACCGTCGAATCCGATCGCAACTTCGAGTTGCGCATCCGCGACCGCGAGCGCAAGCTCATCAAGAAAATCCGCGAAGCCCTGGAGCGCATCGACAGCGGCGAATTCGGCGTCTGCGAGGCCTGCGAGGAAGAGATCGGCGAAGCCCGCCTGCGCGCGCGGCCGGTGACGACGCTGTGCATCGACTGCAAGACCGAGCAGGAGCGCCAGGAAAAAATCGGCTGACCCGCCAGTCTCACCCCCGTCGCTGCGAGGCGTTGGCATGGGCGTTCAAACTCCAGATCTGCTGCGTCAAGTCATGCAGGTTCTCGGCGCCGCGGAAGTGGATTTTTCCAATCAGGCCCGTGCCGTCCTCCAGGTTCTCGTCGCCCAGCTTCCCCTCTCGGCCGCTTCGATCCAGCTCTGCGACCCCCAGCGCGGTCAGCGGCCGCTTATCCTGCGCTCCAGCACGGCCGTCGCCACGGAGGGCAAGGCGGGCGGCCTGTCCGTCAGCCCCGGCTGGCATCCCCTGCATGAAGGCGGCACCCTCGCCCTGCCCCTGAGCGACAGCCTCCCCCCCTTGGGCCTGCTTTGCCTCCACGGCCTGGCCACTCCCGACCTCCTGGCGCCCTGGCAAGCCGACCTGGGCTTGATTCGCGGTCATCTCGCCCGGCTCCTGCGCGGCGAACTGCTCCTGCGCCAGGAACGCCGCGACAAGGCGCGCCTGCAATTTCTCGCCGAACTGAGCCGCCGCATCAACCAGGCGCAAAGCCTGCGCCAAATGGTGAGCGAGTTGCTTGGCACCCTGGTGCGCGAAGGCAAGGTCGTTTTTGCCGCCGTGCATCCCAGCGAGACCGATCCGCTCCTCCTGTCGCCCCAAAGCGAACTTTTGTCGGACTATCGCTCGGGCCGCGCGGCCTTGCAGCAGCTGGCGCGCAACGTTAACGCCCAGGTGCTCGAGGCGCGCCAGACCGTGCAGCGCGAGGCCTTCGAGGAAGAGGAATTGCGCCACCTCAACCTGCCCTTTCGCGCCCTGGGTCTGCCCCTGTTGTTTCAGCAGCAACTGCTCGGCAGCCTGGTGATCGTCACGCAGAGATCCGCCGACAGCGAAGACGGCGCGGCGCCCGGCGTCGATGCGCCGTTTTTCTGCGATCTGGCCGTGCAGGTCGCCGAGGCTTGGGGGCGCATTTCCGCCATGCAGAATCTGGCGCGGGTTTCGCGGGACAAAGATCGCAAGCTTCGGGAAATTTCCTTCCTCTACCAGATTTCCCAGGCCATGCACGGCACCCGCGGCCTCGATGAGCTGGTCCATTACATCCTCTCGGTGACGGTTCTGCCCCAGGGACCGGGCTGCGAGCGCGCCATGCTGTTCATGGTCAACGAACGCAGCCGCTTTCTGCAGGGGATGCTCGCCGTGACCCGCGACCAGGCCGAGGACGGTTGGGCGCCGCCCCTGTGCCTGCACGAAAGCGGCCATCCGCTGGTGCCCCGCGACATCCAGGCGACGCAGCAGAATAGCGCTCTCAGCCGCATGGTGCGCCAGCAGCGCCTGCCCCTGGATGATGCCCTGAGCCCCCTGGCCCGCGCCGCGCGCACCGGCCAGGTCATTCTCGCCGGCGCCGGGGACGAATCCGCCAATACCGTGGGCGATCTGCGCCTCGGCACCTATCTGTGCGTCCCCCTGCGCGGTCGCGACCGGGTGCTCGCGGTGCTGCTCACCGACAACTGCGAAAGCGCACTACAGTTCGACGACGAGGATCGACATTTTCTCGAACTGTTCGCCAGCCAGGCCGGCGCCGCCATGGAAAGCGCCATGCTCGTCCAGCAACTCAAGAACGCCCATCACGAACTGCGCGCCGCGCAGGAGAACCTCCTGCAGACCGAAAAGCTCGCCACCCTGGGCGAATTCGCCGCCTCCGTCGCCCACGAGCTGAAAAATCCCCTGGTGTGCGTCGGCGGCTTCGCCCAGCGCCTGCTCAAGCAGATCCCCCCGGGCACGCCGGGCTGGGACTATGCCGAAATCATCGCCCGCGAAGTGCGCCGCGTGGAGGACATGCTCAACAACATCCTCTCCTTCTCCAAGCGGCGCATGATGTGCTTCGAGGAGTGCAACATCATCGAAGTCATCGCCTCGGCCCTCTCCCTGGTCAGCCGCGAACTGACCGAAGCCGACATCAGCATCCATCAGGAGTTCCTTCCCGACCTGCCGCCCATCGTCGGCGATGCGGCGCAACTGCGCCAGGTGCTCATCAATCTGCTCACCAACGCCCGCGACGCCATGGGCGAAGGTGGCACCCTGAGCATCCGCGCCTACTCCTCGACCCTGCGCGGCGACCCGGCCATCACCGTCGAAGTCGCCGACACCGGCGGCGGGATCGCGCCCGAGGTTCTGCGCAACATCTTCAACCCCTTTTTCACCACCAAGGACAGCGGCACGGGTCTCGGCCTGCCCATTTGCCACCGCATCATGGAGCACCATCGCGGCATCCTCGCGGTCTTCAACAACGGCCAGGGCGCCACGTTCAGCCTGCAAATTCCCCAAGCCCGCAAAAAAAACCAGACTTCTTGACAAGCGCCCCGCTCTTTGGCTAAATTGGGCGCACTTTTCGGGGCTGTAGCTCAGCTGGGAGAGCGATGCGTTCGCAATGCATAGGCCAGGGGTTCGATCCCCCTCAGCTCCACCAATCACCAAAGACAAAACCCGTCCACGAACCGCGCCCGGTTGTGTGACGGGTTTTGTTTTTCCATGTCAATAATCGCGCCTTCAGGTTGGCGACCTCCCGCCCGGCGGCCTTTTTGAATCCCTGAAACGAAGAGTCCTGTCGATGACCGATGCAAAGCTGGTGGTTTTCGCCCACGGCAAGGAAAGCGGCCCCTGGGGCGCCAAGATCCAGGCCCTGGCCGAAGTCGCCGGGGACTGCGGATACGCGGTGCTCAGCCCCGACTTCTCCGACCTATCCGATGCGGCCGGCCGGGTCCCTCGCCTGCTTGAGCAGATTCCGAAAAAGCCGGGGGAGCTCATTCTGGTGGGTTCGAGCATGGGCGGATACGTCTGCCTCGCCGCCTCCCCGGTTCTCAAGCCTCGGGGACTGTTCCTCATGGCCCCGGCCATCGGCCTGCCCGGCTACGAACGGACCGATCCGGCGCCCCAGGCCGAGCGCACCCTCATCGTCCATGCCTGGCAGGACGCGATCGTTCCCGCCGCCAATGTCATCGCCTTTGCCCAACGCCACCAGACGCAGCTTCACCTGCTCGACAGCGATCATCGCCTGCTGAACGTCCTGCCGCTCATCTGTCTGTTGTTTCGGGAGTTTCTGCGCGCCGGTGAGAAGTAAGGAAGGACATAGACTCGCGCACAGTTTGATCAAAGGGCAGCACACGGTCGACAAACAGGGGAAGCTTCGTAGGATGCGGTGAACGGATGTGAACCGCATCAATGAGATCTCCTAATAGGCACCAAGTAGCCGACGCTGCAACAATGCCTGCATATCGCGGCGGCCATCGGCAATGACCATGACATAGACACTTTCGGCCATGACTCGATAGATGATGCGGTAGGGTTTGAAAAATATCTCACGGTACTCGCGAAGCCCGATGGCCAATAGCTCTTTTGGATAGGCTCCTCGTTCCGGGCTCTCGGAGAGGCTCGAAAAGGCCTTTTCTATTTGATCGAGAACGTATTCCGCTTTTCCCGGCGCGTCGTGAGATTCGATATGGTCGTACAACCCCTCCAAATCACGGGAGGCATCGTCGGTCAGAAATACCCGGAAGGTCATCAGCGACGCTTGCTCCGGTCGCGAAGCCGCTCAATGACATCACCGGCGGGCTGGACCTTGCCTTCCTCGATCTGACGCGAGCCGAGCGCAAGAATCTTCAGAAGAGCCATGGTCTCCTGGGTTTGCTCATAGCTGTCGATGTCCTGTATCACGACCTTGGCTTCGCCATTTTGGGTGATAACCAGGGGGCCGCCTTGCCCCGACAGGTTACGCACGATTTCCGCGGCATGGGCCTTCAGGTAACTGATCGGTTTGATCTGACTGGATAGTTTCATAATCCTCCTCCCTTAACGACTAAATATAGTCCGAAAACGGGTCAACATCAAGTCAGGTACCTCGGCGTGGACATTCGCCTGATTTGACCTTCCCGATTTTTTATTTTAGGATATCAACGAAAGATAAAATAAAAATAAATCTTATTTTAGGTTCGAGGCAGGAGGATGAAGCGAGAACTCCAAGGCAGATACGTGACCATATCGACGGTGGGTGAAAAGGCCCAGGCCTTCGTGCCCGCACCGCTGCCACCGCGCCCGCCCATAGACTGGGCACCGAAGCTGCGCTGCAAGTTCGACCAGGCGCTGCTGGCGCTCGGGAGGCTGGACAGCGTCTCCACCCTCCTGCCCGACACCTCGCTTTTCCTCTACATGTATGTCCGCAAGGAGGCCGTGCTCTCCTCCATGATCGAGGGAACCCAGTCGTCCCTGTCTGACTTGCTGCTGTTCGAGCTGAATCAGGAACCCGGCGTGCCACTGGATGACGTGCGGGAGGTCAGCAACTATGTCGCCGCCCTCGACCAGGGTCTGCGCCTGTTGGACCAGGGATTACCACTGTCGCTGCGGCTGCTCCGGGAAATCCATGGCGTTCTGTTGAGCAAGGGCCGCGGCAGCAGCCAGACTCCGGGCGAGTTTCGCCGCAGCCAGAACTGGATCGGCGGCACCCGACCGGGCAACGCGGCATTCGTTCCGCCTCCGGCCGAAGAGGTGCCGGCGTGCATGAACAAGCTCGAACTCTTCCTTCATGACCAGCCAGAACCGACGCCGGTGCTGCTGAAGGCGGCGCTGGCGCATGCGCAGTTCGAGACGATTCACCCGTTTCTGGACGGTAACGGCCGCCTGGGGCGGCTACTGATCACGCTGCTGTTGTGTGAGCAAAAGGTGCTGCGGGAACCGATGCTCTACCTCAGCCTCTACTTCAAGACGCACCGTCAGCATTACTACGCGTTGCTCAACACCGTGCGCATGACCGGCGACTGGGAAGCCTGGCTCGATTTCTTTGCCGAAGCCGTGGTCGTCACCGCCACCCAGGCCGTGGAAACGGCGCGGCAGCTCCTTGATCTGTCGAATCAGGACCGCGACAAGATCAGCGGCCTCGGCCGGGCGGCGGCCTCCACCCTGCAGGTCCACCGGGCGCTCATGGAGCATCCCATCGCCACCTCGGGATCACTGGTGGAAAAGACCGGCATCACACCGGCCACAGTCAACAAGGCGCTCAACCACCTGGAACAGCTCGGCATCGTCAAGGAACTTACCGCCCAGAAACGCAACCGCCTGTTCAGCTACGCGGGCTATATCGAAATCATGAATCGCGGCACGGACCTGCCGGACAGATAGGCTACTGCGATTTCGTTTCAGGAAATCGCAGCGGATGTACCGAGAAAAAACAAGATGCGGTTCGCTTCGCTCACCGGCATCCTACAGCGAGAGCTTCGTAGGATGCGGTGAACGAATGTGAACCGCATCAATGGCAAAAGGACACTGGCCAGACCCCGATGGTCAACGTTTGCGCCGGTTGACAACTATGTATATCTTGATAATATACACAAATGATCGATTGGTCGCAGATAACAGGCTTTGACTGGAACGAAGGAAATTCGCGCAAGAGCGCGGAAAAACACGATGTTTACCAGTCTGAAGCTGAACAGATTTTCTTCAATGAACCGCTCCTGGTTCTAGAAGACAGCAAGCACAGCCAAAAGGAAGCTCGTTATCACGCCCTTGGTGAAACCGATGATGCACGTTTGTTGCATATCACCTTCACATTGAGAGGCAGCGGCACTCTGATCCGAGTGATTTCCGCTCGTGATATGCACCGCAAAGAGAGAGCCATTTATGAGCAAATCAAAAAAGACTCCTGAGTTTAAAACTGAAGCAGAGGAAAGAGAATTCTGGGAAAGCCATGATTCCACCGAGTATGTGGATTGGAACCAGGCTCGACCCGCTTTTTTTCCAAACCTGAAACCCTCAACTAAAACGATATCGCTCCGCCTGCCGGAAGCACTGCTTGCTCGCATCAAAATCGAAGCAAATAAACGTGATATGCCTTATCAGTCACTTATCAAGGCTTGGCTCGCAGAAGATGTGGAAGAGAGCCGCCGTGCGCGATGAATCGCTAGCCGAGATGTATGTAGCGGACCAACTCCAGCAAATAGGTCTCTTCCTGACAGAGGATCGATTTGTACCGGTTTTGGAAAAGGTGACCGTGCCGGTGGTGGCGACGGTTGAAGCTGACGCCATATCCGGTCAATAGCCGTCGCATGACGGTGGCGATGGGAGTGGCGCCGGTTTGCAACAGCAGATGAAAATGGTTGGGGATCAGCGCCCAGGCAAAACAACGGGTCGAAGTTTCGGAAAGAACAGTTCCCAATCGGGAAATGAAATCGTCGCGATCGAAGTCATTCCGGAAA
>NZ_JAUVWH010000146.1 GCF_030604225.1 Geoalkalibacter sp.
GAGCAGGCCGCGCTGATTCTGAGCGAGGAACTGGGCGCGCCGACGGAACTGGCCGAGCGCCTGGTGCGGGAATTGGACCTGTAGGGGCGGATGGCATCCGCCCGGGCGCACGGCGGTGCGCCCCTACCCCACAAATCATCACTTAAGGATTCAGGCATGACCTCCGATCCATCCCAACAACCCGCCGTCGACTTTCATCAGCTGCGCCTCGACGGCGTCTATCGCATGAACGACGCCGACGAGCTCATGCTGCGCATCAAGGTGCCCGCCGGCGTGCTCTCCGTCGAGCAGGCCCTCAAGACCGCCGAACTGGCCGAACGCTTCGCCGGCGCACGCGTGCATCTGACCACCCGCGGCAGCATCGAGTTGCATCGCGTGCGCCTCGCCGATCTGCCCGCAATCGGCCGCGGCCTGGCGGCGGTGGGCCTGACCACACGCGGCGCCTGCGGCGGCGCGGTGCGCGGCATTGCCTGCAGCACCAGCTTCTCCCGCAACTTCGCCCTCACCCAATCCCTGGTGCGGCGTCTGCACCGGCATTTCGCCGGCAATCCCCATTTCGAGAACCTGCCGAAAAAATTCAAGATCGGCGTGGAAGACGGCTACGCCGGGTCGCGCCATCTGATCCAGGATCTCGGCCTGGTGCTCATCGACGCCCAGGGCGCCGAGCCGCGCTACGATGTCTGGGTGGCCGGGGGCCTGGGCCGCGAACCCCAGGCGGCGCTGCTTTTCGCCGAGGGGGTCGCCGAAAGCCGCCTGCTGCCCCTGGCGGAGGCGGTGGTGCGCCTCCACGCCCGCCATACGCCGACGGGCAAGCGCCTCAAGCACGTGGTGCGCCGCCTGGGCGAGGAGAGCTTTCGCCGCCTGCTTGACGCCGAACTCAACGGCCGCCCGGAACGGCTCGCGCCGGCCGGCCTCGACACCCTGCCGGCACCACCCACCGCCTGCGCGCCGGTCACCGCGGCGATTTTCGCCGGCGACCTGGATACCAGCCTGCTGCGGCGCCTGGCGACCCTCGCCCGCGACCATGCCGGCGGCTATCTGGCCGTCACCGCCGATCAGAACCTGGCCTTCGCGCCCCTGAACGAGGACGACCGCCGAGAGCTGCTCGCGCATCTGGCCGCCGCCGGCCTGGGCGGCGCGTCGCCCGAGGAGCGCACCACCCTGCGGGTGTGCGTCGGCAACCACGCCTGCCGCATGGGGCTTTCGCCCACCCGCGAGGTAGCGCGCCGGATGCTCCAGGCCATGCCCGGAGATGCCCGCGCCCTGAGCTGGGCGATTTCCGGCTGTCCCAACAGCTGCAGCCAGCCGCAACTGGCCGATTTCGGCGTGATCAGCTCGCGCCTGATCAAGGACGACCAGGGCGAGCGCCAACCGCGCTTTGATGTGTATCGGCGAAAAGACGCTAAACTGGGGGACAGGATTCACCAGGAACTGACCCTCGCGGAACTGCTCGACGTGGTTTCCCGAATCAAATAACCCGAGATTGGGCCCGCAGCGGCCGATCCCAGCCAAGGAGAACGCGCATGGCCAACATCTACAACGACAACTCCCTCAGCATCGGCCGCACCCCGCTGGTGCGCCTCAACCACATCGCCCCGGGCGGCGCCGTCGTCCTCGGCAAGATCGAGGGCCGCAATCCCGCCTACTCGGTCAAGTGCCGCATCGGCGCCTCCATGATCTGGGATGCCGAGAAAAAGGGCCTGCTCGGCCCGGGCAAGGAAATCGTCGAGCCGACCAGCGGCAACACCGGCATCGCCCTGGCCTTCGTCGCCGCCGCGCGCGGCATCCCCATCACCCTGACCATGCCCGAGACCATGAGCATCGAGCGGCGCAAGGTGCTCAAGGCCTTCGGCGCCAACCTGATCCTCACCCCCGGCGCCAAGGGCATGGGTGGCGCCATCGCGGCCGCCGAGGAGTTGGCGGCCTCCGACCCCAACCGCTACGTGCTGCTGCACCAGTTCAAGAATCCCGCCAACCCGGCGATTCACGAGCAGACCACCGGCCCCGAGATCTGGGAGGACACCGATGGCGCCATCGATGTGCTGGTCTCCGGGGTCGGCACCGGCGGCACCATCACCGGCGTGTCGCGCTACATCAAAAACACGCGGGGGAAAAAAATCTTCTCGGTGGCGGTGGAACCCAGCGACAGCCCGGTGATCAGCCAGAAACTGGCCGGTGAGGAAATCAAGCCCGGTCCGCACAAGATTCAAGGGATCGGCGCGGGCTTTATTCCCGACACCCTGGATCTGTCCGTGGTCGACCAGGTCGAGCAGGTCAGCAACGACGAGGCCCTTGAGTTTGCCCGCCGCCTGGCCAAGGAAGAAGGCGTTCTCGCCGGCATTTCCTGCGGCGCCGCCGTCGCTGTCGCCGCGCGGCTCGCGGCGAAACCCGAATTTGCCGGCAAGACCATCGTCGTGGTGCTGCCCGACTCGGGCGAGCGCTACCTCACCAGCGTGTTGTTTGATGGATTGGTGTAAATTGCCGGGGCAATGGCGCAAAAACAACCCAACAAAGACGGGAAAAGTTTCTTGATAATTTCTGTTGACTTTATGGCAGCCTTGCTTTAGCTTTTCGGAAAGGTTCGCGTGAGCGAACCGCGTCTATCATCGAGAGTGGCGGAGGGACAGGCCCTGCGAAGCCACAGCAACCGATCCGTCGCACCTGACGGATGCCAGGTGCTAATTCCTGCCCGCCGGGCGCTTTGCGACCGCGGGAAAGATGAGGACGGAGCCCGCCTTGCCCTTCGGCACCCTGTGTCAGCGCGCGGCCCCTTCCCCATCTTGCGGGAAGGGGCCGTTTTCGTCACCGCACACAGCAGGAGATTGCCATGGAACAAACCACCCGCCATTCCCTGGAAACCCGCCTGGTGCAGGTCGGCGTCGGCGTCGACGAGCGCACCGGCGCCATCAGCGTCCCCATCTATCCCAGCGCCACCTATCGGCACCCCGGAGTGGGCGAATCCACCGGCTTCGACTACACGCGTTCGGGCAATCCGACACGCAAGGTGCTCGAGGATGCCCTCGCCGACCTGGAAGGCGGCGCCCGCGCCTGCGTGTTCGGTTCGGGCATGGCGGCGCTCACCACCCTGTTTCTGCATTTCTCCGCCGGCGATCACCTGGTGGTCTCCCAGGACCTCTACGGCGGCACCTACCGGGTGCTGGCCCAGGTGTTCGACAAGCTGGGCCTTGCCGCCAGCTACGTCGACACCACCGACACGGCGGCCGTTGCCGCCGCCGTCGGCCCACACACCCGCGCCCTGCTGGTGGAAACCCCCGGCAACCCGTTGCTCGGCATCGCCGACCTGGCGGCCCTGGGCGCCTTGTGTCGCGAACGCGGCCTGCTCTATATTGTCGACAACACTTTCCTCACCCCGGTGCTGCAGCGGCCCTTCGACTTTGGCGCCGACGTGGTGGTGCATTCGGCCACCAAGTACCTGGGCGGCCACAACGATCTGTGCGCCGGGGTGCTGGTGGCGCGCGAGGCGGCCCTGGGCGAGCGCCTCTATTTCCTGCAGAATTCCACCGGGGCGATCCTGCCGCCCCAGGACTGCTGGCTGCTGCTGCGTTCCCTCAAGACCCTGAGCCTGCGCCTGGAGCGCCACAACGCCAACGCCCAGCGCGTCGCCGAGTGGCTTTGCACCCATCCGCGCGTCACGGCGGTCTATTACCCGGGACTCAAGGATCATCCGGGCCATGAGCTGTCAAAGCGTCAGACAGGGGGCTTCGGCGGCATGCTCTCCTTTCGCGTGGATCAGCCCGAGACGGCGCGGCAGGCCCTCAAGCGCCTCAAGCTGATTTCCTTCGCCGAGAGCCTCGGCGGGGTGGAATCCCTCATGACCCTGCCGGCGGTGCAGACCCACGGCGACATCCCCGAGGCCGAGCGCCTGCGCCTGGGCATCTGCGAGAGCCTGCTGCGCCTGTCGGTGGGCATCGAAAGCGCGGAAGACATCATCGCCGATCTGGAGCAGGCGCTCGCTTGACGAATCAACCACCGCAAAAGGGGTTTTAAACCAATGACCAATAACAAAGGACAAAGGACAGCAGCGTTGCGACCCGCAACGCTGCTCGTTCACCAAGGGCGCGACCGCGATCCGGCGACGGGGGCGGCCAACATTCCCGTGTATCTGGCCTCGACCTACCATCACTTCGGCGGGCGGCCCGGCGAGTACGACTATGCGCGCAGCGGCAACCCCAGCCGTGATCAGGTGGAGGAAGCCATCGCCCTGCTCGAGGGCGGGGTGCGCGGCTTCGCCTACGCCTCGGGCATGGCGGCGGTGGGCGCGGCCCTGGCCCTGCTCAAAAGCGGCGACCACGTCATCGCCCCCGACGACCTCTACGGCGGCACCTACCGCTATCTGCACCTGGTGCTGCCCCAGCAGGGCATCAGCGCCAGCCTGGTGGACATGACCGATCCCCAGAAGGTCGAGGACGCCATCCGCCCCGAGACCCGCGCCCTGCTGCTGGAAACGCCCTCCAACCCCCTGTTCAAGATCACCGATCTGCGCGCCCTGGTCGAGATCGCCCGCCGCCGCGGCCTGCTCACCCTGCTCGACAACACCTTCATGACGCCCTTGCTGCAGCCCGCCCTGCCCCTGGGCATCGATGTGGCGATCCACAGCGCCACCAAGTTCCTCGGCGGCCATTCGGATCTGCTCGCCGGCCTGGTGACCACCGCCGACCAGGACCTGGCGCTGCGCCTCAAGCGCTTCCAGAACGCCACGGGCGCCACCCTGGCGCCCTTCGACTGCTTTCTACTGGCGCGCGGCATCAAAACCCTCAAGGTGCGCCTCGAAGCCGCCCAGGCCGGGGCGCAGCTGCTCGCCGCGCGCCTGGCCGCCCATCCGGCGGTGGCGCGGGTCTACTATCCGGGCCTGGCGGAGCATCCCGGCCGCGCCGTGCATTTCGCCCAGGCCTCGGGTCCCGGCGCCGTGCTCTCCTTCGAACTCAAGGATGGGGCGCAGGTGCCGCGCGTCCTCGAAGCCGTGCGGCTGCCCATCATCGCGCCGAGCCTCGGCGGGGTGGAAACCATCCTCACCCACTGCTGGAGCATGTCCCACGCGGCGATTCCTGTTCCCGTCAAGGAACAGCTCGGCATCCGCGAAAGCCTGCTGCGCATTTCCGTGGGCATCGAGGATCCCGAGGATCTCTGGGACGACCTGGAAACGGCCCTGGCCCGCTGAGGCAGGGCGCCGCGAAGATTGACAAGCTTTCGCCGTTCCGCTAGAGTTCCACCCTACAACCGCAACAGCGCAACGTCCATATCAAGAGTGGTGGAGGGAAAGGCCCTTTGAAGCCACAGCAACCGGTTCGCCGCGGCCGCAAGGCGCAAGGGCGGACGTCAGGTGCTAACTCCTGCCCGTCGCCGGTTCATCGCCGCGATGGGGAAGATGAGGACGGAGCCCGAGGATACCTGCCCGCACGTATTCGAACGGCCCCTTCTCATCAGCCTGGGAAGGGGCCGTTTGCTTTGCGCCAGCAAGGGATCAGGCATTGAGCACATCCGTCGGCATCGTCACAACCGAACAGATCACCTTCGACACCGAACTGCAGCTGGAAAGCGGCCGGGTGCTCGGGCCCATCACCCTGGCCTACGAAACCTACGGCCGCCTCAACGCCACGCGCGGCAACGCCATCCTGGTCTGCCATGCCTGGACCGGCGACGCCCACGCCGCCGGACGCAACCACTCCGAGGATCGCAAGCCGGGCTGGTGGGACGACATGATCGGCCCCGGCAAGGTGCTCGACACCGACCGTTACTTCGTGCTCTGTTCCAACGTCATCGGCTCCTGCAAGGGCTCCACCGGCCCCACCAGCCTCAACCCGCGCACCGGCCAGCCCTATCGCCTGAACTTTCCGGTGGTCATGGTGCGCGACATGGTGCGCGCCCAGAAACTCCTCGTCGATCATCTCGGCCTGCCTTCCCTGCTCAGCGTCATCGGCGGCAGCATGGGCGCCATGCAGGCGGTGGAATGGAGCATCCTCCATCCCGAGATGGTGCGTTCCATCATCCCCATCGCCGGCACGGCGCGCACCTCGCCCCTGGCCATCGCCCTCAACGCCGTGGCGCGCCAGGCGATCTTCAACGACCCCCAGTGGAAAAAGGGCAACTACCGCCCCGAGCATCCGCCCACCGACGGGCTGGCTCTGGCGCGGGCCATCGGCCATATCTCCTTTCTCTCCGATACCTCCATGCAGATGAAGTTCGGCCGGCGCTTTTCCGCCCGCGACGGCCAGTTCGACTTCTTCGGCAAGTTCGAGATCGAGCGCTATCTCGAATACAACGGCTACAATTTTCCGGCGCGCTTTGACACCAACAGCTTTCTCTACCTGGCCAAGGCCCTGGATCTCTACGACACCGCCTGGAATTTCGATTCCCTGGAGGAGGCCCTGGACCGCATGCAATGCCCGTCCCTGTGGTTCGCCTTCACCTCCGACTGGCTCTATCCGCCCTACCAGACCGAGGAGGCCGTGCGCGCCCTGGAAAAACTCGGCAAACCCGTGAGCTATCACCTCATCGACTCGGATTACGGCCACGACTCCTTTCTCGTCGAACCGGAAAAGTTCACCCACCTGATTCGCGCCTTCCTCGCGCAGTTGCCGTCCTGAACGAGAAAAGCGAGCCCCGGGAGGCTCGCTTTTCTCGTTCGTCCTATTTAATTTTCCGGCTATTTTTTGCCGAACAGATCGAGCTGCCGACCGGGCGGCTTTTGCACCTTGAAGGGCCGGGGCAGGAAGCGCGGGCAATCAAGGAGCCGCACCGCCTCGCTCTGGCGACAAGTGCGCAGGCAGCGCAGGCACAGGCGATTGGGTTGCTGGACGGATTTTGCCGATGATTTGCGCTCCTCGCTCATGGCGCCATTGTTCGCCGAAGCGTCCGGGAAAGTAAAGAGGGTAAATTAAAGGGATTGCCTGAGACATTAACAAATGTTAGGATTTCTCTGTTTTGCCAACGACACTGAATTTCCGGCAGGGGCTGTCCATGATCAAGACTCTCAAGCTGCAAACCAAAATCCTCCTCGCGCTGATCGGGCTCTCCGTCATTCCCCTCGCCTTGGCCCTGCTGATCGTCTCCTCGTCGACGGAAAAGCTCATCGAGCGCAACCTGCTCGCCAAGCTCGACGAAACGGCGCGTTTCATCCACGAGAGCATGAATGACGCGCAGCGCGAAACCGCCAACTACATCCGCATGCTCAGTCGCGACGTGGATCTGATCAACTCGGTTCTCTACGCCCCCTCGCCCGATGAGATATTCGAGCTCGGCACCGCCCTGGAGGACGGCATCAATCTGTTCCAACTCGACCTGGTGCAGGTGGTCAATCTCGACGGCAAGGTGCTGCGCCGTTTGACCAAGGAGCAGTTCAGCCATCTGCCGGTCTCCTCCGTCGTTGAGGTCCCCCTGTTTCGCGAAGCCCTGGA
>NZ_JAUVWH010000084.1 GCF_030604225.1 Geoalkalibacter sp.
AAACCTTCGCCCCCAGGGCGTCGCCCGCCGGCCACAGGGCCAGGGTGGCCAATGCCAGACCGCATGTGAGCCCTTGCCAAACTTTCATGGTGCCTCCTTCCCTCTCTTACTGAAAATTGGAAAACCTGGCCCAGCGGCCGATAAATATCCCTCGCGAACAAAGACTTAGACAGCCAAAACAAACAAAGCTCAAAAAATTAATGAAAAACAATGAGTGGCAGAATCATTAACTCCGTCAATAAATACATGCTTAGATCATTATTGTCAAGCCGGGATGGAAACATTTTAATGCGAAAATTCCCAAACAATGGGCGCCTTTTATGCCGTAGACGAACCAGAGAAAAACTACGCGACAAGAGGATCGAGCCCCGAAGAGGAGAACGCGAGGAGGGGAATCTCGGAGTGGTATTTGCGCCGTTCGATGGTAAACTCATGGCGTTCCGCATGCTTGCCGTTGGGATTCGCGCGCTGCCCGACTGTGCAAATGCACACTTCAAAACGTCATTAATGCGACCTTACCAGCAAAGCGCTCAAGATTGCAACCCCGCGCTTGATTTTTTTTAACCTGGAGGCAATGACATGACCCTGGAGGAACTCGCAAATTTCGATGGCCGCGACGGGCGCAAGGCCTACGTTGCCGTCAACGGCAAAATTTATGATGTCACCGCCAGCCCCCTCTGGCCGCAGGGCGATCATCAGGGTTCGCACCAGGCGGGGGGCGACCTGACCGCCGAACTGGCCATGGCGCCCCATGTGCGGGCGGTGGTTGAGCGCTTCCCGGTGGTGGGGCAGGTTGAAGAGCCCGAACCGCCCAGGAAGAAGGGGGTGTTTGGGTTTTTGAAGAAATAGAGTTTCACCCTCACCCCGACCCTCTCCCATCAAGGGAGAGGGGGTTCAATTTTACGACAAAGGACATCCCCTCATGCATACCACGATCAACAACCTTTCCCTCGCCTACACCGATGCGGGCAGTGGTCCGGCGGTGATGCTGATTCATGGCTTTCCTTTGGGACGTGCCATGTGGGAGCCGCAGGTCGAGGCGCTTACGGCGGCCGGGTTTCGCGTGATCGCGCCGGATCTGCGCGGCTTTGGCGACAGCGAGGGGCCGGCGGAGGGCTACTCCATGGATCGCTTCGCCGATGATGTGGCCGAGCTCATGACCAAACTGGGCATCGGGCGTGCGGTGGTGGGCGGCATGTCCATGGGCGGCTATGTGCTGTTCAATCTTTTGGCGCGCTATCCGCAGAAAATCGCCGGGGCGGCCTTTCTGTTGACGCGCTGCAACGCCGACGACGCGGCGGGCAAGGCGCGACGCAAGGCCCTGGCCGAGGAGGTTCGCCAGGGGCGGCGCCGGGTGGTCGAGGAGAGCTTTGCCGACATTCTGTTCGCACCGGGGACGCTCAAGACGCGGCCCGAGCTGGTGGAGCGGGTCAAGGGCTGGATGAGCGCGACGTCAGATGCCGGCCTGGCGGGGGCGCTGCTCGCCATGGGCGAGCGGCCCGACTACTGCGGCCGCCTCGGGGAATTCCTCACGCCGGCCCTGGTCATGGGCGCGGACGAGGACCGCATCGTGCCGCCGGAGACCATCGGCCCCTTCGCCGCCGCATTGCCTCTGTCGAGCAGTTGCATTATTCCCGGCGCGGGCCATATGGCCAATTTGGAAGCGCCCCAGGCCTTCAACGCCTGCCTGCTCAAGTTCGTGAGGCTGTGCAGTCAAACGCTTGACGTGCGCGGGAACGGCAACAGGGTGCTTGAATTTTAAGCAGGGGCGTGGGGCAAAATCTTTTTTTTGGACGCGGACCAGGTCTGATCAAGGCGGATCAAGGCGGATTTTCTGGCGGGGGATGGACGGGGCGGATAAAAAGTAATTTTTGGCGCGCATATTGCTCTTTTGATTAACCAAGGCGATTCACGCCTTACTCACTACCTTTGGGGAGTCTCGCCGGCCGCGGGGCTCCCTCTTTTTTTGCGCCGAACGGTTCAAGGCCGCCGTCGCCATGCGGAAGCGCGAAGGCCAGGAATTCGCGGGGATCGATTTTGGGATTTGCACGCAACGAGAATGCGGGTATTTTATAAGCATTAACCATGCACATAACGAGGCCATTCATGGAAGCCAAGAAACTCTATGATCCATCCGCCCCCAAGAAGCCCGTGAACCTAAGCGCCAACGCCGACCTTTTGCACCACGCGAAACAAGAGAACATCAACCTTTCGCAAACCTTCGAGGAGGCGCTTGCCATCAGGCTGCGCGAGAAACGCGCGGAACGCTGGCGGGTGGAGAACCGGGACGCCATCGCTGCCTACAACCAACACATTGAGAGGGATGGCATTTTCGGCTCTCGCACCCGGAGATTTTGATGGCGCAGTTCGATGTTTACGAAAACGAGGACGCGGACTCGAACAAAACCATCCCCTTCCTGCTCGATGTCCAGCACAGCTTGCATCAGGATCTTGCAACGCGCCTCGTCATCCCAATGCTGGCGCTCCCTCCCGATGCAGGGCAGATCCAAAAGCTCTGCCCGCGATTCAACATCCGGGGGCAGGATGTCATTATGGGTACCCCCGAGATGGCCGGCTATCCCGCGGGCAATTTGCGCAACAAGGTCGCCTCCCTCGCGGAGCGCCGCGCCGAAATCCTTGCAGCCGTTGACTTTTTGTTCAACGGCTTTTAAGGGGCGCTCCATTCAAGCAGGGTACCGCGCAGTGGCCACTCAAAAACCGCAGGCCTAACCATCCCCCTCCGCAACGTGCTAAATTGACGGCTTGATCTTCAGCCGACCGAAACCCAAGGATCTGTCGTATGCCGCGCATGGTCGAAAAAATCTTTGAAGGCCGCATTGTTTCCCTGAATCGCGAGGAACACGAATTGCCCGACGGGCGGCGTGCCGTTTTTGAAATGGTGCGCCATCCCGGCGGCGCGGCGATCCTGCCGCTGCTGGAGGATGGCCGGGTGCTGCTGATCCGCCAGTTTCGTCCGGCGGGCGGCGGCATGGTGTGGGAAATCCCCGCCGGGCGTTTGGAACCGGGCGAGGTGCCGGAGGCCTGCGTGCGCCGCGAGATTCAGGAAGAATTGGGCTACCGCGCCGGCAAGGTCGCAAAGCTTGGGGAAATGCTCACCGCCGTGGGTTTTTGCGACGAGGTGGTGCATCTCTACCTCGGCACCGATCTGGAGCCCGTCGAACGCGCCTTGGAGCCCGATGAATACATCGAGGTGGTGGACATGGACGTGGACGAGGCCCTGGCGATGGTCGAGCGCGGCGAAATTCCCGACGGCAAGACGCAACTGGCCCTGCTGCTGGCGCGGCGGAAGGGATGGGTGTAATCCGCCATGGCGCCGATCCCGGAAAGCTACGCCTCGCCCCTGCACCTGCCCTTCAACGTCACCTGTCTCGGTGATTTCACCCGCGAGCCCCGCGATGCCGACCCCGGCACCCCCGGCCTGTGGCTGATGCTGCGCGGCACGGACCTGCTCCTGCGCGAGGGCGCCAACGGCCTGGATCTGCCCGCCGGCCCCTGCCCGATCGCGACTTCCGCCCCGCCCCTTTTCCTCGGCCACCTGCACGGGCAGCCGCTGCGCGCCCTGCCTCTGCCGCGCGAGGCCTCGCCGCCCGAAGGCCACATCCTCGAAAATCTGCTCACCAACCAGCCGCGCATGGACATCGCTCATCTGAGTCTCGGCGGCCTGGCGGCGCAGGCTCTGCATTGGGAAGAAAACAGCCGCTGCTGCTCGCGCTGTGGTTCCGAGACCCGGGACGTGCCCGGCGACGGAGGCAAGAAATGCAAGAGCTGCGGCTATGTCCACTATCCCCACATCCATCCCTGCGTGATCGTCATCGTGCGGCGCCCGGGCGAGGTGCTGCTGATCCGCAAGGCCATCTGGCCCGAGGGGCGCTACAGCCTGGTGGCGGGATTTCTCGATTTCGGCGAATGCCTGGAGGAAGCCGTGGCGCGCGAGGTGCAGGAAGAGACGGGCGTGCGGGTCACCAACATCCGCTACATCGGCAGCCAGGGCTGGCCCTTCCCCAGCCAGCTCATGGCCGGCTTCGTCGCCGACTATGTCGACGGCGAGGTGCGGGTGCAGGAATCGGAACTGGAGGACGCCCGCTGGTTCCCCGTGGACGCCCTGCCCACCCTGCCCCCCAAGCGCAGCATCGCCAGGTATCTGATAGATAAATACTGTTGTTAGTCCCTTGTCCTTTGTCCACAAGGCGCGCCCCCTCCCCTTAATCCCCTCCCACCCGGGGAGGGGAAGAAAACCGAAGTAGCGCAGCATTGCCAGGTATCTGATAGATCATTTCGCCGGAAAAAAAATCCCCCGAGTGGGGAGCCCGGGGGTCGCAATGGTGATATCTCTTGCTTCAGGGATTGCCGTTTGGAGGAGGTTTCTAGGCAAAGAGAGAGATATCTGCGGATTGAAATCTGTTCGAAATGCGTTTAGTCGTCTTGCTTTGTTGGTCGAGGAATCCCCTCTCCCTGGATGGGAGAGGGCTAGGGAGAGGGTGAATCGCGCGTCAAGGCGCGCCCCCTCCCCTCAGTCCCCTCCCACCAGGGGAGGGGAAGAAAACCGAAGTTACGGCCAGTACTCCTGAAACTCCAGTCCCAGGGCCTCGGCCACCGGGCGGTTGCGCACCAGCCCGGCCAGGGTGTTGACGCCGCGGCGCAGGGCTTCGTCGCCGCGACAGGCGGCGGCCAGCCCCTGCCCGGCGATCTTGCGCACGTAAGGCAGGGTGCTGTTGGTCAGGGCGAAGGTGCTGGTACGGCTCACGGCGCCGGGCATGTTGGCCACGCCATAATGGATGACGCCATCCACGGTGTAGACCGGGTGATCATGGGTGGTGGGACGGATGGTTTCGACGCAGCCGCCCTGATCGACGGCCACATCGACGATGACGCTGCCCGGATTCATGCGCGCCACCAGGTCGCGGCCGACCAGGCGCGGCGCGCGCGCCCCGGCCACCAGCACCGCGCCGATGAACAGGTCGGCGTCGGCGATCTCGTCCTCGATGTTCTGCGAATTGGACATCAGCGTACTGATGCGGTTGCCGTAGTGGTCGTCGAGCCAGGCCAGGCGCGCCGGACTCACATCCATGACCCGCACGTCGGCGCCCATGCCGGCGGCGACCCGCACGGCGTTGCGTCCGACGGTGCCGGCGCCGACGATGAGCACCTTGCCCGGCTTGACGCCCGGCGCGCCGGAGAGCAGCACGCCGCGTCCGCCGTTTTCCTTTTGCAGATAGTAGGCGCCGACCTGCACCGCCATGCGCCCCGCCACCTCGCTCATGGGCTGCAGCAGGGGCAAGCTGCCGTCGGGCAACTCGATGGTTTCATAGGCCACGGCGGACACCTCGCGTGCCAGCAGCTTGAGGGTCAGCTCGCGGGCGGGGGCCAGATGCAGGTAGGTGAACAAAATCTGGCCGGGCCGCAGGAAATCGTATTCCGCCGCCAGGGGTTCCTTGACCTTGACCACCAGATCGGCGGCGAAGGCTTCGGCGGCGCTGCCCACCAGTTCGGCGCCGGCGCGGCGGTATTCCTCGTCGAGGATGCCGCTGCCCAACCCGGCGCCGGCCTGCACCAGCACCCGGTGGCCGTCCTCGACGAGGGTGCGGGCGCCGGCCGGAGTGAGGGCGACACGGTATTCGTGGGTCTTGATTTCGGTGGGAACGCCGACGATCATTTTAATTCTCGATAAAATTTTTCAGCAAAAATAACGCCGTTCCACCCTGCCGTCAAGGGGCGACACGAAAAGGGAGCAAGGGAACCGATTGACGCCCTCCCCCCTTTTGTTGTCCAATAGCAGCGATTTTCTCTCCGAGGCCTGTCTTGCCATGTCCGATCAAACAGCCTGGGGTCGAGGTTCGCGCTTTCTCCTGACCAGCGGCGCTTTCGTGGTGCTGGTGGCGGGCATGCGCGAAGCGGCGCCGATAATCGTCCCTTTTCTCCTTGCCATCTTTCTCGCCATCATCTGCGGTCCGGCTTTTTTCTGGTTGAAAAAGCGCGGCCTGCCGCCTTTCGCGGCGGTGATGACGGTGCTGCTGGGGGTGATCGGCCTGGAACTGCTGCTGGGCGCCTTCGTCGGCAGCTCCATCGACACCTTCATCCAGAATTTGCCCCTCTACCAGCAGCGCCTCAAGGAAGAAGCGACGGGCCTGCTCGCCTTTCTGGCGCGCTTCGGGGTGGACATTCCCCGCCAGCAGTTTCTCGATTTCATCGACCCCGGCGCGGTCATGCGCCTGGTCGCCTCCATGCTCACCGGCTTCGGCGGCGTGCTGACCAACATGTTTCTGATCCTGCTCACGGTAATCTTCATGCTGCTTGAGGCGGCAAGCTTCCCCGCCAAGCTGCGCGCCGCCTTCCACAACGCCGAGGTGCCGGCGGGACACCTGACGCGGGTCGCCGAAGGCATCAAGCGCTACCTGGCGATGAAGACCCTGGTCAGCCTCGGCACGGGACTGGCGGTGACCCTCTGGGTCGCGCTCCTCGGCGTCGATTTTCCCATCCTCTGGGGGCTGCTTGCCTTTTTGCTCAACTACGTGCCCAACATCGGCTCCATCATCGCCGCCCTGCCCGCCGTGCTGCTCGCCTTCATCCAGTTCGGCGGACTGCGCGCGCTGGTCGTGGCGGCGGGCTACGTTCTGATCAACGTGATCTTCGGCAACATCATCGAACCCAAGGTCATGGGCCGCGGCCTGGGGCTGTCGACCCTGGTGGTGTTCGTCTCGTTGGTGTTCTGGGGCTGGATTCTCGGGCCGGTGGGCATGCTGCTTTCGGTGCCCCTGACCATGACCGTCAAGATTGCCCTGGAAAGCGGCCCGGATACGCGCTGGATCGCGGTGCTGCTCGGCGAGGAGCCGCGTGAGTCGGCCGTCAGCGACAAGAAAAAAGCGAGAGCTTAGAGCCAAATCATGGGACACGGATTTTCAGGATAAATACGGATTCAATCTCCCTCTCCCTGCATGGGAGAGGGAGATTTGGCTCAGAGCCCCCCTCCCCTTAGTCCCCTCCCACCAGGGGAGGGGAGACTTTGAGAAAAGAGCTACATTTACCCTGATTGAGCTAGCTTTTTCCGCGTCGATCCGCGCGCGATTTATTTTTAAGGAGATTTTATATGACCAACCATCCCAAGGATAATCACGACGCCGAGGAGCCCGAGGAGGATTTCGCCGCCATGCTGGAAGCAAGCCTCGGCGGTAAGACCACGCCCAAGCTGGAGCCGGGGCAGAAGGTGCGCGCTCGGGTGCTGGCCTTGAGCGGCGACTGGGTGTTTCTTGACGTGGGCCAGAAGGGCGAGGGCGTGCTCGACCGCAAGGAGGTGCTCGACGCCGAAGGCAAGCCGACGGTGGCCGTGGGTGAGGAACTCGACGTCTACTTTCTCAGCCGCGCCGGCGGCGAGCTGCGTTTTGCCCTGCGCATCGGCGGCGCGGCGGGGCGCGGCGAGCTGGAGGACGCCTGGAAAACCGGCATCCCCGTGGACGGCGTGGTGGAAAAGGAAATCAAGGGCGGCTTCGAGGTGCGCCTCGCCGGGCAGACCCGCGCCTTCTGCCCCTACTCGCAGATGGGCCTGCGCCGCACCGACGCCGCCGAGCAATGGCTGGGCCGCACCCTGCCCTTCCGCATCAGCCAGTACGGCGAGCAGGGGCGCAACATCGTGGTGTCCCACCGGGCGGTGCTGGAAGAAGAGCGTGAGCGGCAGCGCGAGGGACTGCGCGAGAGCCTGCGCGAGGGCATGAAAGTGCGCGGCCGGGTGACCTCCCTGCGCGATTTCGGCGCCTTCATCGACATCGGCGGCGTGGAAGGCCTGTTGCCCATTTCGGAAATCGCCTGGGGCCGGGTGGAGGATCTGCGCGAGGTGCTCCACGAAGGCCAGGAGATCGAGGTGGTCATCAAGAGCATCGACTGGGTCGCCAACCGCTTCTCCTTCAGCCGCCGCGACACCCTGGCCGACCCCTGGGAGCAGGTGAGCCGCGATTTTCCCGAGGGCTCGGTGCATCAGGGCAAGGTGGCGCGCCTCACGCCCTTCGGCGCCTTCGTCACCCTGGGTGAAGGCATCGACGGCCTGGTGCACATCTCCCGCCTCGGCGCCGGCAAGCGCATCAGCCACGCCCGCGAGGCGCTCAAGGAAGGCCAGGAACTGGCGGTGCGCGTCGAAAAAATCGATCATGAAGCGCGGCGCATCGCCCTGGTGCCGGCCACGGAGGAAGCGCCCGAGGGGTCCGCGCTGGATCTCCAGGCCTATCTCAATCAGCAGGGAGGCGCCGCCCCCGGCATGGGGACCTTCGCCGATCTGCTGAAAAAGCCCCAGGAAAAGAAAAAGCGCAAGTAGGCGCGACAATCAGGCCGCCGGGCCCCCACCCTCACGATAAAGGAAGGATGACCATGCCCATACGCCAGTTTGAAGTCAGCCAGCCCCTGCCCGCCCTGACCGAGGTGCCGCCCCTGGGCAATGATGCCCAAAGCCTGGCGGATGACTTTCGCCGTTACTACGTGCATCATTTGGGTCGCGACCGCTATTGCCGCACGCCCCACTACCTCTACGATGCCCTGGCTCTGACCTTGCGCGACCGGCTCATGGAGCGCATGCGCAACACCCGTTATGCCCACCAGGAAAGCGACTGCCGGCAGGCCTATTACATTTCGCTGGAATATCTCATGGGGCGCGCCCTGGGCAACGCCATTCTCAATCTGGGCTTCAACGGCGAGGCCGAGGCGGCGCTGCGCCGCTACGGGCTGGAGTTGGCCGAGCTCGCCGAGTGCGAGGCCGACGCGGGCCTGGGCAACGGCGGCCTGGGGCGACTGGCGGCCTGCTTTCTCGACAGCTGCGCGACACTCCAGTTGCCCGTGCGCGGTTACGGCATCCGCTACCACTACGGCATGTTCCGCCAAAAATTCCGCAACGGCGAGCAGGTGGAGGAACCCGACCACTGGCTGCGCGAGGGCAATCCCTGGGAGATCGAGCGCCCCGAGTTCGCCCAGCGGGTGCGTTTCGGCGGCCGCAGCGAGGTCAAGCGCGGCCCCGACGGGCGCCTCAACGCGCGCTGGATCGACACCAACGACGTGCTGGCGGTGCCCTACGACATTCCCATTCCCGGCTACCGTAACGGCACCGTCAATACCCTGCGTCTGTGGAGCGCGGCGGCCACGGATGAATTTAACCTCGGCGAATTCAACGCCGGCGCCTACCCCGAATCGGTGGCGGCCAAGAACGACGCCGAGAAGATCACCATGGTGCTCTATCCCAACGACGCCTCGGAGAGCGGCAAGGAACTGCGCCTGCGGCAGCAGTATTTCCTCGCCTCGGCGAGCCTGCAGGACGTGCTCCAGCAGTGGATCGGCACCGTCGGCATCGACCTCAACGGTTTTGCGGAGAAAAACGTCTTTCAGCTCAACGACACCCATCCAGCGGTCTGTGTCCCGGAACTGATGCGCCTGCTCCTCGACGACCATGTCCTGAGCTGGGACGAAGCCTGGAACGTCACCACCCGGACCATGGCCTACACCAACCACACCCTGCTGCCCGAGGCCCTGGAGAAGTGGCCGGTGCGCATGTTCGAGCGCCTACTGCCGCGCCTGCTCGACATCATCTACGAGATCAACGCGCGTTTTCTCGCCGAGGTGGCGCAGCGCCGGCCGGGCGACAAGGAACGCATCCGGCGCATGTCCATCATCGAGGAAGGCCCCGAGCCCATGGTGCGCATGGCCTATCTGGCCATCGTCGGAAGTTTCTCCGTCAACGGCGTGGCGGCCCTGCATTCGCGGTTGCTCACCGAGGGGCTGTTCCGCGATTTTTACGAGATGTGGCCGGAGAAGTTCAACAACAAGACCAACGGCGTCACTCCGCGGCGCTGGCTGGCTTATGCCAATCCCGACCTGAGCCGGCTGCTGCGCGAACGCCTCGGCAGCGACTGGGTGGATCATCTCGACGAGTTGCGCCGCCTGGAACCCCTCGCCGACGACCAGGCCTTCCGCGCGCGGTGGCTGGCGGTCAAGCGCGCCAACAAGGAACGCCTCGCCGAGCTGGTGGAAGCCCGCTGCGGGGTGCGCTTCGACCCGGATGCCCTGTTCGACGTGCAGGTCAAACGCATTCACGAGTACAAGCGCCAACTGCTCAACGTGCTGCACGTCATCCACATCTACGACCGCATCAAGCGCGGCGACGCCCAGGGCCTGGTGCCGCGCTGCGTGCTCATCGGCGGCAAGGCGGCGCCGGGCTACGCCATGGCCAAGCGCATCATCAAGCTGGTCAACAACGTGGCGCGGGTGATCAACAACGACCCGGCGGTGGGCGAACTGCTCAAGGTGGTGTTCTTCCCCAACTACGGCGTCACGGCCATGGAAACCATCTGCCCCGGCACGGATCTCTCGGAGCAGATTTCCACGGCGGGCAAGGAGGCCTCGGGCACCGGCAACATGAAGTTCATGATGAACGGCGCGGTGACCATCGGCACCTTCGACGGCGCCAACATCGAGATTCGCGAGGAAGTGGGCGCGGAAAACTTCTTCCTCTTCGGCCTCACCGCCGAGGAGGTGGTCGAAACCCGCAAGCACTACGACCCGGCCGCCATCATCGCCGCTGACAACGACCTGGCGCGGGTGCTGCAACTGCTGGAGAGCGGCCATTTCAACCAGTTCGAGCCCCACATTTTCGACCCGATCCTGGCCTCGGTCACCAGCCGCCACGATCCCTGGCTGACGGCGGCGGATTTCCGCGGCTACCTCGATGCCCAGCAGCAGGCCAACGACGCCTACCGCGACCGCGAGCGCTGGGCGCGCATGAGCATTCTCAACACGGCGGCCAGCGGCAAGTTTTCCACCGACCGCACCATGCGCGAATACAGCCGCGATATCTGGAAGATCACTCCCGTGGCGCCTTTTGCGGCGAAGTAGCCGCGATGGGTTCCCGGGATCTTCAGGGCTGAGGGTTTGATGCACCCATCCCCTTCTCTTGCGGGCCGCCGTTGGATCGTCTCGCTGCTGTTGCTGACGGCGGCCCCCCTGGCCAACCTGACGCCCCTGGACATTCCCCTGGTGTTCCTGTTTTTTCCGGGGAACATCCTGGCCTTGCTCGCCCTGCGCCTGCTGGGCCCCGCCTGGGGCCTGGCGACGGCGGCCAGCGCCAACAGCGTGGTGCCCCTGCTGGTTGGCCATCCCTACGCGCCTCTCTGGTTCATCGCCGAGGTCGCCTTCATCGCCTGGCTGGAGCAGCGCCGCCACAATCGCAATCTCATCTTCGGCAGCGCCCTCTATTGGGGCCTGCTGGGTTCGCCCCTGGTGCTGCTGAGCTTTTTGCTCATGGGCGCCGATTTCCAGGTCGGCCTGCTCATCGCGGCGAAGAACTGCGTCAACGGCATCGCCAATGCCGCCATCGCCAGCCTGGTTCTGCTGCTGCCCCTGCGCCGCTGGTTCCCCGGAATCAAGCCCCAGGAACGCATGTCCCTGAGCCTACTGCTGCAGACCCTGATGATCGACTTCCTGGTGCTGCCGGGGGTGGCGATGACCGGCCTTTACCTGAAAAGTTCCGTCGTTCAGCTGCAAGGCCATATCCTGGAGGATCTCAGGGAAAAAGGGCTGCGCCTGACGCAGGGCATCGCCCACCTGCCCATGCCTGCGCAGGCCTCGGCGGCGGGGGATTTCTCGCCCGAAACCCTGGGTTCCCTGAAAAACCTGCTCAGCGAAGAAAGCCGGATCGGCGAATATCGCCTGCGCCTGCTGGCCGGTAGCGAAATCCTGCTGGCCGCTGGCCCGGGCGTGGAAACCGGCCCCAGCTATGACCCCGGAGCCGGTGCGCAACTGCGCCCGCTGGGCGGGAATGTTTTTCATCGCGTTCCTCGCTCGGAAAAATTCTCCACGCCCATTTCCGAGCGCTGGCGGCGCTCCTCCTACCTGTTGCTACTCCCCGTTGACAATCGGACCGACCTGCGCCTGGTCGTCGAGAAATCCATCGCGCCGCTGCTCGCCGAACTGCGGGAGATCGTGACCCGTTCCTTCTTCGTGCTCACCACTCTGACCTACGTCTGCCTGGCTCTGGCCTGGCTGCTGGGCCGCCGCGTCGCCACCCCCCTGGGCACCCTTTCCCAAGCCACCCACGGCATTCCCGCCCGACTCGAACAAGGCGAGACGGATCCCGACTGGCCGGCCAGCCCGATCCGCGAAATCCATGACTTGATTCACAACTGCCGGGAGATGACCGCGTCCCTGCGGGATAAATTCACTCAGATCCGCCTGGCGCACCACAACCTGGAAGAGCGGGTCGACCGGCGCACCCGCGAACTGGCCGAGGCCAATGCCGATCTGCTGCGCAAGGAGGCGCGCCTTGAGCAGCTCGCCCATCATGACCCCCTGACGGATCTGCCCAATCGCCTGCTGTTCCAGGACCGCCTCGAACATGCCCTGGCCAAGGCCCACCGCGAGGGCCACCAGGTCGCGCTGTTCTTCCTTGATCTGGATCGCTTCAAAAAAATCAACGACTCCCTCGGCCATGCCCTGGGCGATCATCTGCTGCGCGAGGTGGCCCAGCGGCTCAGCGGTTGCGTTCGCGCCGGCGATACGGTGGCGCGGCTCGGCGGCGACGAATTCATGATCGTCATCGACGCGGTGGACAATCTGCAGCAGGTCGCCGCCATCGCGCAAAAGATTCTGCGCCACCTCGACCGTCCCGTGGAGGTCGACGGCTATTCCCTCTACGCCACGGGCAGCATCGGGGTGAGCCTGTTCCCCAACGACGGCCGGGATGTCGACACCCTGATGAAATGCGCCGACGCGGCCATGTATCGCGCCAAGGAGCTGGGCCGCAACACCTATCAGTTCTACACCGCGGACATGAACGCCCGCGCCCACGAGCTGCTGCTGCTGGAAAGCAGCCTGCGCCAGGCCCTGGAGCGCGACCAGCTGCTTCTTCACTATCAGCCGCAATTCGATCTCGCCGACGAGCGGCTCGTCGGATTCGAGGCCCTGGTGCGCTGGCGGCATCCCGAGTTGGGGATCATCTCCCCGGCGGACTTCATTCCCCTGGCCGAGGAGACCGGCCTGATCGTGCCCATCGGCGAGTGGGTGACGCGCACCGCCTGCGCCCAGAACCTCGCCTGGCAGCGCACGGGCCTGCCGGCGGTCACCATGGCGGTCAACATCTCGGCGCGCCAGTTCCGCCAGAACGACCTGGTGGAGCGCATCTCCGCGATTCTTCGAGAGACGGGCCTGGACCCGCGCCTGCTGGAACTGGAACTGACCGAAAGCATGATCCTCGGCAATACCGAGGGAGCCATTCTGACCATGCAGGCCCTCAAGGGCCTCGGTTTGTCTTTGGCCATCGACGATTTCGGCTCGGGCTATTCGTCCCTGGCCTATCTCAAGCGCTTTCCCATCGCCAAGCTGAAAATCGCCCAGGAGTTCGTGCGTGACGTGCTGATCGACAGCAACGACGCGGCCATTGCCGCCTCGGTCATCGCCCTGGGCAAGAGCATGGATCTGCGGGTCGTCGCCGAGGGGGTGGAGACGGCGGAGCAACTCGCCTTTTTGCGCGACAAGGGCTGCGACCTGGGCCAGGGCTACCTGTTCGGCCGGCCCCTGCCGGCGGAGGCAGTCCCCGCGTTGTTCACGGACCGGAGGCGGGCATGACGGCGATCCTCGACGCCGAGGCGCTGGAAAAAGCCTACGGCGCCTTCAAGGCGGTGGACGGCCTGTCCTTTCGCGTGACGCGCGGCGAATGCTTCGGGCTGCTCGGCCCCAACGGCGCGGGCAAGACCACGACGATTCGCATGCTCTACGGCTACAGCCCCCTGGACGGTGGCCGCCTGCGGGTGTTCGGCCGGGACATGCCTACCGACCTGCGCCACATCAAGCAGCGCATGGGCATCTGCCAGCAGGAGGACAATCTCGACCCTGATCTCTCGGTGCGCGAAAACCTGCTGGTCTACGCGCGCTATTTCGACCTGCCGCGCGAGCCGGCGCGCGCCCGCGCCGATGAACTGCTCCGGTTCTTCGCCCTCGATCATCGCGCCGGCGCCAATATCCGCGAACTCTCCGGCGGCATGAAACGCCGCCTGATGCTGGCGCGCTCGCTGATCAACCGCCCCGAGCTGCTGATTCTCGATGAGCCCACCACCGGCCTCGATCCCCAGTCGCGCCATCAGGTGTGGCAGCGCCTGGAGGATCTCAAGCAGGGCGGCCTGACCATCCTGCTCACCACCCATTACATGGACGAGGCGGCCCGGCTGTGCGACCGGCTGGTGATCGTCGACCGCGGCAAGGTGCTGGTGGAGGGCGCGCCCGCCGCCCTGATCGCCACCCATGTCGGCCGCGAGGTCATCGAAATCAGTCAGCCCGGGGAGGGTCTGCGCGACTTTTTGCGCCGCCGCGCCTGCCCCTTCGAGGATCTCGGCAACCGCCTGGTGGTCTACAACCACGGCGCCGACGATCTCTTC